>JAKISK010000036.1 GCA_021648625.1 Thiomicrorhabdus sp. | reverse complement strand
TTTTAATGGAGGAGTGGGTTGCCCGCCGTATCAACAGCACTCATGTGTTAAAGCCTTGCCAACAAACACGAAAACGACACTTTTTATACATCGTTACCGAATACATACAAGGCATAACGCTCAAACAATGGATGCAGGACAATCCAAAACCAGACCTAGAAACGGTTCGTAATATTATCGAACAAGTTGCCAGTGGGTTGCGTGCTTTTCACCGCCAAGAGATGGTTCATCAAGACCTTAGACCCGATAATATTATGATTGATGAAACCGCAACGGTAAAAATAATCGATTTTGGCTCGGTTCGCGTGGCAGGACTTGCAGAACTCGACAGCCCTATTGAACAACAAAGCGTACTGGGAACCGCACTGTACACCGCACCAGAATGTTTTTTGGGCGAAGTAGGAACCGCATCTTCTGACCAATTTTCGCTCGGCGTTATCTGCTATCAAATGCTCTCTGGCGAGTTACCCTATGGAACACAAGCGGCAAAAGCACACACCAAAGCCGACCAAAAAAGATTACGTTATCGTACTATCTTGCATACCGATCGTGAGATACCTGCTTGGGTGGACGAGGCCATTAAAAAAGCCATTCATCCCGACCCTTACAAACGGTATGAAGAAATATCCGAATTTACCTTCAACCTTCGCCAGCCCAATAAAGCCTTTCTAAATAAAAGTCGCCCCCCCTTAATGGAACGCAATCCAGTGGCTTTTTGGCAAGGCGTTTCATTGGTACTGGGTGTCATTATTGTGATTTTATTGATTAAAATAAGCTCTACCTGAGTCCGTAGATTCACTGCGGCACAGGTCTCAAGCTATTCTTACTTTTTTCAGTGACTCAGATCTCCCGCCCTATTTTCATCGCCCACCCCATTAGGTTCAGCAAATATTACGTCAGGAAACGTCTTCAGAACGGCAATAAATTTAGCCAACTCATCAACCGAGGTTGCCGGCCTATCTAACTTAACCTGATACACGCTCAGCGCCACCGACTGCCCAATCACTTGACCATGGACACTTGATACAATCGAAATAATCGTACAATCAGATGTTCCTAATTTAAACCCAACCATGATTTCATCGGCGACCGAAAACCCTCCTTCTGGGCTGGGAATGATATTATCCTTACTTAACTTCGAGGGCTGAAAGCCCAAGGGAAAACCGCTGGTCTCTGATGCGAATGCTGTATTTAACAGTGCAAGCTGTACGATTAAAAATAAAGCACAGTAACGCAATTTCATGGACTGTCTCCCGCTAACGCTAAGTTTAAGTAAACCATTTGCTCTATACTGGCATAATAAGCGCTTATATTTAATAAACGCAGGCTTTCCTAACAACCATGCAAATCAGACCTTCTTCTCAACCACCATTCTATAAAAAACCCCAACGGTTCTGTTGGCTCATTGCGGTTATGATAACCCTTTCCAGTTGCACCACGCCTCAAGACACCGAACACAAAGCCACCCTTGTGGTTTTTGGAACCTTTGTTGAGATTTTAATTTTTACCCCCCCCCATCAATCCAAACAAGCCAATGCAGCGATTAAAGCAGTTGAGCGGCAGTTTCACCAATTTCATCAGCAGTGGCACGCATGGGAACAAGGTGGTATTGTCAGTAAAATCAATCAAGCCATTGCCCTACAACAGCCCATTGAAGTCGCGGACTCAGTGAAACACTTTATTGTGACCTCCCAAACACTCACCCAACAAAGCCAAAACCTGTTTGACCCTGGCATTGGTCAGCTGGTTGATTTATGGGGGTTTCACTCCGAAACATGGCAGGGGCCTCCCCCGAGCCAACAACAGATTCAAGCTTGGCTTAACCAACGACCCAGCCTGCTCGATATTTCATTTACAGGCAACACACTCACCAGCAGCAATCCCAATGTGCAATTAGATTTTGGTGGCAATGCCAAAGGACTGGCCATTGAGATGGCGCTCGCCAGTTTGCAAAAATCGGGCATCCAAAATGCCATCGTCAGTATTGGGGGCGATATGAAAGCCATCGGCTCTAAACATGGAGACCCTTGGAAAGTAGGTATTCAAAATCCACAACAACCCACCCAAGTGCTGGCCAGTATTGAGTTAAAAAGTGGGGAAAGCGTCATGACGTCGGGGATTTATCAACGCTATTTTGAGTCGCAAGGTCAGCGTTTTTCGCATATTTTAAATCCTAAAACAGGCTACCCTGCTCAAAGCTTTTCCTCCGTGACGGTCATTCACCCCAATGCCATCACCGCAGATGCCGCTGCCACGGCGCTATTAATTGCCGGAAAAGAGCAATGGCTGTCCATTGCAGAATCCATGGGCATTCAATATGTTTTTTCTGTAGATAAACATGGAAAAATATTTCAAACCGACGCCATGGCGCAACGTTTAACTTATAAGATTCAACGCCCAAATCAAAATTAGTGTAATGGGGGCATCATCGTAAATATGGAGTGTCAATACTATTTCGTACTTAGAGATTATGAAAAGGTCTCATAATAATATTAATGAGTTCATCAATCACCTGGCTTTTAACCAATGTTTTTCGCCACACAATCCCTATGGTTCGTTTTGGGCGTGGCTCTTTAAAAGGAATATAGCGAATATCTGAGTCATGATCCGCAATGGCAATTTCTGGCATTAATGTAATGCCTGTTCCTGCCTTAATCATTTGCCGCAATGTTTCAAGCCCCGTTGCACGAAAATCTGGCTCTTCACTTGCCCCCGCTAAGCTGCATACCGCTAAAGCTTGCTCTCTAAAACAGTGTCCCTCTTCCAGTAACAACAAATTAATGCCAAGCAGAGCCTGTTGGTCAATTTCATCTGCATTCGCCAATTCATGACCTTCATAAACCGCAAGACAAAAATAATCGTCAAACAAGACCTTCGTATGAAAAGCATCATTCTGAACAGGCAGGGCTAACAATGCGGCATCAATTTTACCCGAGTTGAGCTGCTCAATGAGGTGATCTGTTTTATCCTCGATTAAAATCAACTTTAAATTAGGCATACAGGTTTTGATTGGTTTCACAATTTTAGGAAAAATATAGGTGGCAAGCGTCGGAAATACACCCAGTCTAAAACGGCCTGACAAAGGGTCTTTAGCCGCCTCTGCAAGATCATGAATACGACTCACCTCTTGTATGACCTTCTTTGCCGATAAAACAATTTCTTCTCCTACCGCCGTTGGTATCACACGCTTATTTGAGCGTTCAAACAGCTTTACATCCAACTCTCCTTCTAGCTTTTTAATTTGGCTGCTTAACGTTGGTTGGCTAACATAACATTGCTCTGCTGCCAGTGAAAAACTGCGTAACTCCGCAACCGCAATCACATACTTTAAATCTCGAATATTCATCTATTTCCCTTTATTTCCTTCCTGTATAGGAAAAACCTATCAGTACCAGTGAAAAAATCAAATTGCTATTACTCTTGTCTATTAATAAGATGATAAACGATACATAAAAACAATACCAACTGGTTAATTGAGATTTTTACATCCATAAGGAAGAATATGATGAATACCACGATAAAAAAACTAAGTTTGGCAATCTCTACGGTTATTTTAATGAACACAGCACACGCTGAAGCACCACAATTAACGCGAGATAATGGCGCCACGGTCGGCGACAATCAAAACTCTTATACCGCAGGAGAACACGGAGGCGTCTTATTACAAGATGTACAACTGATTCAAAAACTACAACGTTTTGCCCGAGAACGTATTCCTGAAAGAGTAGTTCATGCACGAGGAACCGGCGCACATGGTGAGTTTGTTGCCACAAAAGACATTAGCGATTTAACCAAAGCGGCTCTCTTTGATAACAATCAGGTGACGCCTGTTTTTGTACGATTCTCAACGGTAGTGCATTCAAAAGGCTCTCCAGAAACACTGCGTGATCCTCGTGGTTTTGCAACCAAGTTTTACACTGAAGAAGGTAACTGGGATTTAGTCGGTAATAACCTACCGGTATTCTTTATTCGTGATGCCATCAAGTTCCCTGACATGGTGCATTCACTAAAGCCCTCTCCGATTACCAACAAACAGGATCCTAATCGATATTTTGATTTTTTCAGCCATGTACCAGAGTCCACACACATGTTAACGTGGCTATATTCTGATTTTGGAACGCCTGCTAACTTACGTCAAACAGATGGTTGGGGCGTACATGCCTATAAAATGATTGATGCACAAGGCGATGTAACCTATGTTAAATTTAACTGGAAAACACAACAGGGCATTAAAAATTTGACGACTCAAGAGGCCGCCGAAATACAAGCGAAAGACTTTAGTCATGCCACCAATGATCTGTATGAAAACATTACGGCTGGAAACTACCCTAAATGGGATTTATACATTAAAACGCTAAAGCCGAGCGAATTTGGAAAACTGGATTACAACCCTTTGGATGCGACTAAAATGTGGTTGGATATTCCTGACATGAAGGTGGGAACGATGACGCTTAATCGTATTCCTGGTAACTTTTTTCAAGCCACTGAACAGTCGGCATTTTCGCCTGCCAATATCGTATCGGGCATAGAGCCATCAGAAGACCGTTTACTGCAAGGTCGTATCTTTTCTTATTCCGACACTCAAATGTACCGTTTGGGTGCAAACCATCAACACCTGCCTATTAACCGTGCAAAAGTGGCTGTTAATAACTGGAATCAAGATGGCATGGGCAATCAAGGTCAACAAACCTCTGATGTAAACTACCAACCCAGTCGAATTGAAAATCTTGTAGAAGATAATGGTGCTCGTTACGATGTAAAACCCGTATCAGGCATGGCACAACAGAAAAAAATAAGTAATGAAAATAACTTTAGCCAAGCGGGGAAATTGTATCGCAGCTTTAGCAAGCAAGAAAAAGAAAACCTGATTAACAACCTTGCTGGCGACTTAGGGAAAGTAAAAGACAGTAAAACTAAGCATATTATATTGAGCTTTTTCTACCAAGCAGATACAGATTTTGGAACAAAAATTACGAAAACCGTCAATGGCGATCTTTCTAAAGTCAAAAAACTTTCAGGCTCTTCTAGCCAAAAACCCGCTCAACCCTCTGTGCTAAATGACTATTAAAACGTCCTAAAAAGTGTAAGGAGCCTCTAATAAAAAGGGGCTCCAATCAAATGCTAAACCAAGATTCATAGGAGCAATTGTATGAAATCACTCTATCTCATCCTAGCACTATTCATCCTGCCATTTTCGGCCTCTGCTAACCAACAACTAACCGACTATTTTTTTACGGCGGCTAAAATTGGTGAGACTGAAATTCTTACCGAATTTTTAAACCATGGATTTCCAATCGATTTGCGTAATCATCAAAGCTATACCGCCTTAATGATGGCAACCTATCATGGCAATAAAAATGCTGTTGAAATTTTACTTCAACACGGAGCCAATGCTTGCTTAAAAGATAAGCGTGGCCATACGGCCATGATGGGTGCGATTGTTAAAGCAGAATGGAGCATTGCGAAACGCCTCTACAAAGAGGACTGTAAACAGGCTCATTCCACAGGAAAGACGCTCGAAAAATTTGCTGAGGTCTTTGGTCAAACCGAAAAACTAAACGCGTTAATACACGCAACAAAATAATGTTTTAAACTAAAAACTTAATCTTATACTTGCCTATAGACTGCTTACAAGACCCAGCATGGACTATCAACACTAAATTCCACCTGTAAATCAAAATGCAAATTAGTGTAATGGAAGCCTAATCGTAAATATGGTTCCTTTTTCTAAAGTGCTTGTCACCTCAACCGTTCCTTGGTGTAACTCTACTATACGTTTCACGATCGCTAAACCTAACCCACCAGGTTGGGTTCGATTATTATTTGATGCTTGGTAAAAACGTTCAAAAACTTTAGGTAAATCTTTTTCTGGAATTCCTCTCCCACTATCTTGCACTGTAATAATGGCACTATTTTCTTTTTCTGTTACAGAAACATTGATATGCTCATTCTCAGACGTAAATTTAAAAGAATTATCCAATAAATTTTCTAACACACGCGAAATTAAACCAATGTCTGCATGGACTGAAACGGAGCGTTTTTGGATATTTATCGCCAATTTTATTTTATTGTTCGTTGCTTTAAGTTGAAATTTTTGCACAATATCGTGTATTAATTCACTCAAATTAAAGTCTGACTTAGTTAACACAGTCGTACTCGAATCCAGCTTTGCAAGTTGAAAAAGTTCCGTAATAAGCGTATTAAGCCGTTCACTACTTTCTAGCGCTTGTTGAATATAAGTCTGTTGCTCTTGCGGAGTCAACGTGTTGATTTTAAGTGTAAGCGTTTCTAAATAGCCATGTAATATCGCAATGGGTGTTCTTAAATCGTGAGAAATATTGGCAACTAATTCTCGGCGTAAACGGTCTTGTTTTTGACGTTCCTCTATATGGTTAACCAAGCGAATAGCCATTTGGTTAAACGTATTGCTGAGTAAATCAATTTCATCCGTAGGACGCTTAATCATTTTTTTAGGATTAAAATCGTTAAAATCGCTACGGTAAAACGCCCCCATATCGATGGCTAAAAATCTTAAACGACGCGTTAGTTTTCGAAAAACGATAAGTCCAATAATTAAGGTAATAAACAAACTAATCGCCAGTGCGATACCTGCTTGTTGCCACAACAAACTTTCCTTCATCATTTGTTCGGCATCGTCGTACTGCTCTCCGTGCAATACGATATATAGATAGCCTTGTCGCTCTCCTTGCTCAGGAACAGGCGTAACTGAAAATATTTTTTGTTTATCGTGGCTACGAGGATCATCCCCTAACAACGGTAATTTTTCGCCATTTAAAAAGGCATAAACCGGTGTAAGTGAAATGTGTTTGCGCTTAACTTTTCCAGGTTCTGCGGAATAAGATAAAATACGTCCATCGACATCAATTAAATAAAGCTCAATGCTAGGATTAATAACCATATATTCCATAAAGGTTGAGCTTAATGCTTTTTGATTAATTTTTCCGTGTTCAACAATTTTTCGGTCTATTACAAGATTTTTAGCTAAATCAAAACTTAATTCTTGCGCCGCTTTTTGCTGATAATAACTCACGGTAAAACAACTCATTAAAATATAAAAAACACCAATACCGATAAGTAAGGCAATGAGCAACAAAGAAAGTTTTGCATAGAGTGTGCGAATCATGAGAAGGGCTCTTCATTAAATTTATACCCTACTCCCCAAACGGTAAGCAGGTATTTTGGGTGAGATGGATCGTCTTCTAATTTAGCGCGTAGGCGATTAATATGAGAGTTTACGGTATGTTCATAACCTTCAAAGCTATAACCCCAAACTTGATCCAATAATTCAGTTCGGCTATAAACCCTTCCTGGCTGTGAAGCAAATTGGACTAACAGTTCAAATTCTTTGGCGGTTAAATCCAGAGATTTATTTTTGAGCATGACATGATGTTTATTTATGTCAATAACCAGCTCACCCAACGTAATTTGTTTTTGCTTATTCTCTGACTTCAATGAGTTTAAACGACGAAATTGCGCTTTCACTCTTGCCAATAACTCTGGAAAACTAAAAGGCTTGATTAAATAGTCGTCCGCACCAATTTCTAATCCAAGTACTCGGTCAAGTTCAGAAGATCGAGCCGTAAGCATAATAATTGGAATGACTTGGCTTTGTTCGCGTATTTTTTTACAAACATCTAAACCATCCATCACCGGAAGCATGACATCCAAAATAATCAAATCATATTTTGTTTTTGAAAACTTAACCAGTGCTTCACCACCGTCCTGTGCAATATCTGACTCACAAAAAATATCGTTTAAATGCAATTGAATAAGATTCGCAATTTCAGGATTGTCTTCTACAATAAGTATTTTTCGATTCATTAAATATCCTTAACTTTTAACGTAAAAAAACACTTGCTCTCAAAGATAAACAAGTGTCTTAATGGTCCGTTTTTGAATGCTTTTTTATTGCGTTCGAGTGACAACAAGCTTGATTGCTGGGTTATCAAAACGGTGTGATGCATCTAAATCAGAGCTCAATAAACCATCGTTCATCGTAATAATACCAGGATGAATAATAATAAAATCACGATCATCACGCATAACATTAAACCCTTCACCGCCTTGACCTGGTAGCGTACTCATCGATTCATCATTCGCTTCCGTTCCAGCATCGTATACTCGAGCCATAAAGGTCATCGATTGATTTAAATCAATTTTACCAATATCAATAGAACTTGCCGCTGCAAAACCATCATTTGTATTAACCAGCATAGAGACTAAGCTTAGGTTCATTGCCGTACCATTAGAAGTAACCTCAATGGTCTCAGTGTTTCCTGGTGCAATTTTACCCGTGCCTGAAACGGTTGACATAACATATTGATTTGAATCTGCCTCCGTTAAAAAGTCACTGTTATCGCCCCCCTCTGCAAGTAGCTCTAAACCTAAACTCGCCATTTTTCCTGACATAAAAGGAGAATAGTTATTGCTATGTAAAATAATAGCCGCTGGAGACAGCGTTTGATTATTCGTGAGGTTCGTGACCGCGATCGAATATGTATTTTCTACATTACTACTTGAATTTTTGTTATTACTATCATCGCCTCCACACCCTTGTAATAATAACGAGGCACCAATCATTGCTGAAAGCGCACTGATTTTCATTAAATTTTTCATGCGTTACTCCTTATTTTACAGTGATAACTAATTTTGCGACAGGATTTAGCCAGCGATGAACATGGTTTGTAAGATCACTCGTTCCACCCGTGGCATCATTGTCACCTTGAACACCACGGTGAATATGAACTGAAGTATTATCATCGGCTGTTGCAACACCTGTTCCACCTGAATTATCAGATACACCATCGGCAGCGCCAGGATCCTTTGGAATACCAGCCGCACCAAGAGCACCCCCACCATTAATGATTTCATCGTTGGCTTCGGTACCTGCATCATATGCATTTAATAAATACGTGTAAGTACCTGGTGTAGTGGGTAACTTAATACTGTCGGCTCCAACAAAACCATCATTAGTAGGCAGCATCATACTGGCAATAGAAAAATATTTATTATTATCATCTTTTATAAATTGAAACATCGTGCTTGCACCTGGAGCCAGCAACCCTTCCGCAGGATTTTCAACTACGTTGGCTCCCGATGCTTGAAGATCGGTAGAGACACCTGCAATACTTCCCCCTTCTGCTAACGCTTGTAAATTTTGTGAAGCTGCCATACCTGATCTAAAAATATATGCGCTGTCATTATGTGCCGCAGCAACCACTGGCGTAAAATAAATGGCGTTTGTTAAGTTGGTTAAATTAACGGTAATATCGTGTTCTGCTGCCATTACAGGAGCGCTTAAAGCACTTAAAACAGCCAACATTGAAATTGATTTTTTCATGGGTTTTCCTCGAAATAGATTGCATTAAAAAGCTAACGTTTGTTGATTACAAAACATACATAAACCACAAGTTCATCATGTCTTGCAAAGACTACAATTGGTATTAGAACAAACAAAACTCACATAACTGTATCGTAATTATCACAAATTCATCACACCCAACATAAAGATCAAAACAGTGTAATTAAGGCTACTTAACTACCTTCTTAAAAGGGCTTGTAATACCCTAAAAATAATAACCCACGCCTGAAAAAAACTGAATAATGGCACTTCCATTAGCCACCGGACTGTCACTGACTTGATTGTCAAAAATATACGAACGTGTGCCAGCAAATATTCCCCAGTTACCAACGGGGTAAGTCGCAATTAATTCCAACTCCGCACCCAACGCATCATTTGCTCGATAACTAGGCGTACCATAATAGTAATTAACCAACCCTTTATTCTGATACTGCACGCCAATGGCTGACAACAACATGAGTGGTCCAAAAGAATCTCGTCGATAAAGCTGTAAATCAAACTCATAACTTTCATGCGTGCCTGAAACATCGTGCAATACCGCTAACCGTGTAAAAAAACCCTTGGGTAAGCGTGCACCAATTTGTAATCCTAGCTCTATCGCTTGCTTTCGTTCTTCAAACTGCCCTGTTTTACTTGAGTCTCTAAATTGATGCGTTCTAAGCTGCCCTACCGCAGAGGCAAAAAAAGTGCCATCTCGATAAAAAGTAAACCCTGCTCGATTAGCTTCAATAAAAATGGAGCCATAACCGCCTAAAATAAACGGCGCAATTGTCGTATTTTTTTCCGAATTTACATAATTTAAATCTCGGTCAATAATACCAACACCCCATAAACCATAAGCAGGTTCAATTAATTCGTTCGCGCTCACCTTGTTATTTAACATTGAAACTAAACAGAAGAATAGAACAAAATTTTTCATGATAAATCCTTTATTTTTTAGCTAGGCGGTTCAAAAGTACCTTCTTGAAATAGAACATTGATTGAATCAAAATCTGCATTCATATTTCTCAACTTAATCACATCTCGGTCGGCACCTTCAAGCCTTATGATAATGGATCTATTTCGCTCTCTAACAAAGGAAATTTTTACACCATTTTCAAGCACTAACGTATCTTCATTCACATTAAAGTCTCTAATAATATCGCGATTTCGAATATAATTTCCTGCCTCAGCACCAAAAATGAAAAAATCCTTCCCTCCTCTGCCAATCAAAACATCTCGTGAACCTCCTCTACCATTAATAATATCTGCTCCACTCGTACCTACCAATCTATCTCGACCAGAACTTCCTAATACAAGATTAAATTCAGAAGGATCAACAGATTCGTTTTCCTCTGGTTCAGGTTCTATCGTGGGCGCATCCGGAATTGAAATAGGTGCATCTATTTCTGACCTAAAACCAAGATCTGAATAATCCAGATTATGATCAACATATTCTACTAACCTTACTCCACTAATATCATTTAAGGTTTTACCAGCCGAAACAAGTGCATTGTGATCCAGAAGAAAAAGCTGCGATGATAGACCCTGACGTCCTCCACTCCGATAAAAAATTCCTAAAACTTGATCCATCGAAGTTCCATCGTTAAAAAAAACGGTTGTTGAAACTTCACCGTCATCTTGAGAAACTGTAAAATTAACTCTATCGAAGATAAGCACGCCATTAAACAACGGGAGAGGAGCGTTTATGTTACGACTATCTTCACTCCGAACTCGAAAAATAAATTCATCACTTCCATTACCGCGAACAAGATCATCATCCTGCAAAATAGCGTCATTTACGGCAATACCATGCCGGTCAGATTGTGAAAAATACATACCGTTAAACGTCGATGACGATGCTTGAACTGCTGTAATACTCATCGCTAATATTAGCGATGAGTATTGTATTTTTTGTTTAAAATTTTTCATAAAGCTACCTCTGTTTAAATAAAGCCCTAATCCCCAGATAGAAATGCGAATTAGAGTGGAAGCAATTGATGTGCATAGTGAATGTAAAAAAGACAGTGTCACCTTATTGGTGATGCGTCCTTTTTTACATTTTCTAGGTGCGTCAAGGGCTCGCCTAAAAGCGCCTACTGTTGGTGCGCTATAAACGTATTTTCTATCTGGGGATTAGGATAAAACCTATTGGTTAAAATCAGCAGAAAGCATAATTCATAAAAATCACCAAACTATCACAAATTCTTAAACCGTTTCTAACTCGAAATGGAATGTTCAAATATTTCAATTAAGAATCCTGAGCACAACCACAGATGAGGGGGATAT
Organism: Thiomicrorhabdus sp.; assembly: GCA_021648625.1. Lineage (GTDB taxonomy): Bacteria > Pseudomonadota > Gammaproteobacteria > Thiomicrospirales > Thiomicrospiraceae > Thiomicrorhabdus. The sequence continues at coordinate 8,145 of JAKISK010000036.1, read as the reverse complement.
TTTTCATACCTCTGTTATAATTTGAACAATGAAACAACTACCCTCATTAGAACACCACTTTTTAATTGCCATGCCCTCCTTAAATGGCAGTTGGTTTGAAAAAGCTCTCATTTATATTATGGAAGACAATGACCACGGCACAACGGGGTTTGTGGTCAATTTAGCGCAAAACTTTCAAGTGCAAGACCTGTTAAGCCACTTTAATTTCCTCCCCCCCGAAAATGTCTCTTTTTTAGAGCAAGCCATTTTACGCGGCGGCCCCGTAGATGTGGAGCAAGGCTTTATTTTTCATAAACCCGAAGGGCAATGGAAAAGCTCTGTCGCATTGCCCGATGGTCTCACCATGACCTTTTCGGATGATTTTGTTGAGGCGCTGAGTAAAAACCAAGCCCCCAATGATTTCTTAATCTGCCTTGGCTTTTCAGGCTGGAAATCTGGGCAACTTGCTCAAGAAATTAAAAGCAATAGTTGGCTCACCATTCCTTATAATGAGAGCTTGCTGTTTAACACCCCCATGGAAAAAAAATGGCAAGTGGCACTGGAAACACTGGGCATATCGCCCGAGTTTTTAACCTTAGAGGCAGGACATGCCTAAGCGTAAATCAACAGCGCCTCTTTTGGGCGTGGTGATCGGTTTTGACTTTGGCTTACGCCGCATTGGCGTGGCCATTGGACAAACCATTACCCAAACCGCCAGCCCCGAAGCCATTGTAAACAGCAAAGATGGCAAGCCCGACTGGGCGCACATTACCCGTTTATTTGACGCATGGAAGCCCGTTGCGATTGTCGTAGGCCTGCCCATGCGACTAGACGGTTCGGAGCAAGCCCTAACCCAACCCGCCCGTAAATTTGGGCAACGCCTCAGTGGTCGCTATCACTGCCCTATTTTTTATATGGAAGAGCAACTCAGCTCCATTGCCGCCGAAAATCGTCAACTGAAACAGAACCACATTGATGACCATGCCGCGCAAATTATTTTAGAAAACTGGCTTCAAGCCAATGCGCTTGCCCAAACACACGCCCAACCAACGCAGGATTTTTTATGATGGATGAACTGAACATTAATGCCGATACACTTATCGAAAGCATGTGTGAGCAATTGCAACAAGCATCCATCATAAAACTCGCCCCTAAAATGATTGGCATTCGAACGGGCGGTGAATGGGTCGCACAAAAACTGCACCAAAAGCTTGGGTTACCCGATCCACTGGGGGTCATTGACATCTCATTCTATCGAGACGACTTCTCTAAAATTGGCTTAAACCCAACCATCAAGCCGTCCGATATCACTTGGGACATCAATGACCAACACATTATTTTAGTCGACGATGTGCTGTTTACTGGGCGCACCATTCGCGCCGCATTAAATGAGATTTTTGATTACGGTCGTCCTGCCAGTGTCACCTTAGTTACGCTACTGGATCGAAAAGGATGCCGAGAACTGCCCTTTCAAGCGGACATTGTTGGCATGACCATCGAATGCAATAAAACCATTAAAGTCACCGGCCCCGACCCATTAAAGGTAACGCTTTTACAACCTAAGGAGGAAACCGCATGAGTGCACGACTTTCCGCCCCCAATATTCAACTTAACGAACTCGGTAAACTGCACCATTTTCTAACCCTTGAAGGGCTCAAACAACCCCATTTGGTCGAAATACTCGACACCACGGAATCCTTTATAAACCCCAATACCAACGAGATCAAAAAAGTGCCTTTACTGCGCGGTAAAAGTATTATGAACCTCTTTTTTGAACCCAGCACCCGAACACGAACCACCTTTGAAATTGCCGAAAAACGCCTCTCAGCCGATGTATCCAGCTTGGATATTCAAACCTCTGCCGCCAAAAAGGGCGAATCATTGCTCGATACCCTGTGGAACTTACAGGCGATGCAAGCGGACATGTTTGTCATTCGTCATGCCCAAAGTGGCGCCGCCCAATTTTTTGCCCAACACGTTGCCCCCCATGTGCATGTACTCAATGCAGGTGACGGACAACACGCACACCCCTCGCAAGCCATGCTGGACATGTTTACCATTCGCAAACACAAAGGTGATATTTTTGACCTCAAGGTCGCCATTGTGGGCGATGTACTACACAGCCGCGTGGTACGCTCTCAAATTCAAGCCCTCAGCATTTTAGAAGCCCGTGAAATACGTGTCGTTGGCCCAAAAACCCTCATGCCCGAACACCCAGAAGCCTTAGGTGTGCATGTTTATCACGACATGGACGAAGGCATAAAAGACGTGGATGTGATTATTATGGTGCGCCTGCAAAATGAACGGATGACCAGTGCGCTCATTCCCAGTGAAAAAGAGTTTTTTAAACTCTACGGACTCACCCAAGCCCGTCTTGCCCTCGCCAAACCCGATGCAATTGTGATGCACCCTGGCCCCATTAATCGCGGGGTAGAAATTGAATCCGCCGTGGCCGATGGCCCCCAATCAGTGATTTTAGAACAAGTCACCTACGGCATTGCCGTTCGCATGGCCATTATGTCCATTATTATGAGCAACGCGGCACAACTTAGCCAACATCACGCCGAGCAAGCGTCTCAGCAAAAATCAAACGCGGAGGAAAATTCATGAGACAGGCCATTATGAACGGACGTGTCATCGACCCCGCCCAAAATATTGATAAAATCACCAATATCTACCTTGCTCGCGGGCGCATTGCAGGCATTGGCGACCTCCCACCCGAAGGCTTTAGCGCCGATAAAGAAATAGATGCGACAGGCAAATGGATTTTACCCGGATTAGTCGATTTACAAGCCCGTTTAGGCGAACCGGGTAGCCACTATGCAGGTACAATTGCCTCCGAAACCAAAGCCGCCGTAGCAGGTGGGATTACCAGTATTTGCTGCCCGCCCGACACCTCGCCCGTTAATGATTCCCAAGCCGTTACCGAGCTACTGCAACGCCGAGCACGTCAAGCCGCCACCGCATTTGTAATGCCCATTGGCGCTTTAACACAAGCACTTAAAGGCGAACGTTTAAGCAGTATTTACGCCTTAAAACAAGCCGGTTGCGTGGCACTTAGCCAAGCCAATTATCCCATTCAAAACTCACTAACGCTTAAAAACGCCTTAGAATACGCGGCATCTCACAACATTGTGGTCATGCTCAAAAGTGAAAATACCCAGCTTAAAAACCACGGCGTGGCACACAGTGGTGCGGTCAGCACACGGTTAGGACTGCCTCAAATTCCACACTCAGCAGAAACCACCGCCTTAGCGCGTGATCTTATATTGGTGGAAGAGGCAGGCATTCGCGCCCACTTCTCACAACTGTCTTGCGCACGCTCCGTGGAGATGATTGCCGAAGCCAAAAAACGTGGACTACCCGTTACCTGTGACGTTGCTATTCATCAACTGCATCTATCCGAAATGGATGTGTTAGGCTTTAACAGCCTGTTTCATGTCTCGCCCCCTCTACGCAGCATGCAAGACAAACAAGCACTGTTAAACGGCTTAAAAACGGGGGTAATTGATGCCGTGGTGAGTGACCATACACCGCTCAATAAAGACGATAAACTTCTGCCGTTTGGTGAAAGCATGATCGGCATCAGCGGGCTAGAAACCCTTCTGCCCCTCTTGCTTAAATTGGTCAACGATTATGGGCTGGATTTAATGACCGCTGTACGCTCCGTAACTCAAAACCCTGCGGATATTTTAGGCATTCAAACAGGAAGCCTTAAAGACAATCAATCTGCCGATTTATGTATTTTAGACCCCCAAGGTTACTGGACTCTCGAACCTGAAAACATGATAAGTGAAGGCAAAAATACCCCCTTTAAAGGCTGGGAGTTTATTGGTACGATTGAGCAAACCTTCTTTCAAGGTCGCCCCGTTTATCGTAATACGTTGCTTACCAACACAACATTAACTTAAAAAAATACCGTACAACAACATGCCACACAACCCCATTGATTACGCCATCCAATGCCCCATAAAACAGCTCTCACAACATCAACAAGAGGGCGATTTTTGGCTATTTAACGTTACAGTGGATAATTTACCCACCCCACAAAAACAGGGGGGGGTCCCCCCCCCCTGTTTTACAGCCATTGAATTTGGTTGCCAGTTTGCGTTTGAAAACAGTGTTCACCCCCTGTTTTTATTTCAACAAAACCAAACTGAGCAACAAACCACCCTGCAACTGTTAAGCAAACATCCCCTGCCCAACACGCAACCTAACCACTTAAGCGTGACACCCCCAAAACCATCTCATCAACAAATGGTAAAGACCTGCCAAACCGCAACCAATGTCATTTTATTAGGCAGTGAGCTTCACATCGCCAACCTATTTTATCTCGCAAAAATCCGTAGCCAGCAACCCAACACCCAAACACTGGCACTCCTACACAGCGAAACCAACTTTCCATTCAAAGCCAAACCCGCCCTACTGATGACACCCAACTTACCCCCCGAAGCCATCGGTGCTTGCACACTGCTAGAAGACTGGAACATCCCCAACCGTCTTGCCAGCCAACAAGGCTTTGCAGGCTGTTTTGATGGATCGCTGGAAGCACTTTTTGATTATTGGTTAACGCAAAAAAATAGCCGTATTCAAAACGAAGAACCTTGGCAGGTAATCCTTTGTGCGCCTAATAAAACGCAAAAAAAATGCCGACCATAGAGAGGGGGGGGGATTTTTTAAAACGTTTTAAATTTTCTCCCCCCCCCCTATCAATCCAATGCAAGCAAAGGCAGTAACTGCCCTTCAATATGAGAGCTTGGAAGCGATTCTATAATATAACGATAGAGTCGCCTGCCCTCCTCGGCTTGTGTGTTGACCTCTATAATTTTTTTACGCTTAAAGCCCGAAACCTCTTCGGTAATGTTTTCTAAAGGTTGCATGTGTGCCTGAACGTCTAAGCTTAAAAACTCTAAGGGACGCTCAGGGAATGCCAAGAGTACGTCGGTCATTTCATCATAGAGTTGCTGATCAAAAATTAACTTTAGAATACAACCCTGTTCTGGATTGGTTGTTATAGCCGTACTCATTAAACTTCTCCTAGGTTAGTTGAATTCAACGCTGTCGCTTTCTTTTTAGGTTGCCCAAAGCGTTTATAAATAATCGGTAAAATCAACAACGTTAAGATGGTTGAGGTAATTAATCCACCGATCACCACGATCGCCAACGGACGCTGAATCTCAGACCCTGGCCCTGTTGCAAACACCAATGGTACCAAACCCAATGCCGCAATGGAGGCGGTCATTAAGACAGGGCGCAGTCGTCTTAATGCGCCTTCTACCACCACTTGTCCCACGTCCATGCCTTTGGCGAGTAGTTGATTAAAGTAGGTCAACATCACCACGCCATTTAACACGGCAATCCCTAACAGTGCAATAAAGCCAACCGATGCGGGTACGGAGAGATATTCACCGGTTATCCACAGGGCGACAATCCCTCCAATTAAGGCGAAGGGTACATTGACTAACACCATAATCGCTTGGGGAATGGATCGAAAAGTAGTGAATAAAATTAAGAAGATCAATACTAATGCAACGGGAACCACCACCGCTAACTTTTCAGCCGCACGTTGTTGGTTTTCAAATTTACCCCCCCACTCAAAGTAGTAACCCGCTGGAATGTCTAATGAGGTCGATTTTTGTTTGGCCTCCTCTACAAACCCAACCAAATCACGCCCGGATACATTGGCGACGACCACCGAAAAACGTTTACTCTGTTCACGTTTAATCGAAACAGGGCCATCGGCTTCCACCGCATCCACCAATTGACTCAACATTACTGAGCGCATTCCCTCTGAGGTTTCAACGGTAATGGGCTGTTGTAACATCTCAAGTATGGACGATTTATACGACTCAGGCGCACGAATTATTAATGGAATACGACGAATCCCTTCGTATAAGGCACCCACCTCTAAACCATTAATTTGCGTCCGTAAGATTTTTTCAACCTCATTCACCGTTAACCCTAAGCGACCGGCCATGTCCTGATTGACCTTAAGCTGTAAGTAGCGCAATCCTTCATTGGTTGAGGTAAAGACATCTTCTGCGCCTTCTATTGTTTTCACCATTGCCACCATTTTTTTGGCAACCTCATTCAGTTCAATTGGATTGTCACCAAAAATCTTAATGGCCACATCACCACGCGCTCCCGTTAACATCTCATCCACTCGCATTTGAATGGGCTGAGTAAAGGCATAATTAATCCCTGGAAACTGTGTAACCAATACCTGACGAATCTCCTCAATCAACTCTTCAGTGCTGTCCATTCGCCACTCATCTTTGGGTTTAAAGATCAAAAAACTATCCGTATCGTTTAAGCTCATCGGATCTAAGCCAATCTCATCCGAACCTACACGCGCTACAATTCGAATGACTTCTGGAACCTGTTCCATAACGGCTTTTTGAATCCGTAAATCCATCTCATTCGAAGCCGCTAAGCTAATCGACGGTGTTTTTTCAATCTGTAAAATGACCGTCCCTTCGTCCATTTGAGGAATAAAGGTTTTACCCACTTGGGTATACACAAATCCTGCAAAAACCAATGCTAGAATTGCCGAACCAACAATCATTCGATCGTTTACTAAACTCCACTGTAAAACAGGCTTATACAGCAACTCTAATTTACGCACTAACCACGGCTCTTGGTGAGAAACCTTACCCAACAGAAAAGAAGATAATGTGGGAATGACCGTTAATGACAGCAATAATGCACTACCTAATGCAAAAATAATGGTTAATGCAACGGGTACAAATAGCTTTCCTTCCAACCCTTCTAACGTTAACAAAGGCAAAAAGACCGTCATAATAATTAAAATACCTGAAATAACGGGAACAGAAACCTCTTTTAATGCTCTAAAAATAATGTGCATTTTAGGCAAGTGCCCTTGCTTCTTTTGTGCGTCTTTTTCTTGGTGCGAGACGATGTTTTCAACCACCACCACGGCGGCATCCACCAACATACCAATGGCAATGGTCAAACAACCCAATGACATCAAGTTGGCCGACAAGCCAAACCAGCGCATCAAAATAAAGGTCATCAGTGCCGCTAAGGGTAAAATAAATGCCACCGTAATGGCCGCTCTGACATTCCCCAAAAAGACCAGCAGAACAATCAATACCAACACCACCGCTTCCAACATCACTTTAGAAACACCAAAAATAGCCGTGTTTACTAAATCACTCCGACTGTAAAATACACTGACCGAAACCCCTTTTGGAAACGCAGATTCCAGCTCTTGTAAACGCGCTTCAATTCCCGAAATGACGTCTCGTGAATTGGCTCCTTTAAGCGCCATAACCAAACCTTGTACCGTTTCACTCTCTCCATTTTGGGTAACCGCACCATTACGATACAACGCATCTATCTCAACCTTAGCAACATCTTTAACCGTAATAGCCACGCCACTTTTATACGCCACCACAATATTTTCAATGTCGGTAAGTGACTCCAAGTTGCCTTGAGTACGCACCAAAATAACCTCTTCACCTTGATTTAAGCGCCCTGCGCCATCATTTTGGTTATTATCTTCAAGTGCTGTGGTGAGCTGTGCCAAAGAGATCTGTGCGCCCATCAATTTTTGATAATCGGGCTTCACCACAAAGGTTTTTACCAACCCTCCGAGCATATTGACATCCGCCACACCGGGAACCGAGCGTAACGCAGGACGAATAACCCAGTCCAATAGGTCTCGTTTTTGCATATTATTTAAGGCATCACCCTCAATCGTGAACATAAAAACATCACTTAAAGGGGTCGACAACGGAGCCATTCCACCTTCAACGCCATTCGGTAGTTCAATCCCACCTAAACGCTCTGCCACCAATTGACGCGCCCAATAAATATCGGTGCCCTCTTCAAAATCCAGTGTAATATCGGCAATGCCGTATTTAGCCAAGGATCGCAGTACCTTCTGCTTGGGCAGCCCCAGTAACTCTTGTTCCAGAGGTGCAATCACACGTTGCTCCACCTCTTCAGGTGTCATGCCCTGCGCTTTAAAAATCATCTTCACTTGGGTGGGTGACACATCGGGAAAGGCATCAATGGGCATTTTTTGAAACGCCTGCCATCCCCCGGCAATCAGTGCAAACACAATCAATAAAACTAAGGTTCTTTGCACTAAAAAGAATTGTAAAAATCTAGCTAACATAATAAATTTCCTTGTGCGTTATG
>JAKISK010000035.1 GCA_021648625.1 Thiomicrorhabdus sp. | reverse complement strand
TTTTTTTAAGCCTATTTTTTAATGGCAAGCTCAAAGGAATGCCCCCCAAATTATTGAGTGATGACCAACGCAACATCGTTATCCGCCCCCTTTCCTATTGCCGCGAAAAAGACCTGCTTCAATATGCTGAGATTCAAAAATACCCAATCATTCCATGCAACTTATGCGGCTCTCAAGAGAACCTGCAACGGCAAAATATTAAAGCGATGCTGAATGAGTGGGACACGCTCTCTCCAGGTCGAGTAGAGAGTGTCTTTAATTCACTCAAGGAGATCGCACCCAGCCAGCTTTGTGACACCCAACTGTTTAACTTTGTTGACCTAAGCATTGACCGAACAGGCGAAGCCAAACCCTATGAATTTGAAGAGGCCGAAGTCTCATCCACCAACCTCGCTCAAGCGGTAGAAATTACCTTTGACCCAAACCCATTTGTTAAAAAATAATGTCTAACACGCAAACAAAACACACCAAAGATTACTCTTGGGCAGCTCGTATTCTAAAAAGTATTATTCGGCTCTTTAGCTGGATGCCTTATTGGCTCGTACAATGGACAGGAACAGCGATTGGCTATCTACTTATTTGGTTGCCCAACAGCCACAAAAATATTGCTCGAAAAAACTTAGCGGTGGCTTACCCCCACTTAAGTGAAGACAAACAACAGCAACGCGTAAAACAGACGCTTATTTCTCTAGGCAAAGTCACAGCGGAACTCGGTGCGGCGTGGTGTTGGCCTTATAAACGTTTGCAGCCACTGTTTAAAGAAGTCAAAGGACAAGCGTTACTGGATAACGCGATTGCCCAACAAAAAGGTATTATTTTTTTAGCCCCCCATATGGGAAATTGGGAGCTGGCGGGCTCCATTGTCTCGGCACAACATTCCGCCACATTTTTATACCGTCCACCCAACCTACCCTCAATTGAATCCTTTATGGTCAATGCAAGAGGACGCTTTGGTGCGGCCTTAGCGCCCACCAATCTACGCGGGGTTCGCACCTTAATTAAAGCGCTCAACAATCAAGAAGCAACCGCTATTTTGCCCGACCAAGATCCCGGTGCATCAGGTGGCGTTTACGCCCCTTTTTTTGGTCGTCCTGCGCGCACCATGACACTGGTAAGCAAGCTAATTCAACGAACCGACAGTACGGTGCTCTTTATTGTGCTAAGACGATTACCCAATGCACAGGGGTTCTGTCTGCACTATCTTCCCGCCGATCCAGACATCGCCTCTTCCAATGAACTCACAGCCGCCACCGCGCTTAATAGGGGGGTAGAAAAATGCATTCAACTGGCACCCGAACAATACCTTTGGAGCTATAAACGTTATCGCAAGCCACCCAAAACGATGACCGATATTTATAAAAAAGGCTAAATTTTAGGCAAAAAAAAGCACCGAAATGAATACGGTGCTTAATCAACTTAGGGGATAAAATTTAAAACAACTTTTAACAAGACTTTGGGGAAAGTCTAACTTTAAAATAAATAGGGAAATTCATTTAAGTTGGCTCTAGTTTACGATGCCAGCTCATCTCGGTCAATATCCAAGGATTGAAGAAGCCTTAAGGAACAATTAAGGTATCTCTTAAATTTTAATAACGGCTCAGATGGCTCCTGAAAACGGTCAAATCAAGGCGAAAAATGTGAGTTTACAAATGTAAATGATCATTTTTTAACACAGAGTTGACCTTTTTCAGGAGCCATCTGAGTCGTTACCTTGATTTAATCATTAACAGCGCCACACCACTGATCACCAGCGCCATGCCCAAGGCGTGCCAAACCGTAAAGGGTTCATTAAGTACATAAATGGCTAACCCCATCGTTACAATGGGGCCTAAAATACCCACAATACCCGTTTGCGCAGGACCAATTCGTGCAATCGCTTCACTGATCATAAAGCTGGGAATAACCGTGCTAAAAATCGCCAACAACACCAGCCATAACCACGCCAACGGTGTAATGCTTAACGTACTAAAATCACCCCATACTGCAAAGTGAATCAACACAAAAAAGCTCGAAACCGCCATCGCAATGCAGGTAAACCATAAACTGCCTACCTCATGAATTACTTTTTTACCAAACAACACATACAACGAAAAACTCAACGCGGCTAAAAACACCAACAACGTGCCTAACGGAACTTGATCGCCAGACAGGGTTAATTCTTGAGCAAAAACAACCCATAAGCCACTGTATGCAATCAACAATGCCAAAATCACTTTACGGGTTAACGGCGTTTTAAAGAATAATGCGCCTAAAATCGCCACCAAAAAAGGGTAAGTAAACAGGGTCAACCGCTCCAGTTGTGCGGAGATCATCTCCAGCCCTTTTAAATCCAACCAAGAAGAGAGGTAGTAGCCAATAAAACCCAAAAATGTAATCTTAAGCAAGCGGTTTGGTAACACATCAGGAAGCGGTTTGGTACGCATAAGCCAAACTAAAATGACAAGGTAAATGGGCAACGCCAATGCCATTCGCACCATCAACACACTGTCGGCATTTAACCCTTCAACATACGCCAGCTTAATAAAAATCGACTTAAGTGAGAAAAGAGCCGTGCCCACAATGGCGAGTATAAACCCAATCATAAGGGGGCTAATCGAACCCAATTTTAAATACGTCACCCCGTTTTTCGACCGACATACCACGCATAACGCTGTGTGGCAGAAGCACCTTCTGAACTGGAATTTTCAGGGGTTAACCACCCTTCGCCATACACCTCGGTAATAAGTGTTGTCCACGATTGATTAAACTCGCCCGACTGCACATAAAAGTTTGGATTTTGAGGCGCATTCTCATGGGGGGGGGACAAAAATGTTTGGTAAAACAGTAATCCATTGGGTTTTAAAGCGGCTTCAATGCCTGCAAACAATGCTCGGTCTAAATAACGACTCACCACAATCACATCGTACTGCTGATAAGGCAAAATCATCTGTTCTAAATCGGTAATTAAGGGTTCAATTGGCAATTGGTGTAAACTGGCATAATTGTTTAATACCGTGAGAGCAACATCCGAAATATCCCACGCATGGGTTTTTAAGCCACACTGCGCCATAAAACGCGCATTACCCCCTAAGCCACACGCCAACTCTAACGCTTGCCCATAAAAAGGGAGTAAATGGCTGTGCTGTTTGAGTACATAACAAGGATTGGCTGCCGTTTGTAGGTTAGCCGACTTGTATTTTTTGTCCCATTTTTGAGCATCTGAATGATTCATCACATTATTTACGCCAAAAAGCGGCGGTAAACAGCACAAGTAGGGTAAAAATTTCAAGCCTCCCTAGCAACATCGCAAAGGTTAAAACCCACTTAACGGGGTCACTCATGGATTGAAAATTTTCGGAAACCTCTCCCAGCCCGGGTCCTAAATTATTCATCATCGCTGCAATGGATGAAAAGGCGGTGACTTCGTCCACCCCCAGCGCCATAATTGTTAACATTAAGATGGCAAAGGTAAATACATACACGGCAAAAAATCCCCAAACAGCAGTCATGACTTTTTCAGGAATGGTTTTACCGTTCAGTTTTACAGGCAAAATGGCGTTAGGGTGCAATAGACCTTTAATTTCTCTCATGCCTTGCTTAAAGAGCAGCACAAAACGAATCATTTTCATGCCCCCCGCTGTGGAACCCGCACACCCGCCAATAAAGCTCATAAAAATGAGCATAAAGGGTAAAAAAGCGGGCCAAGCTGAAAAATCGGCATTGGCAAACCCTGTTGTGGTTGCAATCGAAACGGTTTGAAACAGCCCATAACGCAACGCGTCTTCAAATGTAGGGTAGACTTGCTGGTAATACAGGTATAGCGTTGCTATAAGCACGCCTGCAATGAGTATGCCTAAATACGTTTTAAACTCGGGGTCTCTAAAATACGCAAAGCCATTAAATTGCCGAAATGCACTAAAATGCAACGCAAAATTAATCCCTGCTAAAAACATAAAGAAGATTGCAACACTCTCAACCGCAATACTATCAAAATAACCAATGCTCGCATCGTGGGTAGAAAACCCGCCGATTGCCACCGTTGAAAAGCTGTGACTGAAGGCATCAAACCAGTTCATTCCTGCCAGCCAGTAGGCACTCGCGCACGCTAACGTTAATCCAGCATAGATGTACCAAAGTGCTTTGGCGGTTTCAGAGATTCGAGGCGCAATTTTAGAGTCTTTCATAGGCCCTGGCGTTTCGGCACGATAGAGCTGCATGCCTCCAACACCCAGCATTGGAAGAATGGCAACGGCCAAAACGATAATCCCCATTCCGCCCATCCATTGCAACTGCTGGCGATACCATAAAATGGCGTGTGGCAAACTATCCAAACCGGTAATAACCGTTGCACCGGTGGTGGTTAACCCTGAAAACGATTCAAAAATCGCATCCGTTAAGCTCAACGGGCCAAGCTCTGCAAGCAAATAAAAAGGAATGGCTCCTACAAACCCTAGCACGGTCCAAAACATGACCACAATTAAAAATCCATCTCGAATTTTTAAGTCTCGCTTATGGTTTCGCGCAGGATACCAAAGCAATAGTCCTAGCGCTAACACCCCCACCAACACCTGTAAAAATTCACGGAGTGCCCCGTCTTGATAGATAAGCGCAATGACAATAGGCGGCAATAAGCTTAAGCTGAACAACATCAACAATAAGCCCATTACTTTTACTATAATTTTAGAGTGCATGGATTAAAACCAACTTTTTTTCACTTCAGGAGAGAACAACGTTAAAACCTCTGCCGCACTGTCGGTATTCGAAATAAAAATAATGGCATGGTCTTCTGCTTCAATGACTAAATCTCGGTGTGCAATCAGCACCTCTTCGTCACGAATAATGCACCCGATGGTAATGTCTTTAGGCCAATCAATATCGCCAATGTTTTTTCCTATGATTTCGGAGCTGTTTTCACTGCCGTGTGCCACCACCTCCATTGCTTCGGCTGTACCACGACGCAATGCGACGGCTTTAACCGTATCACCTTCGCGAAGATAGTGCAGTAAATGACTGGTGGTAATGCTGTCTGCGGATATGGCGATATCAATGCTGTTACGTTGAATTAACTCCACGTACGATTGATTATTGACCAGTGCAATAACGCGTTTTACCCCGAGTTTTTTGGCCAACATGCCTGAAATAATATTGGCTTCATCGTTATTGGTGACGGCAATAAATAGATCAATTTCATCAATATTTTCTTCTAATAATAAATCTTTATCCGAAACGTCGCCATGAATGACGATAGTTTTTTCTAAAATTTCTGCATTTTGTCGGGCTTGTTGAATACTGCGATCAATCAGTTTAACTTGGTGTGCTTTTTCAAGCGCTTGCGCCAAACTAAACCCAATATTCCCCCCCCCCCCGATCATAATATTACGAGAGGGCTTCACCTTACGACACCTTAGGTCGGACACAATGGTTGAAATATGCTCGGATTTTGCCAAAAAGAACACTTCATCGTCCACGTTAATCACCACATCTGCGGTGGGCATCACAATTTCATCTTTTCGGTAGATGGCAACAATTCGAGTTTTAATGTTTTCAGGTAAATGTTGTTTAATTAATCCAATTTTTTTATTAACTAATAAACCACTCTCTTCAGCTCTCACGGCCACCAATCTAACCTTACCTTGTGCAAAATTAATCACTTGCAAAGAGCCTGGATAATCAATCAGTTGCAAAATATAATCTTTCACTAAACTTTCAGGGCTGATTAAGACATCAATGGGCACGCAGCCCGCCTCGGTGTCACGATTAAAGAGTTCAGGGTGATCTAAATACGACTTACTCCGAACCCGTGCAATTTTTGTAACCGATTTGTGATTGATATGCGCAATTTGGCACGCCAAAATATTGGTTTCATCATTTTGAGTTGCTGCAATCAGTAAATCCGCGTCATCTAACCCCGTTTGGGCTAAAATATCAGGATGCGAAGCGTGACCGCAAATGGTTCGAATATCCAAACGATCTTGCAGGCGCTGCAAGCTCATTCGATCTAAATCTACGACGGTGACACTGTGATTTTCATGCGCCAATAACTCCGCCAACGAAGAGCCCACTTGTCCTGCACCTAAAATTACAATATTCATCCACTTATTACTCTCATTAAATTGGATTTTTAGGGTCAATGCCCAAAGTCTTTAACTTTCGGTATAAATTGGTTCGGTCAATCCCTGAGCGTTTCGCGGTTTCAGAGACATTCCCCCCTGTTTCCCGCAACAATTGGCTAAAATAAGATGCTTCCAAGCGCTCTTTTGCTTCTTTTAGTAACACCGAGGTATCAATAGCAGGCGTAGATTCCGCTGTATTTACGGTTTTAATCAGTGCGTTTTTAATTTCAGCATCCGTCACATCCCCACTGCCTAAAATAAGCAAGCGTTGAATTAAATTTTGCAACTCTTTAAGGTTACCCGCCCAACCGTATTGACGCAATGCATTTTGTGCGGGAACTGAAAAATGTCGATACTCCAACCCCTCTCTGGTCACAAAATATTCCACAAAATATTCCACCAATTCTGGTATGTCTTCCGTGTGCTGACGTAATGCTGGAATATCAATGGGCATAACCTTTAAACGCTGATAAAGATCTTCTCTAAACTCACCGTGCAACACGTGATGTTCCAAAGCCCCCTTAGACAACCCAATAATACGAATATCCAATATCACCTCTTCCAAAGAAGCGTGTGGCTGATAGCGTTGATATTGAATAAGGTCTGCTAAGACATGTTGCGATTCTGCGCTTAACTGCTCCAAATGCGTCACCACCAATGTGCCATTGTCCACCTCTCGAATTAGGTTATTTAGTTGATGAAACCCTTCCTCTAATACATAGCGATTTAAATCCACCGCAGAAATCTCAATCAATGAAAATTCTTTTCGTATGCCCGTTTTATGAAGCGCTTTTGCGAGGTGTCGTCGTCCACTGCCCGACTCCCCCGTAATTAAGATGGGCATGGTAAATTTAGACAAACGTTCAATGGTCTCGCGTAACTGCACCATCATCTTGCTTTTGCCTACTGGCAACACTTGGTCAGGCTGGTTCTGTTTTAACTGACGGTTTTCTTGATGCAGCCGTCCATGCTCTATGGCACGTTCTGCCGTCACAATTAACTTTGCAAGCGAGAGCGGTTTTTCTAAAAAATCATACGCCCCTAATTTGGTTGCCTCAATCGCCGTTTCAATTGTGCCATGGCCAGACATCATTATCACTTTGGCGTGATCAAGTACATGCTCTTTTTGCATCTCTTTTAATAACGAAATTCCATCAATATCGGGCATCCACACATCTAAAAAAACAACATCGGGTAACCGTTTGCGCCACGCGGTTCGTGCCTGAACGCCATTGGCGGCGGTCTCTACTTGGTAGCCCTCTTCCTCAAATATTTCTTGCATTAAGTTTCGGATGTCTTTTTCATCATCCACAATTAATAATTTATTGGGTTTTTGCATGCGTCTTACGTGTCCATCTTGATTTGTAGGGTATTTACATTGCGTGTCATGCAAGGAAATCTAATTATAAAACAGGTATCAGAATCGGGAGAGGAATTTAAAGAGATATGTCCATGATGCTCTTCCACAATTTTACGAACAATGGCCAACCCTAAGCCCGACCCTTTTGGTTTATCTGTGGCATAAGGTTCAAAAATCCACTTTTGAGCCTCCTCCGCAATCCCAGGTCCATTGTCAATTACCTGAACAATCATGCTCTCTTGATCATCACAGTAGGTTGTAATTTGAATGTTAGGTAAAATGGTATTTTCCATTGCTTCAATCGAATTTTTAATTAGGTTATGAAACAACTGACGCAAACGCGCTTTATCCGCCAAAATCATTGGGCAATTGTCCATAAGCGCCAAGGTTAAATTCCATTTAGCGGCTGGGTCTTGATACATCACGGCAATGTCCGTAATGAGCTGGTTGAGGTTAATCTCTTCCAACAAAACCTCTGGCGTATTGGCATAATCTGAAAAGGCCTGAACTAAGTTTTTCATCGTTGCCACTTGTTCAATAATGGTGTGCGTCATTCGTTCCAATAACGCTCTGTTTTGCCCCTCCAGCACGCCGTCTAATTTAAACTTTAAACGTTCCGCTGAGAGTTGAATTGGGGTGAGTGGATTTTTAATTTCATGCGCCAAGCGACGTGCTACATCACTCCAAGCGGCATTTAATTGTGCCTGAACTAACTCGGTAATGTCGTCAATAACAATGACATACCCCCCTATTTTTTTATCCATGCTGGGCAGAGTGGAGCCATGAATCATCAATATTTTTTGTCCATACTGAGAGGCAAATTCATATTGCAAACTCCATGGTTTAGACGCCTGCTTTAAGCGTGGCGAGATGTGCGAAAAAAAATCCACCAATTGGGGCAAATGCTCGTCTTGAGACAATAAATGTTCAAAATGTTGTCCCGTATAATTTGAAAACTCAATATTAAAAATTTGATTCGCAACATCATTACTGGTGCGTATTTGCAAATTCATATCCAACGTTAACACGCCACTGGTTAAATTTTTAATGATGGCCTGTGAGTACGATTTTTGAACTTCCGTTTGAAGGTGCCCGAGTTTAATCTCATTTCGAGCTTGTGAAATCCGCTGAATCATATCGTTAAACGCTTGGGTTAAATCGCCAAACTCGTCCCCCTCCTTAATGGGCATTTTAACGCTGTAGTCCCCTTTCGAAACCGCTCGCGTTCCTCGTGCCAATGTTTGAATAGGTTTGGTAAAGTTTTGCACCGCCTGAATCGTAAATAAAATAGCGGTGACTAACGTTAATAAAAATACCATCGATAAAATTAACGTAAAACTGGTAATCAAAGGCCCCTTCAAATACGAAAGTTCCTTATATTGTGCCGAAGCCGCGGTCACCGATTCGGCAAGTACCGTCATCGATTGAGGAATTAAAAAAATCACCTGCAACGCATAGGTTCCCGAAAAACCTAAATCTGAAAACGGGATGATGACACGAATAAATTGATCATCCGAGGTCAATCCTGCACGTGTCTCAACTGCTGCATAGGTTTTTTTCTGGCGAATTTGTTGAAACAAATTTCTCCCTGGTGGTTCAGGTAAAACATTCATGTCCTCTTCACTGCTAAACGCAATCAACTGCCGGTTAGAGTGATACAAAGCCACCTCTTGTGCATCCAATAAACTGCGCAGTCGGTTTACCTCAATCACGGGCGAGGAGGCCAATAAAATGCCTTTGTCATTCACCATCGCTTGGGTCAACTTTAAGCGATCTCGGGTACTGTTATCCAACGATAAACGCACTAAAGCCGATGCATTGGCTAATGCCGTTTCGGTTTTAACATCAAACCACTGGTTAATGCCTTGCTGAATAAACGTTAAAGAAAAATAAAAAATAATCGCCGTTGGAACACCGATCATCAACGTAGCAGCCAATGTTAAGCGAAGGGTGATTTTAACGCCTGGTGTTTTTCTTTTGTACTGTCCTCGAAGCATCCAAAGCGTTTTAAACAATACAAACAACACCACGCCAATCCCCGCAAGGGTAAAAAATAACAGTGAGGAGTACGTGTCTGCAAAGCTCGATGCATTTTGTAAAATCTGGCTCATAATCACCAGAGAGATCATCAATACACTCGAAATTAACGTGATCCAGCCATACTGTTTTAAAAATGTCCAAAAACCAGAATTCATAATTTAGGCCCCCTTAGTTTGGGCGTTGTATTTTCATTTCTTGCCAACCACTGTTCAATTGCCAAAATGGATTTAACAATGCATTAATAAACAGGGGGGGGGGTAATTTCCATCGATCCAAAGAGATCCGTATTTTCAAAAAATAGTGCTTCCCTGACGATAATACCGATTGATTAACGATGGGAAGTGTTTGCAAGGTTCCCAACGTTTGCAGCGCACTCTCAAGGGTTTGAAAGGTTTGTCGTTTATGGTTTCGGTGATTATACAAAACATAATACCGATTCACTCCATACGCATACAGTTCCGTATAATATTCAATTTTTTTTTGGGTTTTTTCGATCGGAAAACCAAACAAATCACTTTTTTCAAACAGAACAATTTCGGTTTTAAATAAAATAGGAATGTCATGTTCAATGGCCGAAAGCACCGCCTCAGAAAGCGTAAAATCAACGGTGGCATTTAAGGCCAATTGTTGGTTTTGAAACACCTCTTTTACAGACGAAAAGTGAATAGGCGATTTAGAAAACGCAAAACTGGAATAACTGAAAAAGAATAAAAACAGAACACATGAAATAGGGGGGGGAATTTTCATCACACCGTCACTTTTTCAAGCAGACAGTAAAAGAAACCATCCATGCCATGAGAACCAGGCAGTATTTGTCGCCCCAACCCTTCCTGACGTTCGCCCCACTCGGCTTCAATGCATATCTCTTTGGCGGTGGGTTCTGATGCTAAAAATTGTTGTATTTGAAGCCTGTTTTCTTGTGGCAAAATAGAACACGTTGCATACAATAATTTCCCCCCCTCTTTTAACAACGGCCAAAGCGCGGTTAATATCTCTGCCTGAATGATAACCAAGGCCTCAATATCCTCCTCCGTTCGATGCCACTTAATGTCAGGATGACGGCGAATGATTCCCGTTGCTGAACAGGGTGCATCCAATAAAATTTTATCAAACAATTCACCGTCCCACCACGATTCAGGCTGGGAGGCATCGCCTGCTTGATAATCGGCCTCAAGCTCTAATCGATACAAATTTTCTGCCAAACGCTCCAACCGTTCAGGCTCTTTTTCAAGCGCAAACACTCGGGATTGATTATTGGAAAACTCAAGCAAATGTGTGGTTTTTCCACCCGGTGCGGCGCACGCATCCAAAATACGTTCCTCAGGCTGCGGGGCTAAAATATTAGCGGCCTGCTGTGCCGCAGGGTCTTGAACACTAAAGCCTCCCTCCTCATAGGTTGGTAAACTCGCTACATCCACACTGTGTAGCAAAACAATCCCTTGTGGTGCAACGGTGTGTTTTATCGCCTCAATACCCGCCTCAGCCAACTTTTCTAGTAGCGCATCTCGGCTCTGGTAACGGACATTCACGCGCAGTGTAAGTGGCGCAATTTGATTGTTTTCAGCCAACATGCCTTCCCACTGTTCGGGGTAGGCTTTTCGTAAGGTACGCACTATCCATTGGGGGTGTGCATAGCGATGCGCGGGTTTTAAATCCACCTCGGCACAAATCGCCTCTTTTTCGCGTAAAAAATTTCGTAATACACCGTTTACCAGCCCTTTTGCCCAAGGCTTTTTAAGCTTGGGTAGCACCCCCACGGTTTCAGAAACCGCGGCATGTTCGGGTGTTTCCATATACAAAATTTGATACAGCCCCAGCAAAATTAACTGATTAATATCCTCATCTTTGGCTTTCAGTTTTTTCTTAAGTAACTGGTCTCGAATCGCTTCCAAACGAATTTGCCAACGTAAAGTACCCAGCACCATATTTTGCGTAAAGTTGCGTTCACGGCGATCTGAAAATTGCGCCAACCCTTCGGGTAACGCCTGACTTAAAGATCGCCCATGTTCAATCACCGATAAGCATATTTTAAGCGCAATAAAACGCGTATTTAAAACCGTTTGTTGACCCGAAGAACGTTTCATAAAAACCGATGCCCAAGCAACTGTCTTGATTGTGCAAAATCATAGGCCTGCATCATTTTTTTACCCGAAGGCTGTACTTGCTGAATCAAAATGGGCTGACTGCCTGTGGCAATCATCATGCCTGCTTTATCAATGGAAAGCACCGTGCCACATTTTTTAGAATTTCCTTGAGGGATAAATTTTTCTCCCCCCCCCTGGTCACTCTGCAACGCCGCTTGCCCAATGCGTAATGGCTTACCTTGAAACGTGGTAAATGCAATGGGCCATGGATTAAACGCCTGAATTTTTCGTACAATGGTTTCAGCAGGTTCGCTCCACTGAATTTCAGCTTCCGCCTTTGTGAGTTTTTGGGCGTAGGTCACGCAAGATTCATCTTGTTTTTCAGGCGTTAATTGTTGCGACTGCAACACCTGCAAGGTCTGTATTAAGGCACTCGACCCTAATGCACTTAAACGATCGTGCAAACGACTGGCATTGTCTTCGGGCGTAATGTCTGTACTCACTTTAGAGAGCATATCCCCCGTATCTAGCCCAATGTCCATCTGCATAATCGTCACACCCGTTGTCGCATCGCCCGCTTCAATCGCACGTTGAATGGGCGCCGCGCCGCGCCAACGTGGCAGCAATGAAGCATGAATATTTAAACAGCCATGCCTTGGTGCATCCAATACCGCCTTAGGCAATAACAAGCCATACGCCACCACCACCATTACATCTGCCTTAAGCGAAGCCAAAACATGCTGTGCCTCAGCATCCTTAAGTGTTTCAGGTTGATAAACGGGTAAATCATGTTGCAATGCCAGTGTTTTTACAGCGCTTGCAGTGAGCTTTCGTCCACGACCAGCAGGTCGATCTGGCTGTGTGTAAACAGCAACCACTTCATGTTCTGACTCTAATAAAGCCTTTAAAGCAGATACTGAAAACTCAGGCGTTCCTGCAAAAATAATGCGCAAGGGGGGGGGAGAATTTGTCATAAATTAAGACTCTTTTTGTTCCATTAATTTACGAAACTGCTGAATTGCACGCGTTCGCTTAAGTCTCGATAAATGATCGATAAACATTTTGCCATCTAAATGATCAATTTCATGCTGAATACACACCGCCAACAACTCATCGGCTTCAAACTCAATGGGCTTACCGTCTCGATTCATGCCACGAACCACAATCTCACTGGGACGCTTAATCGTTGCATAAACGCCAGGCATTGAAAGACACCCCTCTTCCCAGCAAAGACTGCCCGCACTTTGTACAATTTCGGGATTCATCAATACAATCGGCTGGTCGCCTTTTTCGGAGACATCCATCACAATTAATCGTTGTTGCACCGCTACTTGAGGTGCCGCAAGGCCAATTCCGGGTGCGTCATACATGGTGTACAGCATCTCATCAATCAGCTTATCGAGTGTGTCATTCATTTCAGGAATGGGCGCGCAGGTTTCTCTTAACCCTGCGTCTGGGTAAAGAACAATATCGAGTTTTTCCATGGTTATTTTCAGGCTTCAGTTATACTTAATCTAATTAATTTTTCACATTATAGCGAACTATGCCTATTTTTTCTGATTTACCCAGTCTTTTGGCCTTACATGTCAGCCATATTTCACTCAAACAGGCTCAGGCACTCCAAGCGCACTTTGGTCAACTCAGTGTTGCCGTACTCGCCAGTAAAGAGACGCTCTCTGCCACAGGCATTTTAACGCCTCAGCAACTCAATCGACTCGTTGACACAGAGCGGTCAAAACAGGTCGAAAATGCCATGCATTGGGGAGAACAAGCAGGCCAAAACTGGCTTGCATTTGGAGATGATGCCTACCCAAACCTACTTCAAAGCATAGACGATGCGCCACTGCTGCTGGCAACACGAGGACGGTTCGAGCTACTGCAAGACCCACAAATCGCCATTGTCGGCAGTCGTCACGCCTCAAAACAGGGATCGATTATCGCTCAAGATTTTGCACAACACCTCTCCAACCAAGGGCTCACCATTACCAGTGGTCTCGCCTTAGGTATTGATACCGCCGCACACCAAGGCGGGCTTAAAGGCATCGGAAAAACCATTGCCGTTGTTGCAACGGGGTTGGATCGTATTTACCCCGCCGCCAATCAAACACTGGGTCGTCAAATTGCAGAAGAAGGCGTGATGGTCTCAGAGTTTCCATTAGGCACCAAACCCTTGTCGTATCATTTTCCCAAACGAAACCGCATTATCAGCGGGCTAAGTGTGGGCACACTTGTCATCGAAGCGGCACTCAAAAGCGGCTCGTTAATTACCGCGAAAACCGCACTCAATCAAGGCAGAGAAGTCTTTGCCGTACCAGGCTCCATCAACAACCCACAAGCCAAAGGCTGCCACCAACTGATTAAACAGGGGGCTAAATTGGTCGAATCAGGGCAAGACATTTTAGAAGAGCTGTCTGCACAACTTCAACACTCACTCACCCCTCAAACCATGGATTTATTTGAAAATGCATCCAATCAAAAGCAAGCCTTGGAAAATTATCCCCCCCCCCTATCTGCCCAACCCGCCATATTAGAGCACGTTGGTTATGACGCGATTGGTATGGATGAGCTGGTTGTTCTGAGCAAACAGCCCGTGTATGAAATTCAAAGCCAGTTAATGTTGCTGGAACTTTCGGGAACAATCGAAGCGCTTTCAGCTGGGCGCTGGCGCAGACTTAACTAACCCTGAATCCGTAGCTTCACTGCGGCACAGAACTTAAGCTATTGATTCATCACAGATTTAAAAAATGCCCGCTTAACCTACGGGTGAAACTAAGATTTTTGTAAATTCTGTGCTAAACCAATAGCTTAAGCCCTGCTATCCACATTGAAGCTACGGATTCAAGCTAACCCCACCATCGTAAATCCTCCCTTTTTAAAAAAAATATTAAAAGTGTTTGCAAAACACTTAAAAGTTTTGCACTCTTTAAAAAAGGAAATCATTCTTCTGCCTTAAAAACACATCTACAATAAATAGAGCAAACACAATATGACAAACTTAGTAATCGTGGAGTCTCCAGCAAAAGCTAAGACCATTGAAAAATATTTAGGCAAAGACTTTACCGTTTTATCCAGTTACGGTCATATTCGAGACATGCAAAAAAAGGGCATGGGCATTGATTTAGCCAATCGCTTTGAGCCCACTTACGAAATTTCGCCCGATAAAAAGAAAACCGTGGCCGAATTAAGAAAGGTAGCCAAAACCGCCGAGGCCGTATGGTTGGCAACGGATGAGGATCGCGAAGGAGAGGCCATTGCTTGGCATCTTGCTGAAGCGCTAAAATTAGACATCAAAACCACCAAGCGCATCGTGTTTCACGAGATCACCAAGCCCGCCATTCAAAAAGCCGTTGCACACCCCCGTACTGTAGATATGAACGTGGTGAACGCACAGCAAGCGCGTCGTGTGTTAGACCGAATCGTAGGCTTTGAACTCTCGCCTATTTTATGGAAAAAAATCCGTTCAGGGCTGTCCGCAGGGCGCGTTCAATCCGTTGCGGTTCGCTTAATTGTCGAGCGTGAACGAGAAGTCGAAGCCTTTGAATCCAACTTTGTGTATCGTGTGCAAGGGCACTTAAATTTACTCGACACCAATCAAAAAACCGTTGGTAAATTAGAGGTTAAGCGCACCGCCACCTTTAAAACAGAAGAAGAAGCCACCGCCTTTCTTGAAGCCGTAGCAACCACAACCTTAACCGTTGCATCACTGGAAGAAAAGCCCGCAAAAAGAAGTCCAAAAGCCCCGTTTACCACCTCAACACTGCAACAAGAAGCCGCCGCTAAATTAGGCTTTTCAGTCAAGCAAACTATGATGGTGGCTCAGCGCCTATACGAAGCGGGAAAAATAACCTACATGCGAACCGACTCGCTCAACCTGTCGGAAACCGCCATTGAACAAGCCAAACAAACCATCGTTAAAAACTATGGTGCCGAGTTCAGCAACGTCCAACGCTACAAAACCAAAAAAGCCGATGCCCAAGAGGCGCATGAAGCCATTCGCCCCACCGATTTTAATGTCGATCAAGTCACTGGTGAGCGCAATGAACAACGGTTGTATCAGCTTATTTGGCGCCGAGCCATTGCCTCACAAATGTCCGACGCCCAACTAAAACGCACCACCGTAGACATTGGCATTGCAGCCTTACCCAGTGACAAACTAACCGCCAAAGGCGAAGTGGTTACGTTTGAAGGATTTTTAAAAGTCTATGACTTTGGTTCCGATAAAGAATCCGGATTGCTCCCCCCTATGACCGTTGGGCAATCCGTTACCGTAGAACAGCTCAATGCGCGTCAAAGCTTTAGCCGTGCGCCAGCGCGTTATAACGAAGCCAGCCTAGTCCGAACCCTAGAAGAGATGGGAATCGGCCGTCCTTCCACCTATGCGCCCACCATTGACACCGTACAACAGCGTGGCTACGTTGTAAAAGAAGATCGAGAAGGTAAAGAACGCGCTTACCGCCAAATTACCCTAGAAAACGGCACCGTATCCGCAGAAAGCCTCACCGAAATGGCGGGCAGTGAAAAAAACAAACTCTTCCCCACCGACATTGCGGGCATTGTGACCAGCTTTTTAACCAAACACTTTGGCGATGTACTCGACTACCAATTTACCGCCAAAGTAGAAGAAAAATTTGACATCATTGCCCAAGGAAAACTGCAATGGCAAGACATGCTCGACGAATTTTACACACAGTTTCACCCCAAAGTAGAAGCCGCCGAAGAAGTCTCTCGTGAAGAAGCAGGGCAACAACGATTGCTCGGCAACCACCCCGACAATGGCAAACCCATGTTTGTTAAAATTGGGCGTTTTGGCCCCTATGTACAACTGGGCGATGGCGAAAACGAAGAAAAACCCACCTTTGCCAGCCTGATGCCCGGGCAAAAAATGGATTTACTCAAACTCGAAGACGCACTCGAACTGTTTAAACTCCCCCGAGAAGTAGGCGAAATGCCCGAAGCGTTCAAAGCTTCTGCGGTCGATGGCTCCGTATTTGAAGTGGAAAAAGGGCAAATAATCATCGCCAAGCAAGGGCCATTTGGCCCCTACTTAGAATACGGCGTTAAAATGTACTGCCCAATGAAAGGCTTTAACCCGCTTGAAATCACCATGGAAGAAGCGATCGCCCTCATTGAAACCAAAATACAGGCCGATGCTGATAAAATAATTAAAACCTTTAAAGGCACCGACGTAAAAATCCTAAAAGGCCGCTGGGGACCTTACATCACCGATATCACCACCAAAAAGAACGCCAAAATCGCCAAAGACGAAGACGCACTTGAACTCAGTCTCGAAGAGTGCCAAAAACGCCTAGACGAAGCCCCAGAACCTAAAAAACGCGGCCGAGCAGGCGCAAAGAAAAAAGCGCCAGCTAAGAAAGCGACCACTAAAAAGGCCGCCATCAAAAAAGCACCCGCTAAAAAAACAGCGGTAAAGAAAAAAACCACAACCAAAAAGAAGGCCGTTAAAAAAGTAGCCGCAAAAAAACCGGCCACTAAAAAGACGACGACAACCGCTAAGAAAAAATCTTAAAAGCGTTCAAATCTTCCTTATCCTTTTCGTGAATTATTTGGATAGGGGGGGTATTATTTTAGTTTGAATGTATAAATTTACCCCCCCCTATCCAGATAAGAAAAAATGGATTTTTTGGATTTAAAAACCCTACTGGGTACGGGCTATACCAGTCCCTCATTTTTAAACTGCGATGCCACAAACGTAAGTGAAACTGAACATCTAGTTATTGATTTAGCTTCTTTTCATCTACCTCGATATTAGCTTAAGGAGAGTTGGTATGATCCATTGCAAAATATGTAAATCTGAAAATATTAGACAATTAAAAGATACAGAAAACATTTCCTATAAAGGAAAAATTCTACCCATACCAATGGAATATTCTGCATGTAATGATTGCGAAAGAGAGTTTGTATCAAAACCGCAGATTTTGAATAATGACGCTCTAGTTAGAGATGCTAAAAACGTATAGATGGACTTTTAACGTTTAACAAAAAATACAGTGAACGATACTTCCGTTTATATCATCGGCCCAAGATTTGTGTGAGAAACGGAATTAATTAAAGGGAATAATTACCATTGTTGAGTATAACTAATAAGTCAGTAGTTTCTAATCACTCCCAAGACCAGCATTCATTTAAAAAAATTAAACTTAAGGATGCAGAATCCCAAAATCTCATTAAAGAACTCATAGACCTTTTGCCTGATTACTATATTGACCCTTTATCAATGGCAGGCACTCTTGAGCGCTTAGGCAAGCCTGCTGCTGCGGAAAAGCTGAGAATAAAACTTCCAGAAGTAACTAGAATTCGATCTGGTGATATTGGCGAAATTATCACAACGGATTATATTGATGAAAAAACAGTATTTTCTGTACCAATCAAGAAATTAAGATGGAAAGATCACCGCAATATGGCAATGCGTGGTGATGATGTTATTGGGATACTTATAAATCAAGAAAATCAAACAATAAAATTCCTCAAAGCCGAAGCTAAAAGCAATCAATCGTTAAGTCGTAAGGTTTTGTCAAAAGCAAGGGATGAGCTTGATCTTGATGAGGGTCTACCAGCGCCACATGCTCTTGGATTTGTGGCAGAAAGACTTAGAGAAACAGGCAGTCAAGCTTTGTGGGCAGACCTTATTGAAAAAGCACAGCTCGCTGATGGAATTGATAAAAGTCAAGTTGAGCACTTACTTTTTACTTTTACAGCATCAAATCCTGAGACACTTCAAAAAGAAGCTTTTAAAAGTTATAGCGGTAATATAAAACAGTCATCAGTTGGTTTCCAAGTTAGTAATCACCAAGAGCTTATTGGAAATGTTTATCAGGGAGTGCTAGATGGCCTCGACGATTGAAGAGATAGAAGAAGCCATTCGGCAGGCAATAGCTACAGGCTTTAGAGGGCGGTTACTTGAGCGAGGGTTGGCGCGTTCAATGATTTGGGTTGATGGTAAATTACCTGATTGTTCGCCAAATTTTGCACCAAAACTTAGTTATGACCTCCTGTCCTACGGTTATTCACTGTTATCTCTTGCTATTCGCCTTACAGAATTGAATGGTAATGCTGATCTTGCCCGTGCCGCGTTTGAAAAATCTGCCGCAGCAATAACAGACGTTATACATAATGGTGATTCTGATGACCCAGAGAAAGGCTTTCATAAGGTATTGGCTGCATCAAGTTATCACCTAGGCCGGTTTTCGGCTAAGGCATTTTCATTACTCAATCATAGTATTGAAAATGAAAATTTGAGTCAAATTGAGAAAATGTTGTCATTACTCATGTTAAGGCAGTTTTCTGAGCTTGAAACTTCAGTATTAGCTTGGAAATCATCGGGGCTTGGCTCCGATAATTCCTTAGCTGAAAAATTAGGCTTTGAAATTGACCAGCTTAGCGATCAACTTGAGACAGAGGATCAAGCAGAAGAATTTGGAATAGCATCAATTGAGTTACCGATAGTTGATTTGGCAATAACCGATAATTATTATTCTGCAATTTTTGAGTTTCTGTTCGCACTAGAAACAGGAAGTTCCGTACTGCTTGAAGGTGCTATTAATCGGATAGAAAATAGCTTGTCTATTAGTGCAGAGCTTAACATGTGGCAGATTCAACCTCGAAGTGCATAACCCCCTAAGCTGCTATTGCAGCCATATGTTCCGCCATTAATTTGGAGGGAGTTTTGTATCCAAGCTTCTTTCTCGGACGGTCATTGAGGTTTATGATAACCGCCGTGACTTCATTTGCCGTGACTTTTTTAAAGTCCGTACTTTTTGGCCAGTATTGCCGCAACAGGCCGTTGGTGTTTTCATTCAGCCCGCGTTGCCATGAGCTGTATGGATCTGCAAAATAGACCTGAGCACCCAGTGCTTCTGTCATCTCCTCATGGTAGGCAAACTCTTTGCCATTATCCGCCGTGATAGTGTGTACCAGATCTTTATACGGCTCCAGCAAAGCGATGGTCGCTGCCGTAACGGTCTTAGCGGATTTGTCGTTGATACGCATTGAGACGGTAAAACTGGTTTCCCTTTCTACGATGGTCACCAGAGCGCCACTATGCCCTTTACCAATAACCAGATCAATCTCCCAGTCACCCATGCGCCCTTTTTCATCGACAATCGCGGGGCGTTCTTCAATGCCGACACGGTTCTTTATGTGTCCTCGTCCTGCCTGACTTTTGCTGCGTGATTGGTACGCCTTACCTCGGCGGCGAAGATAACGGTATA
>JAKISK010000034.1 GCA_021648625.1 Thiomicrorhabdus sp. | reverse complement strand
TTGTTTAGAAGCTTTACATAAGACAGCGTAATTATACGCTATTAATGAGGTAACTCAAAATGAATGATGTTAAATTAAACGGAATGAGAGAATTAAACTTTAATGAGATTGAGGAAGTTAGTGGGGGATTTTTTTTCAGTAAAAGTGGTGATTTTCAGCGTCTTATCAAAGCGCTTTTTCCTAAGTCTAAACCAAGCGCAAGCAGTTCACCGTCCGTAGGTACGACTACCCCACCAGCTCAATCCATTCCTGCACCACCACCGCCACAAGTAATTAATCCTTTTGCACTAACAACCCAGGGTGATGGTTATTCGCCGCATTGGTAATGGTTAGTTGCGTTAATAAATACATTCATCAAGACTTTTGTATGACTTAAATGTATCAATAGGATTATAAGTATTTGAAGCCTTTTACTCATGCACTGATATTCATGTAAAAGCTTTATTAAATGGACTAAAATAAAGGATTGTTATGAACAAAATAAAACAATCGGTAATGGTGTTATTCAGCATTAATTGCTTGCTTGTTACAACTTCAGTAAATGCAATAGGGCCAGGTTATGTTAGTAGAGATTGTCCTACTTTTGGTGCTAAGGAGTCAATAACTGTTGATTGGCTTATAAGGGATCACTGGTTTCAAACGCACTCTATGCACGCATTCCCTGTAAACGGTGATAATAGTAGAATTTCATGGAAACCCCATCTATCCAAGCCCAAGCCTGGCGCACGCGGGGGATGGGATGAAACATGGCATTCTTATGCAGGAAGTATTTTCAATTACCCTGTAAATAACTTTTACTCAAGAGTTGTTGGATACCATTTATGGTTCAATGTTGATACCAGACAAATTGAAACACGTAAATCAGATGTACAAGGTTGCAACCTCTCTATATGGGGACTAGGAAACTGGGAGAATCAAAAGAGGTCGAACTGGGATAAACGTGCATATGCCGGCGTTTTAGAATGGTTTTAGCTTTAAGCTAAATTAGACCGTTCAAATACATTCAACCGATAAAGTTGAATGTATTTTTTATAAAATTTGTAACAGAGCTTTCTAATTTAAGGGTAATACGATGATAAAGAAAAATATGATTATTGTTGGCGTTGGCGTTGGCGTTGGCGTTATTCTATTAACAATAACTTACCTTAATAAAAATGACTTAACTCCAAACAATAAAACTGGCGTAGCTTCTTATTCACAGGATACCTCTATGGAAACGAATACGACTTTACTCAACAAAGGGGCAGACAATATTTTAAATAAAAAGACTTTAGAATCATTAAATAGTGATCTAAATTCAAACGATCATATGGACAATGACAAAAGCGCAGTAATGACCGAAGATGAATTTAGCCCGTTAGCATTATCCTTAGCTTCAAGTGATCCAGAGGAGATCGATAGAGCTTTAGAAATTTTATCTCATCAAATGATGTTGGACTCAGGGTTTAGTAAAGAGGCTGCAAGAAAGATAACATCTGGCGATCCCAACGATAGCTTGTTATCCATCGATAGCCTGCCTGAAGAGTTGCAATCCTCCATAAAAAAGGAACTCGAAAACAGTAAAAAAAATGGATATGATAAAGTCAGTGATCAATATTCAGAAGGTATTATAAACATAACCAATCATATCGTCGATACATCTCCAATGATACCGAACATCCGATTTACTTTATCCAAAATACCAGATATTATCGCATTTAATTATAATTACATTGGTTACTCATTCCCAAATACATCTGTTCTGGGGAAATCTCCCAGCTTAGGTACTCAGGGAACGACTAGGCGTGTTTATCAAAAATTGGATGAAAGCCAGATTTTAATTATAGAAGAATCTTCCTTACAATCAGGGTCAGCCAACTCAATACGGGAATTTGTTAATGCACAAATTTTTGGTTATCCTGCAATTTATGCCATTAAAAAAACATCTTCTGAAAAAAAATATGCCATGTTAAGTTGGACAACAAAGGATTTTGCATATACGTTATACCAAATTAACTCTTTAGATAATGCTCAAAGTTTATTGACTTCTGTTGGAAATTCACTAACAGAGCTCAACGTAAAAGAAAACACTCAAACAGATGAAAAAAATACTTTGCCTGTAGAGAGTCGGCCTAAATCCAATGTACCGTTTTGACTTTTCATTGACCATACCGTCATCTAACGACTTGATTTACAAGATAATATAATGCATAGAGATCTTTGCACGAAAACAAGTTGAAATAATCTAAATTATGTGCAGGTTTTTTCTCAGGTTCATTACAATAACTCCCATAAAACAGACTTTCAACAGGATACTTTGAAATGGCTTGGAAAAACTTAACCCAAACCTCACTTGCCGATGCTTTAATTCATGAGCACACCGCCATCACAGAACTAGATGAACTGAACCAGTTCATTGATTGGACAGAATTCGAAGTAATACTTCAAAACATCCATAATAACCCAGCAGGAGAAAAGGCATGGCCGCCCCTTATGATGTTTAAAGTCCTCATTCTACAAAGTTGGTATAACCTAAGTGATCCCGCCTGTGAAAAACAACTCGCCAGAGACCTATTATTTCGCCGCTTTATCAATCTCAGCCTGTCAGAGGCCGTTCCAGATCACAGCACCATTTGGCGATTTAGAAACCATCTCAATCAACAAGAATTATTGACCCCCTTGCTCAACAAGTTGAACCATCAACTGAACACCCAAGGCATAATCATTCAAACAGGTGAAGTCAGTATTATAGATGCCAGCGTCATACAAGCTAAAAACAACCGACCTAAGAAAAACGCAAAAGGAGACAACACTCAAGACAGCGAAGCCTCCTACAATGTTAAAACCGCATCCAATGGCAAGAAAACATCCACCTATGGCTTTAAAGCACACATCAATGTCGATGAAGATGGCTTTATAAAAAGTCAAACGCTGACGACAGGAAGCCTGCATGATTCCAATATATTTACCCAGCTTATGACAGGTCAAGAAAAAGAAGTTTACGCAGACAGCGCCTACAAAAGCCAAGAGCACGATCAGTTTTTAAACGAAAAGCGAATACAAAATCGGGTACTCAATCGAGCTTACCGAAATAAACCGATGACAGAAGACCAAAAACGACAAAACCGATTCTCCTCTCAAGTGAGATACATCGTAGAAAGAACCTTCGGCAGCTTAAAGCTCCATCATGGTCTTGGACAAGCGAGGTATTTGGGGCTAGCAAGAAATCAGGCAAGACTTACCTTGGTTTGCATCGCGCATAATCTAAAAAAAGCGATGAAAATGCAAAGTCAGTATGGGATATTGTAAAAATGATAGGATTATTGTGCCTAAAAAGCAGTAACAAGCTGATTTAAGTGGCTAAAAGCTATTAAGTTTGATGAAAGAGGCAGAAATGAGCGAATAATTTTAAAAATTTAACTTAATTACGTTTGGGGGGAAATGTTTGGTGGTCGTGCAAAGGTCCCAGAATGATAAAAAAACGATAAAGGATGTTGACCCGCGACTGGGTCGGCGTTACCAACAGTTAGTGAAAGAACATACGAACTCAACAGAAACATTAGCGGCAGGATTACGAGCGTTGCCGACAGCCAGCAAAGCTAGTTTTGCCAGCACACAAGCAGCCTGGCGTTTTTATCAAAACGAAAATATAACGCTAAAAAAACTATCAAAACCCTTGTTAGAAGCGGCTCATAAGGGTGTAGCATCAAGTTGCAAGCAATACGCCTTATGCATTCATGACTGGTCAAGACTTAATTACCGTAAACATACGAGTAAAACCGATCGTTATCAGATGAGTCATAAGACAGATGTGGGTTATGACCTGCAAAGTAGCCTACTTGTCAGTGATTACACAGGAAAGCCGATCGCACCTGTTGCACAACGCCTAGTCACCGCCGACATGAGTCATGCCACATACGGGTTAGAAGAAAACCCACAAATAAAGCCCATCTTGATGAAGTCACCGACAGCATGACGTCGATAGAGAGGCAAGGATTTGAAAGACCTCTGGTTCATATCGTTGATTGCGAAGCTGATTCCATCGGCCACATCAGGCAATGGGAGGAAGAAAATATATACTGGCTTACTCGCTCAAGAATCAGTTCACGTATAGAGTATCTTGGTGAATCGATGCGAGCAAGTCGCTGATCAGTTGAGTTTCACCAAAACTCGTCAAGTGAATTACAAAGGAAAGCAATGCTGGCAATGGTTTGCTGAAACGCCCATACGCATGACACGGCAAGCAAAGCCCAGCCAGAAGAAACGGAAAAAACCAGCGGTCTCAGGGAACCCAGTTAATGCACGGCTTGTTGTCAGTCGTATATTATCTGATTCGGGCGAGGTTTTGGCCAAGTGGCTATTAATAAGCAATGTCATGGATGTTGAAGCGCAGAAAATTGCACAGAGGTATTACTGGCGCTGGAAAATAGAGTCATGGTTTAAATTACTAAAGCGAGCAGGGCATGACCTTGAGTCATGGCAACAAGAAAGTGGAAAAGCCATCGCTAAAAGATTGTTGGTTGCTAGCATGGCGTGCGTTGTTATCTGGGAAATATCCGCCGCAGAAGGAAAGTCAGCTACAGAGTTCAGGGCTTTTCTTGTTAAATTGAGCGGACGGCAGATGAAGCACAAGGTTCTCTATACAAATCCAGCCTTGCTGGCTGGACTCTGGAGCTTTATATCAATGCTTGAAGTGTTGCAAACTTATTCATCGGAACAGCTTGAGCAAATGAAAGAAATGGCCGAGTGTTTCTTTTTATGAAAAACCTGTGTAGATACCTATGGCAAAAGAGATGGGGCAATGTTAAAAGAGTTGAATAGGCAGGGTGGAGGAAACGGGTGGGGTACTGAACCATGCTCAATCAGAGCACTATCGACAGCAATACCGAGCTTTACTGGAAAAAGCTCAAAAAGAGTGGCCTCCCCCTAAAAAACCTATAAAAAACTCGGCCGCAAGCGACCGAGTTTTTAGAGCAGTTTCAGTTGCTCTGATTTAGTTTCTATCTTATCGTTTTCCATTAACTGATTTTGAACATACTTTCGAATGCTCTTCTCATCTGCATTTCCTATCGTTTCCACAAAATAACTTTGTGTCCATAATTTTCCACCCCAAAAATATTGCCTTTTTATTTCTGGGTATCTTCGAAAAAACTCTCGCGCGAAGAGGCTCTTTATAATTTGCATTACATCACTGGGGGACATTTTAGGCACACCACGAACAACCATATGAATATGATCTTCTGGTATTTCTAACTCAACTATATCAATATCGTAGTCATAACCTATTTTTTGAATTATTTCCTTCAATATCGCTCGATATGGCTCCTTGAACACCTTGTATCGATATTTAGGTATCCATACAAAGTGATACATTAAGCGATATACATGATGTGTCTTTCTCTGTAACTCCATAAGCCGAATAGTCCACAATGGGAAAAGACCCCCATTGTAAACTATCCAGATCGGGGGCAAGCCCCCGAGATTTTCGCCATGCGGTTAAACAAGGTAAAACGGGGGCCACTCAAACGCAGTAAATCTCGGAATTTACTGGAACGGCTGAACAATTATGAAGCGGACGTATCGCGCTTTATGGTTGATGTACAGGTGCCTTTTACCAATAATTTGGCAGAAAGAGATGTCCGAATGACTAAGGTACATCAGAAGATATCGAGGTGTTTTCGTGGTATGGATGGGGCAAAGGGATTTTGTCGTGTGCGAGGGTGTTTATCAACGTGCCGAAAACAAGGGGTGAGTGCGTCCTTGGCGATGCGCTTGCTTTTTGATCAGAAATTGCCCGATTTTTGCTCGTTCAAAAAAACTACTCGCTGAGTAGTTACACAAAAATTACAGAAACGTTATAAGGTGAGTTTATCAAAAAAGGCGAATAGCACGGCTATTTAACGACTTTGATAAGCTATTCTTATGATGTTTATGGGATTTGCAGTCGGTTTTTAGTTCTCGGACAAGCTCCTAGGAGGCCATTTTGTTCATGTGAACTCAAGGAGAGTAAAAGCGCGATAAAGTCATTCATAGCTTTGCTAGCTTGTCACATAAGTTTTTTCTAATATAGACATAACATTCCTTAATTTGACTTTGGTGGACAGAGCTTTTACATTGGTTTCATGTTTTTAAATATCACCATTGTGTGACCTTGTTATAATTACGGAGTTTCTCTTATGTCTTTAAATCGTCGCGAATTTCTTCATGTCATGTCTATGGCTGCCGCTGCTGGAATGTTGCCTGGTACCGCAAGCGCTATGTCAGGTGGAGAGGATAAAGCTGCCGCTACCAAAGCCTCTGCGGATATTTACAACCTACCTTTAAAAGGTAAAGTGCGCTTATTGCATATTACGGATACGCACGCTCAATTGAACCCGATCTACTTTCGTGAACCGAATGTGAATTTAGGTACGGGGCCGGCTTACGGTAAATTGCCTCATATTGTAGGCACAAAATTATTAAAAGAGATTGGCGTTAAAGAAAATACGCCGTTAGCCCATGCTTTTAGTTATCTTAATTTTCAAGATGCTTCGGAACAGTATGGAAAAGTGGGTGGTTTTGCTCACATTAAAACGTTATTAGATAAGTTGCGTGAGCAAGCAGGAGGGCGCGACAATACTTTGACCATGGACGGTGGTGATTTATGGCACGGTTCAGGAACGGCACTGTTTACCCGTGGTATGGATATGGTGGAAGCGTCTAATATTTTAGGCGTGGATATTATGACAGGGCACTGGGAGTTCACTTATAAACAAGAAGAAGTGTTAAAGAATTTAAACGCATTTAAGGGAGAGTTCTTAGCGCAAAATATTCGTATTAAAGAGGATGCTCTCTTTGGAGATGAATACCTTGATATGGTTGATGAACATCAAGGCATGGGACTGTACGATGAAGATGAAGCGCGTGCATTTAAGCCTTATACCATTAAGATTGTAAACGGTGAGCGTATTGCAGTGGTAGGGCAAGCGTTTCCACGTACCGCGAACGCTAATCCACAATCTAATTTTCCTGACTGGTCGTTTGGGTTGCGTGAAGATGCATTACAAGAGACGGTGGATAAAATTCGTGCCAAAGAGAAAGTGGCCGCTGTGGTCATGATTTCACATAATGGAATGGATGTTGACTTGAAAATGGCTTCACGAGTCAACGGCATTGATGCAATTTTTGGCGGTCATACGCATGATGGCGTGGCAAAAACGGTTCCTATTAAAACGCCAGAAGGCGGTGTTTGCCATGTTACCAACGCGGGTTCAAATGGTAAGTTTGTTGGTGTAATGGATTTAGACATTCAAAACGGAAAGCTGAGAGGGGTGCATTACAACCTACTGCCGGTGTTTTCAAATGTCTTAGCTGCGGATGCGGAAGTAGATACGTTTATTAAGCATCTTTATACTAAAAAATACGATAAAAACATCATTGAATCCAGAGATCCTTCACGTGCCTTCAATAAAGACCGACTGGGTAAAACCTACGGTGAAATTATGAATGAAGAGCTTGCGGTGGCCGAAGATACACTTTATCGCCGTGGTAACTTTATGGGAACATGGGATCAAATTATTGTTAACGCACTGCGTGAAGAGCACGATACGCAAATTGCGATGTCTGCGGGGGTTCGTTGGGGAACATCTGTGTTAGCGGGTGAAATGATTACTATGGAACGTGTGATGGATGAAACCTCCATGACGTATGGCGAAACGTATAAGTCTGAAGTGACAGGGGCGCAAATGAAAGATATTTTAGAAGGGATTTGTGAAAACCTCTTCCAAAAAGATCCTTACTTGCAGTCGGGAGGCGACATGGTGCGTCTTGGCGGGATGGATTACACCTGTGAGCCGAATGCCTCTTTGGGTAATCGTATTTCAGAGATGCGCTTAGACGATGGTACACCGTTAGAAGCGAGTAAAACCTATAGCGTTGCAGGCTGGGCACAAGTTGCTGCTGTGGGCGAGGGTCGAATGATGTGGGATGT
Source organism: Thiomicrorhabdus sp. (assembly GCA_021648625.1). Classification (GTDB taxonomy): domain Bacteria; phylum Pseudomonadota; class Gammaproteobacteria; order Thiomicrospirales; family Thiomicrospiraceae; genus Thiomicrorhabdus. The sequence continues at coordinate 12,162 of JAKISK010000034.1, read as the reverse complement.
GGCTGCGGATTATCTGCGCAGTCATAAATCGGATATGAAACTGAAAAAGGTGAATCATCCTAAATTGAAAGGAGTGAAAGGAAACCCTGGAATTGAAGCGTATCCAGGGAAAATGGCATAGTTAAAAATAAAAGAATTTTGTAATGGCTCTGGTGATACCTGAAAAAGTTCAACTCGGTGTTAAAAAATGACTGTTTACACTTGCTAAATGCAGATTTTTCGCCTTGAATTGATCATTTTTAGGTGGCATCCGAGCCACTATTTTACATATTGACTGCTAGCTTAGTAGATAATTGGACTCCCACCCAATTAACGTATGGGGTAACATTAATGCTCCATACACAAATATTACTATAGAGAGTCCAGAAAATGAAGATTACCATGGTTGGCGTTGATTTAGCAAAAGAAGTGATTCAAGTTTGTACTTATACAGGCCCAAAAGTGCGTTCCAATGAGGAAATGACACATCACGAATTTCTGATATGGCTATTTACAATAAAGCCCGTAACCATCGTATTTGAAGCTTGTGGCACCTCTAATTACTGGAAACAAAAAGCAATTGAAGCAGGTCATCAAGCACATTTGATTTCGGCTAAATTAGTCGCAAATATTAGGCAAAATCAAAAAACAGATAAGAATGATGCTTTAGCCATTATTCAAGCGGCACAATTGCCCGACATCAACTTTATCAAAGGAAAAAATATTGAGCAACAACAATTGCAAACCATCATGCGTTTGCGAGAGCTTGCTGTTAAGCAACAAACAGCCATAAATAATCAAATAAAAGGGCTTTTGTTAGAATTTAATGTGCGAGTATCCAGCAAGAATGGAGGGTTAAAAGGAGCCGTTCAATCCTTTATTGAGGACGCTGAAAATGAATTATCTTTTGAGTTTAGAGCGGCCTTAAATACAGCTTATGAGCAATATCGGTTATTGGCGAAATCGATTAAAACTTATGACAGCTGTTTAGAAAAAGTTGTGGCTCAGCACTCCGATTGTCAGAAGTTACTGCAACTTGAGGGAGTGGGCACAATTAACGCTGTTAACCTGTACATTGCTTTGGGTTGTGCAGAATTAGGCGTTTTTAACCAAGGAAAGGATGCTTCAGCTTGTATTGGTTTAACCCCTGTGCAGTATTCATCAGGGGGAAAGGTCAAACTTGGCTCCATTGGTAAATATGTTAAAAATAGCCTATTACGAAGTCAGTTGATTACGGGAGCGATGGCAGCGGTAAGTCAAGCGACCAAAAGAATCGCAGTGACAAAGAAAGATGCTTGGATTCAGGCGTTGGTTGAGCGTAAGGGTAAGAAATGTGCTGCTGTCGCATTGGCCAATAAAACGGTAAGAACCGCTTTTGCGATGCTTACACAAGGAACACAATACAAGGCGGAACTTCTAACTGCTTAACATGTTTAAACAATAAAAATGCACCATCGAAGATGAAAAATCAGCGTGTTAAATCAGTTCGTAACGTAGAGCTTAGAGCTCGTTGAGTAGATTTGAAAACACGTTCGCGTAGATATCATAGAGCCAGGGTTCGCTACTCTATTTAGAGCTCGTACATAAGTACGCATTTATTTCTTTGTTAGGATAGTTTTATTGTTGACAACTGGGAGTCCACATAAGTTTACGTAATGTTTAAGACTTGTAAATACTTTTAATTGTCTGTTAAGGAGAAAAAACATGGCGAACAAAGCAATATTTTTAACAAAAAAATACTCAATGGCTCTTGCCGTTGGATTATTTTTAAGTACATCATCAGCACAAGCTAATCAATCGCTAATGAATAATTACTCTCATTGCTTGGTGCATGATAGTGGATTGGCGCCAGTGAAACCTGACTCAATTGTATCTACCCATGTATCAACATTTTATGCTACAGGACCAACGTATTTAACAGCTATATCTGGATTAGGGCGTGGATTCAATCCAGATACAGGTACGATGGAGAGTCTTGATCTAGAATGGAAGATGGCGATGGCGGATCCAGATAGCATTTACAATTCTTTGAGTGCTGTACTCCGCATAAAAAATAGCGATCTAGAAAATATTCCTCCTGATACACGTGTCTCTTCTGAGTCAACGATATCTGGCCCAGGAGTGTCATATTATAGAAAAAATGACACACGTCTTAGTGACATCCCTATTCCTGGGTTGGCGTGGCTTACACGGAAGTCATGCATAAGTGGCAGTGATTCTCAGGTTATTTAGTTAAATTTTTTTGTCTGAATGAGGCCTTTGCACGAGAAAGGATATGCGGATGAAAAAGGCTTTAGTGCCCTTTGCGGGTAAAATACTTGTACCCTAAGGATACTTCCTACGGGGTGACACTTGGCGAATAGCTAGCTATTCCCTGTGGTTTCTGCCTCAATCATTCGTATTTTTTCCTCTCGCGCAAAGGTCTCTGAATGTTTAATGCACTGCGCTAAATTATCTAAACTACCTTAATGTAGATTCAAGGTTAGGATTGTTATTTGAATAAATAATTCTAATCAATTAACCGCTTTTAACAACGATCAATTAGAATTATGCTTATCAATAAAAAATGGATTTTATTCACCGCTTCATTGTTTATATTACTATTGTCATTAATCATGGTATTTAATGATACTGAAATTCATGATTTTGAAAAAACGCCAGTAGTTTCTTCGAAAATAGCAGAATTACAGTCTTTTGAAAATGAACACGAAACGATAAATGCTAACAACGACGATAACAATATGGCACTTAAATCTTCTACACAAATTGTAAACAGAACGACAAAGCATAACTCAATGGATTCCGATACCGTTAATCAAATGAAGATAATGCAAAAAATAATTGAACTTCATAAACAAAGGCAAAACGACCCCACTACTGTTTTAAAAATAAGTGACCTTTCGGAAGAAGAGCAAGCAATACAAAATACTTGGTTGCAGACCTATAAAGAAAAAGGATTTATTGAAATCAGTGAACTGAAGCTTGAACAGTTGGAGCTTAACAATGAATTAGTGGAGATTGCAGACCTCAGTAGCGCATCTGTATCCATTGACTTACAGCACATTGATAACACCAAGTTTTCTAATTATGAATATATTGGTGCCATTCTCGATAAAGATGAAAATAACAATAATATGGCAGATGGTGTTAAAAGATTCTATAAAAGCAGTGATGGCGAAAAAATATCTTTGTACGAAAAATCTGTCGAAAGTACGCACGCCATCCTAACAGATGAATTTGTAACCGAAAAGATACAAGGTTACCCTGCCTCCAGAATGACTTATTGCACAGAAAATCAACGTTGCGTATCTGAAATTACCTTAATCACAGCCAATAAACAATACAAAGTATCCATGAAGGGTGATGAAAGCACGACAAAGGAAGCTTTAGTTGAAATAGTATCCAGTCTTGAGCTACCTATTCTTGAGCAATCAAATAATCTTTAAACTTAAAAAAGCTATTCTTTTGAATAGAATTTAAAAAATCTGTATTTTAGCACCCTATTCTCAGCCTAGGCGGCGTTGAGTTAATTGTAAACTTTTTTGCATGTTTTAAGGGCGTTGAGTAGTTGGATTATCTCTTTTTGACTGTGCTCTGCCGACAGCGTAATGCGTAAACGTGCTTGATTTTTGGGTACGGTGGGCGGGCGAATGGCGGTGACCCAAACCCCTTGTTGTTTGAGGGATTCGCTCCAAGCTAAGGCGGTTTTGCTTTGTTTAAGAATAATGGCTTGAATGGGGGTCTGTGAATTTAATAAAGTTAACCCCATTTGCAATGCACCTTTGCGAAATTGTTGAATATTTTGTTTCAGGGTTTCACGTGAAACTTGGGCGTTTTGCACCAACTTTAAGGCTTCTCGAATGGCAAGTGCATTGAGTTGAGGCATGGCGGTGGTGTAGATGTAGGGGCGGGCGAATTGAATGAGGGTTTCAATTAATACCTCGCTGCCCGCCACAAAGGCACCCGAGCAACCAAAGGCTTTGCCGAGTGTGCCGACTAAAATGGTATTTTCATCGGGGGTTAGATTTAAGTGTTCAAAACAACCACGGCCTTTCTGGCCTAAAACTCCCAAGCCATGTGCATCATCCACCAAAACCCATGCTTGATAGTGTTTGGCGAGTGTTTGAATTTGCTTGAGTGGCGCAATATCGCCTTCCATGCTAAAGACGCCATCGGTCACAATTAAATTTATACCCCCCTTTATTTTAGGGCTATTTTTAAGTCGATGTTCTAGGGCATTTATATCCAGATGGGGGTAGCGTTTTAAGGTGGCTTTGCTGTGTTGCGCGCCTTCAAGCAAAGAGGCGTGGCAGAACTTGTCTGCCAAGATGGTATCGGACGACTGCATTAGGGTTTGCAGTATGGCAAGGTTGGCCATGTAGCCTGTTGAAAACAGTAACGCACGCTCGGTGCCAAGCCAGTCGGCGATTTCATCTTCGGCAAGGTGGTGCTGTAAGTGGTGGCCTGTAATGAGGTGTGATGCTCCAGCACCGTAGCTGATCTCATCTGTTTGCAATGCATGAACCAGTGCTTGTTTAATTTTGGGGTGGTTGGCAAGCCCGAGGTAGTCGTTGGATGAAAAATTAATGACGTTTAAGCCATTAATCTGCATCCGAGCCGTTTGTGGCGAGGTCGCCAGTGCACGGTTTCGGTAGAGTGCTTGCTCTTTTTGTTGGGTAAGGTGTGGCTGAAAACGGGTTTTTATGGACATGTTATCGGACAATGCTTTGCGCGGAAAATTGTCTGCGTTGATGGCTCTTGTTATGCATTTTGATAGATACAAGCATCCAGTACGCTTAACACTTCATTTAAAATTTCATCATCTGCTTTTTCAATAAGTGTTACTCGACGGCTTATATAATCAATTGATTTTACCTGTTCAACCATAATAAAGCCCGTTAATGATGAATTTTCCGAAACCTTGATATGAAAAGGAATGTTACGATTGGTATTTGTAATGGGGCAAACAATAGTAAACCCTGTTGCTTTATTAAACAGGCTGTTGCTAATAACTAATGCGGGTCTTCTTCCTTTTTGCTCATGGCCAGATTGTGGGTCGAAAGTGGCGACAATAAAGTCACCTTTCTCGGGCGTATAATCTGGCATTTACCAAGCCTCTCGCCCTGAAGGAGCGCCCCAGTTTTCTTCTTCCACTTCATAATTATGGGGCATTTTTCTAATCAAATCTTTAATGTTATATTTGCCCCTTATTTTATGAGTAGGTTCTACAATAATTTTTCCGTTTTCCGCTGAAATAGTCACTTCTTCGCCGATTTGAATATGGGAGTTTTCAAGAAGGTTTTTAGGAATTCTAATTCCTTGGCTGTTTCCCCATTTTTGAACTTTAGAGAGCATAATGAACCTCAAGTATGATGTTTTTTATATAATGTTTATCCAAGTATATACTTTAGAGTGGTTGTATTCAAGTTTTGAGAGTGGGCGGTTTTTTTGTTACTGCTCTAAAAAGGATGGCATAACGTGGTAAAACCTGACACTATTTTTTTAAGCCGTCAGTTCCGTCATTTGCTCGGCCATTTTACTGGCGGCCATTTCGGCTTTGATGTTTTGTTGCATTTGAATGCCGAGTTTCGCAAACAGTTGCACATCGTGATCGGACTCAGGGTTGTCGGTGGTCAGTAGTTTGTCGCCATAAAAGATGGAGTTGGCGCCGGCCATAAAGCATAGAGCTTGGGCTTCATCGGATAGGCTCATTCGCCCTGCGGACAATCGCACATAGGTTTGTGGCATGACAATACGTGCGGTGGCGATGACGCGAATGAACTCGAAGGAGTCTGTTTTGCCTTTCATGTGCGCTAAGGGCGTGCCTTCGATGGGCACTAATAAGTTGATGGGCACAGAGTTGGGATGCATTCGCATGGTGGCGAAGGTTCGCAGTAGTTCGGCGCGGTCTTTGTGCTGTTCGCCCATGCCGATGATGCCACCTGAACAGACGCTAATGCCTGCTTGTTGTACTTTATCAATGGTGTCTAGGCGATCTTGATAGTTGCGGGTGGTAATGATTTTTGGGTAGAAGGCTTCTGAGGTATCGAGATTGTGATTGTAATAGTCCAGCCCAGCCTCTTTGAGTTGTTTTACTTGTTCGTCATTAAGCATGCCTAGTGTTAAGCAGGTTTCCAGCCCGAGTGCTTTAACGACTTTAACCATCTCCAATACCCGTGGAAAATCTTTTTTATTTGGGTTACGCCAGGCTGCGCCCATGCACAAACGGGTTGCGCCACGCTCTTTGGCCACCAACGCTTGTTCGATGACCTCTTGCACTTCCATCATCTGCTCTTTTTCAAGATTAGTTTGGTTGCGTGCGCTTTGTGAACAGTAAGCGCAGTCTTCGGCACAGCCGCCCGATTTAATGTTTACTAAGGTGCTGGTTTGCACTTCATTGGGGTTAAAGTATTGACGGTGAACGCTTTGCGCTTGAAACATCAGGTCATTAAACGGTTGATCCATAATGGTACGAATCTCTTCAAGTGTCCAGTTGTGTCTAATTTGCCCAGAAGTGTTCATGCGGTTCTCTTTAGTGTTCTGTTCTTTAAAGCGAATATTATAGCGTTAAAATGGGATAACGGGTTTAATGGATAAGTAAAACCAGATAATAAGCGTTGATTAATTTTTGAAAAACATGAGGATAAAAAATAGACGGCAGGCAATTAAGAAGCCTTTTTAATTGAGATATTTTTCTGTGAACTCTTTGTTCGGCTTCCTGTTACTTTGTTGCGTGCCCAACAAAGTAACCAAAAAAGGGCATCCTGCTGACGCTCACGGTTTCACTAAGCTTGAAGCCTAATTTTTTGAACTCGCTACGCTCAAACAGCAAAAAATAATAATGGCTCTCTTTGCTAAGTTCAACTGCGAGAGCTTTGCAGAAGGAATAGAGGGTGTTTTATCTGTTTATTAGGGGGGGGGAGAAAATTTGAATTTGTTTGAAAAATGGTTATTGCCACCCACTTGCGTGATAACGAAGGCGCCTGCGGAAGAGTTTGATTTATCGAGAGCACTACTGAATGCGCTATCAAAACCGAATGAAGTGTGTCCTGTTTGCTGTGAATTGAGTTTGAACGTAGGGGGGGAGAAAAATTTATGCGGTGTTTGTTTAACCAAGCCACCTGCTTTTTGCCGTACGCAAGTGGGGTTTTATTTTGAGGGTGTATTAAGTCAGTTGGTGTATGGATTGAAATACCATCAAAAGTCCGAATACGCTCGGCTGTTGGTAGACATGACGGTAGACGCTTTTGATGTCGCGGGTGTTCAGGCACTGGTGCCTGTGCCACTTCACCCGTTAAGAAGACGAGACCGTGGTTATAACCAAGCGGAGTTGATTGCGAAAGAGCTGGGGAAGTTACTCGATATTCCTGTGTTAACCAAAGGGGTGCGGCGTATAAAAGATACGCCTTCTCAAACGCATTTAAATGCAAAGCAACGCCAACAGAATTTAAGGCGTTCCTTTGAGGTAACGCGTGAAGCATTTGATTCCTACTCGCACATTGCGTTGGTGGACGATGTGATTACCACGGGGGCGACCATGCAGGTGTTGGCAAAATGTTTTCAGCGTAAAACCAACACTAGGCAGATAGAGGCGTGGGCGATTGCGAAAACGGAGTAGTCAATGTACAAAGTAACTAGGAGGCTGTTTGGGTCGTTACTCGTTAACGTTTGAGTGCTTTGAGCCACTTCCATAAATTAAACAGACTGGCCAGTGAGGCGGCCACATAGGTCATGGCGCAGGCGTAGAGAATTTTATGAGCTGCTTTTTGATCTTGTGCATTCAGATATTTTCCCTCTTTGAGCAGGGGAAGGGCGCGTTTAAAGCTGGCATCAAACTCAACGGGCAGGGTACTTAGGTGAATCATAACGGGTACGCCCATGGCAATAAATCCTGCGGCAAAGGCCATGATGCCAATAATAGGGGAGTGGGTTAAAGGAATTAAAATAGGGGTGGCAAGCAGTGCCATGCCTGCAAATTTTTGCATGATGGCGGCGCGTTCAATTAAGGCGGTGCGTTGTTTGAGTTGGGGGTAGTCGCTTTGATCTTGCAGGGCATGGCCTATTTCATGCGCCACCACGGTGATGGCGGTGAGGGAGTTGGAGTGCGCGTATGCGCTGGAGATGCGCACCACTTTATCAACTGGGTCGTAGTGGTCGCCTTGATCGGTCTCTTCAATACGAACGTCTTTTAGGTTTAGCTTTTTGATTAAATGTTCGGCAAACTGCAACCCTGTGCCAGGAATATCGGGATGTGGTTGGTTGTGCTTTTTTAAAATATGCTTGGTCCACAGACTGGGAAGCATGGTCAAAAGAAATAGCAGAATAACGCCAATAATTAATATGCCCATCAAGTTACTCTTTATTCGGTTTTACTAGGGTGGAGGGGGTTGCACCACATTGAATGAGGGGGTGTAGATAACTGGCGTAAATAACGGGATATTTTAACAGGGCTGAGCTGGTCAATGAGAGCGTTTTGGGTTGCAGACAGCTTACGATGGCAGCTGGGCTGGGGATGGCATCGTCTTTCATTTGCCACTCACTCTGTTGCCCAGGAAGCAGCGGAATGGCGTGGTACTGCCAGCCTGTGGCGTTTAAAAACTGGTGTGTAATGGTTTTTTCGAGTGCGCTGATTTGTGTTGAAAATGAAGCATTGGACGCATTTTGCCAATCTTTAAGTCCTTGATAGATAAACGCAAAATCTTCCAGAGTGGCCTCGCCCATGGGGTTACCTTGCTGTGATAGGGCACGGGGCGGACTCTCTTGCTGAATGAGTTGGCTGAGTCGTTTGGCGAGTGCTTGGCCTTGTTGACGGTAGTGTGGGTTTTTAAGGGTGCGGTAAGCGTGCGAGTAGGCGGATAAAATTAAACCGTTCCAACCTAAAATGCTTTTGCTATCAATGGGGATTTGGTTGGCGGGTGTTTGCAGTGCGGAGCGAATACGTTGCCATTCGGTTGGTGTAATATTTGGGGGTGGGAATGGAAGCCAGCCAAATTCATAGGGTGCGGGCTGGTCTAACTGCCAAGCGGTTTGAATGCGTTGAAAGTCTTTTGGGCTGAGCGCTTTTTGCAACGCGTCTTTAGACCATAAATAGTCCCCCCCTTCGCGGTGGTGGCGGTCAATTGCCGATTGACTGCTTTGATAGAGTTGGGTGATGGGATTGTAGAGGTGTTTTTCTAGGTAGGTGAGCGTTTGCTGTGCGGTCTTTAGGTAGTCTGGGCGTTGAAAACGTTCAGCCGCTTGAAAGTACACACTGGCTAATAGAGAGCTGGTGTAAGCCATTTTTTCAAAATGCGGTGTTTGCCATTCGGGGTCGGTAGTGTAACGATAAAAGCCACCATGAATGTGATCAAACAGGTGCTGTGATTGCATTTGATCTAGCGTAAGAAGTAACCACTCCTCGGTCTCTTGGGGAAGGTTGGGGCTATTTAATAGGCTTTGCAGTAAGGGGGCATTGGGAAATTTAGAGCTGCCTTGTCGGCTGGTGATTCCTCCGCTGAAGTCGTCTTTTTGGCGGGAGAGTTGTTGCAGCAGTTTGGTTTGAAACTGTGTGGCGCTAAGTGGCATGGGTGTGGCAGGTTGATAGGGGGGGGTAAAATTTTTGGCGAGTGTTTGAATCTGTTTGGGGCGTTGATTCCATAGGGTCATGATATTGGTTAGGGTGGTATTAAAGTCTTGATTCGTTAAGTAGATAAAGGCGGCGAATGGATGGCCATCAGGCGTTAATACCACGTGTTGTGGCCAGCCGGCTTGCCCTGTGGCGCGTTGTGAAAACTCAATTAGGACTTTGTCCAGTTCGGGATTGAGTTCGCGATCGATTTTAACGGAGATAAAGTGCTGGTTGAGAAGCTTGGCTGTCTGGGGGTTGAGGTAGCTTTCTCGGTGCATCACGTGACACCAGTGGCATGAAAAATAACCGCTGGAGATAAAGATGAGTTTATTCTCTTTCTTGGCTTTTTGTAATACGCGGTCGTTCCAAACTTGCCAGTGAACAGGGTCTTGACCATGCATTGCTAAATAAGGACTGTCGTGTTGATGAAGCGCGTTTTTGACCTCTGAAAGTGACTGAAAAGAGAGGCTTGCAAGAGCCGTAATAAGAACGCTTTGCATGAGCCACAGACGACGAGAAAAGAAGAAAATAACGGCTTGTTTAAAGCGGTTATTTGTCCTCTTTTTTGGCTTGAAATTCCGTGCTGTCGGATGGTTTTGTGGGTGACTCATTGGATGGGTCTCGTTTCTTAGTTTGATACTGTTTATCAAGCACGCTCATTTCGGAGTCCATCTTATCAAATTCGCCATCCCAATCAAAATCATCATCCACTTGATCTTGGTAGCGATCATCAAAATCATATTTTTGGGAGGCACCGCTCGACGGGGTATTGGGTTCAGGTTCATTAGGGGGGCTCTTTTTAGTGCCCCCCTGAGGGGTAGGATTTTCTTCATCCTCATTTTTCTCTTTCGCGGCACGTCGTTTCATGACATAAGCGCCTACCAGTAAGCCCACTTCAAACAGTAACCACATCGGCACGGCCAGCAGCGTTTGAGAGATGAGGTCTGGAGGCGTGAGCAACATCCCTATGATAAACGCCCCTACGATGATATAGGGACGAGAGTGGCTGAGTTTTTCTGCAGTGGTCATGCCCGTTAGAATCAGCAAAACGGTCACAATGGGCACTTCAAACGCGATGCCAAAGGCAAAAAACATTTTAATGACAAAATCTAAATAGAGCGAGATGTCGGTGGCGATGGTCACGCCTTCGGGGGCGGCTTGAGATAAAAAACCAAACACCAAGGGAAAGACCACGTAGTAAGCAAACAGGCCGCCCGCATAGAATAGAAAGGAGCTAAAAAATAGAATGGGTGCCACGAGTTGTTTTTCGTGTGAATACAGCGCGGGGGCGATAAAACGCCAGATTTGATAGAGCACGTAGGGCATGGCAAGGTAGATGGCCAAGATAAAACTTAACTTAAACGGGGTTAAGAAAGGCGAGGCAACGCCCATTGCTATCATACTCGTCCCTTCGGGCAGGTAGCGAGTGAGCGGCTCTGAGATGTAAAGATAGATCTCATTGGCGAACGGAAACAGTATAAAAAACAGCACAATAATAACCAAGATGCCACGGGTTAGGCTGCTCTTTAGGTCCAGCAAGTGCTGAACCAAGGTCATTTCTTGATCGTTTGGGGGGAGCGCAGAGTTGCTCATAGCGTCAGTTAACTTTGTTTGGGTTCAGAGGTGGTTTCAAGGGGGGGACTTTTTGGTGTTGGATCGGTTTTTTTTACCACTTCTTTTGTGTCAGGCTGGGTGGGTGCTTGATTAAATTGACTGCGGTTTGAGGGTTCATTTTGGTTTTCATTGCCAAAGCTAGGACGCTGCAACTCATCGAGTTTAAGGTCTTGATTAAAATCGAGCCCCGACTGCAGTTGGTTGCTAATTTGATGAATCTGTTTTTTCTGCTCTTCAAAATCAACCGACTCTTTAAAGTCTTTTAAGGTCTCTTGCATTTGAGCGTCTTGCTTTACGGAGTTGACAAAACGACGAACGCGTCCAGTCAAACGGCCTATCTTACGTGCCACTTCAGGCATGCGCTCAGGTCCTATGACCAAGAGCGCAATAATAAGGACGAGAAAAACTTCTAGAAAGCCAATGTCAAACATTTAAAATGCCTATGCCTTGTCTTTTTTGCTGTCGGTTTTGCTTTCTGCCGCAACATCAAATACATTTTCACCGTCTTTCTTTTCTAAGGTTTGTGTGTTGTCCTCTTTTTTATCTTTATCGTCTTCATCTTTAACGGCTTTTTTAAACCCTTTAATGGCGCTGCCTAAATCGCCGCCTACATTTTTAAGGCGTTTTGCGCCAAAAAGAACCAATACGATTGCTAAAATAATAAGTAACTGCCAAATACTGATGCCCATTAGGGTCTCCATTTTATAAAGTGTAATTATTCGGGTCTGTTCTTTTTAGATCATACCAGAAAGAATATTAGTGATTGATTAACTGTTTTTATACGTTCATAACTAAGCGCGTTTATTGCCGAGTAAATGGATATGAAGGTGAAAAATTTCTTGCCCCCCCGATTCGCCCGTATTAATTTGCGTTTTAAATCCATCCAGCCCTTGTGCTTGTGCCAGTTGTGGCAACAGTAGCATCATATGCCCCATGCAGTCTTTGTCTTCTGGGGTTAGGTC
>JAKISK010000033.1 GCA_021648625.1 Thiomicrorhabdus sp. | reverse complement strand
ATGCTAAGGTAGGGGGTGACTTAGTTTCTATAGAAACAGGATGTCATGGATAATAAACGCAATTAAGGTGCAGTTTGTGTGCAAGTTGCCCCTTTGTGGGGCTCTGGAGGTAAAAGTTGGGGTCAGTGTAAAAGAGAGGGCGTACTTACGACCGTTTTAATATCGTAAACTCAAGGCAATCAAACAGCAAACCAGCAATATTCAAATCAAACTGTTTATCCAGTTCTCGAATGCAGGTGGGGCTGGTGACGTTGATTTCGGTGATGTAGTCGCCAATGACATCCAGCCCCACAAAATACAGCCCTTTGGCTTGCAGGGTGGGGGCGATTTGTTGGCAGAGCCAGCGTTCGCGTTCGGTAATTTCCATACCTACACCGGTTCCCCCTGCAGCGATGTTGCCACGGGTTTCGCCTTGAGCTGGAATACGGGCTAGGGTGTAGTCGAGTGGTTCGCCATTAATGAGTAAAATGCGTTTGTCACCGTCTTTAATTTCGGGCAAATAGCGTTGCGCCATAATGTGATGTTTGCCGTAATCGGTCATGGTTTCAATGATGACGCTGATATTCGGATCGTCCTGTTTTACGCGAAAAATAGACGCGCCACCCATGGCATCTAAGGGTTTTAATATGGTATCGATATGATCGCTAATAAAGGTTTTGAGTTGGGCTGGATTGGCCGACACCAGTGTGGGCGGAATGCACTCTGGAAACCAGCTGGCAAACAGTTTTTCGTTCGCATCGCGCAGGCTTTGTGGTTTATTGACCACTAATACGCCTTGCGCTTCGGCCAGTTCGAGCATGTGGGTACTGTAAAGGTAGTCGTTGGTAAACGGTGGATCTTGACGAATCAAAATAATGTCCAGCTCATTCAGAGCCATGTTATGCGTGCCACCAAAGCCGTAGTATTGTGCCTCTTTCTCTCTGTCCCACACTTTAAGTTCGCTGACTTGTGCAAACGGTTGTCCATTTTTTAGGTAAAGATCTTCGGGTTGCATGTAAAAGAGCGTGTGGCCACGGCGTTGTGCTTCGAGCAACATGGCAAACGAGCTGTCTTTATGGGGTTTAATATTTTGGATGGGATCCATCACGATGCCGACGTTGAGCATAATTGTGTCCTTTTTCTCTTTTAACCGAAATGTCCATCAATGCGTTTTTGAATTAGCATGGGGGCGAAGGTGACGATAAATACGCCGTAAGCGCCGATCCAGAACAGTTGTGAAAAACTGATCCAACTGCTGTAATGCTCTGGCCAAAGAATCGGAAATAGGACGCGAATTACCGTGGCCATTAATATTAGGCTCAACAAAAAGGTGTGAAACGGTGGGGGCTGATTTACGTTGCGCCCTGTATGCCCAAGGGTCACGCGGGTCATCATGCCTAAGGTAATGAGGCCTATACCGCCTACGGCGAGGGTGTGAATGGCGAGACTTTGTAGGGGGGGGTAAAAAACCGTGAGCGCAAACAGTAAAAAACCAACCTGAATGGCGACCATGCCTAAATACAGACTCCAAAGCATTGGTTTTTGCCAAATACCAGCGGTATGCCAATTGAACAGTCGAATGCAACCCACGACAAACAGTGCGGATGCAAAGGTGGTGGTGAGCAGTGGGGTGCTTAAAAAGACTTCGGAAATCGCGAGCAGTAAAAACAGCACCAAACTGCTGTGATCAATCCATTTTGGGTTGTTGATGGATATTTTTTCTGACACGCCACGTTCAATAAAGAAGGGAATCACTCGGCGTCCCATAGTGAGGATAATGGCCAAAATAATAAAGAATCCGCCGTAAATTCCCCAAGCCATTCCGTGTTCTAACACGCCAAAAATACCCAAATAACAGAGTAAGTTTAGAATGCCCATTAAAACCACTTTGACCAATAAGCCAATTTGATTCCACTGTTTGGAAAGAATGACAGGGCGTGCAAACGCCAAGGCAAAGTAGAGGTTAAAGGCCAAGTCAAGCACTGCTGAAATAACGAGAAGTGTTTGAGTCATTTCAGGCAAAAAAGGCAGTAGCAGCCAGCCGATTCGTGCCCCTAACCAGAGTAAGAATAGCAGCAGTAATGGACGACCAGACGGGGTATCAATATTGGTCCAGTTTTTGACGGCGGTGAGTAAAAACCCTGTAATAATCGCCATGGCAAAGCCAAAAATAATTTCATGGCTGTGCCATTGTGTCGTGGAAATGCCGCTGAGTTGAAGCTGTCCCTGCAGGAGTAAATACCAAATCAACATACTGATAATGGCAAGGAGACCCGCACCTAAAAAAAACGGTCGAAACCCTAAATTAAACAGCGAGAAGTTAGGGGGCACTTTTTTGTGTTGGTCTAAGTTTAACACGGTCATTTGGAGCTCCTTGCGTTTTGATTTAGGGAAGTATTAGATTTGATCCAAGTCGGGCAAATCCCCTTTTGCATCGGCAATTTCACGTGCCGCCGCCAGTAATGCCAAGCGTGCCACCACGCCATAGGCGTAAAAACGGTTAGGACTGGCATCGGGGGTTTGGGTTTCGTCGGGCATCACGCAAGACTCTTCAAACGAAAGGGGTTCAAAGTGCATGCCCGGTGAATTCAAATTATCGGTGGCTGTTTTTCCCGTGTGTACTCGGTAAAAACCGCCCACCACATGGCTGCCAATCATGTACACCACGGGTTCGGCCACGGCGCCTTCTACTTGTTCATAGGTGTAAACGCCCTCTTGCACCAACATTTGTTCCACCAACAATCCCTCTTTAACCGAGGACATTTTATTGCGCTGCTTGCGGTTTAAACTCAAAATATCTTCGGGGCTATTGACCGACATAATCGCCATGCCGTAGGTGCCGCTGTCGGATTTAACAATCACAAACGGCGTACAGCTGATGTCATGGGTTTCGTAATACTGTTTGGTGTCGTCCAACACGCGGTTAACGGTGCTTGCCAGCTCTTCCAGCCCGGTGCGCTCTTTAAAATTAATGGGGCCACAGGCGATGGAGGTGGGGTTAATCAGCCAAGGATCAATGTCAATCAGCTTGGCAAACGCATGAGAGACATCGGAGTAGTGCATAAAATGTTCGGTTTTAAAGCGATCCGCCCAGCCAAGTTCCATAGGGGGGAGTAAAATTTGCTCAATGCCTTCCAATATCTCTGGACGACCGCCCGATAAATCATTGTTGAGCAACACGGCACAAGGAAAAAACTGTTTTACCCCCACACGGTTATTGTCACGAATCAGCGGTTCTAAAATAATTCGATTGCCCGAAGGCAGGTCGATGGGTGTCGGCTCGTTTAAATCGGCAATGAGCGAACCAAAGCGGACTTCGTACCCAGCGGTTTCTAAAATGGTTTGCAGAGAAAAAAGGTTCTCTAAATAGAAGGTATTGCGCGTGTGGTTTTCAGGAATGATAAGTACACCATCTGCCACCGGACACGCTTGGGTAATCACGGTTTGAGCGGCGTGAACGGCTAAAGATCGTAAGTCTGGGTGCAGGTTATTAAAGCCAGCAGGAAACAGATTGGTGTCCACAGGCGCGAGTTTATAGCCCGCATTGCGTAAATCGACCGAGCAATAAAAGGGCGCGGGGGTGTTTTTAAACTGCTTACGAAACCAAGCTTCAATGTCCGTTCGGTTGTCTAAAAGGTGTTGTTCAAGTTCTAATAAAGGCCCTTTTAGAGCAGTTTGAAGGTGAGGAACTTGGCTGGTAGACGGCATTTAACATTCTCTTGGAGGGTTGAAAGGGTTTATTATAACCCTAATCTCCAGATAGAAATGCGAATTAGAGTGCACCAACAGTAGGCGCTTTTAGGCGAGTAATTGATGTGCCTAGTGAATTCAAAAAAAACAAAGTCACCTTATTGGTGATGCATTCTTTTTTGAATTTACTAGGCGCGGCAAGGGCTTGTGCTATAAACGCATTTTCTATCTGGAGATTTAGGGTAGAAGCTCTAATTTTTAGTTAAAAGCATAAAAGTTTTGTGTAATGACTTAGCGAGCAGTTAAAAATACAGAGTTGTTACAAATTTTGGATATAAAAAAAGGCAGCAAAGCCACCTTTTTTTGTTTAAAAATTTAAACCATTGTTTAAAAATCTAGACGAACACCCACGCCAACCAATTCAGAATTTACTTCTGTATCAAATGTTAAGTATTCGGCATAAATATCAATGGTATCAAAAATATCAATGGCAAACCCTGCGCCACCAAAGGCCTCTGTGCCATCAAAATCATCTTTTGTTCCATTGCTATTGGTTTCGCCACTGACAGACGCGATGCCTGCTTTCGCATAGAGCTCAATAAATGGCCCAATGGGTAAATAAACCACGCCTGCCAAGCTGATTGCGGAGGCATCTACGGTATTGCCGTTCTTTTTGTAATCGCCTAGATCGTAATAACCGAGTTCAGCGGAGAGCATGACAACGCCAAGATCAAGTATTTCATAACCAAGAAATCCAGCGGGTACAATATCCTCATCACTAAAAAGATCCGCGTCTATATTGGCTTTATACACCCCCCCACCAATATAAAAGCCACCCGCACTTGCCGTTGATGTAAAGAGAGCCAGCGATGCCGCCAAGCTCATGCCCAGCATTGATTTAAATAAGTTTTTCATAGTATTCTCCGTGATTGTAGGTAAGGGCATTATAGGAAGTTATGGCGTCAGAGTAAAATTTATGTGAGGTTAATTGCTAAGATTTGCCTCTGCCCCCCGCATAAGAATAGAAATTATTGATAAAGTGTTCACCCTACATCTCCTATAACAGGTTCCTATGGGCTAGGTTTAGGGGTTTCTCGTATTTTTCTACCATGCACTAATTGATACAATGCAGGCAACACTAGCAGAGTCAATAAGGTTGAAGAGATAATTCCACCAATGACTACTGTGGCGAGTGGTCGTTGAACTTCGGAGCCAATGCCGGTGTTTAGTGCCATGGGAATAAAGCCTAGGGCTGCCACTAATGCGGTCATTAATACTGGGCGTAGGCGTGTTAATGCGCCTTCAACAATGGCTTCGTGCAGTGCTTGACCACGAAGTCGTAGGTCTTTAATAAATGAAACCATGACCAAACCATTTAGTACCGCAATCCCCGATAGTGCAATAAAACCTACTGCGGCTGAGATTGAGAAGGGAATGTCTCGCAATAGCAACGCGGCAATGCCGCCGGTGAGTGCTAATGGTACGCCTGAAAAAATAATAGCGGCGTCTTTGAATGAACCCAGCGCCATAATGAGCAGGCCAATCACCAATAGCAGTGTGATGGGCACGACAATGGAGAGGCGTTGCGTAGCGGATTGAAGCTTTTGATAGGTGCCGCCATATTCCACCCAATAACCCGCTGGCACATCAACGCTCTTTTTAATTGCTTGCTGCACATCCTGCACAAAGGAGCCAAGATCTTGTCCTCGAACGTTAGCCGAAACGACCACGCGGCGTTTGCCATTTTCTCGATAGACCTGACTATAGCCCATGACCAATTGCAGATCAGCCACTTCTTTTAAAGGAACGTACTGGCCATTGTCCAGCATCACTGGCAAGTCAGAGAGACCATCAATATCGGTACGTAGATGCTCGGGCAGTCGCACGACTATGTCGGAACGGCGATCACCCTCATACAGTTGGTTGGCAACGGTTCCTCCCAGTGCGGTGGCGAGCAAATCTTGTAATTGGACGATGCTTAAACCATAACGTGCCATGGCTTCACGCTTGGGTTCAATGGTCATCACGGGCAAGCCTGTGGTTTGTTCGACAGAGACATCCGCGGCGCCTTGCACATTACCGATGGTTTTTTCTATTTCGTGACCGAGTGCAATAAGCTGGTCAAAATCATCACCAAATATTTTGACGGCGACTTCTGAACGTACGCCAGAAATCAGCTCGTTAAAACGCATTTGTATCGGCTGTAAAAATTCATAACGATTACCGGGTATTGGCGTGACCAGTGTTTCGAGTTCTGCCACAAACTCAGCTTTTGTTTTGCTGGGATCGGGCCATTCATCACGGGGTTTAAGAATAATGAAAATGTCTGCTACGCTGGGCGGCATGGGATCGGTGGCGACTTCGGGAGTGCCTATCTTGGAAAATACTCGCTCAACTTCCGACAGCTTTTTAATTTCTGGTTCAAGTGCTTTTTGCAGGTGAATCGCCTCGGTGAGTGAGGTGCCTGGAATACGCAAGGCGTGCATGGCAATATCGCCTTCATCCAGATTAGGTACGAACTCGGAACCGAGTTTTGGGATCATAAAAAGGGAACCGACAACGAGGATGAGCGCAAAGCTAATCACTGCCCATTTAAACTTTAGAGAGAGCGTTAAAATGGGTTTGTAGAGTGAGGTTGTCACTTGTACCACTCGGTTCTTTTTCTCTTTGATTGGCTTGTTAAACAATAATGCCACACCCGCTGGAATGAAGGTGATGGATAAAATCATTGCACTGACTAACGCAATGATTACCGTAATTGCCATAGGGTGAAACATTTTGCCTTCCACGCCACTAAGAGCGAAGATGGGAATATAGACGGCGGTAATGATGAAAACACCAAAGAGGGCAGGGCGAATCACTTCGCGGGTTGCTTTAAATACGATCGTCAAACGTTCATTTAACGACAGGCCTCCTTTACGATAAGATTCGCTTAGGCGGCGCATACAATTTTCAACAATGATCACCGCGCCATCAATAATTAAGCCAAAATCCAGCGCCCCCAAGCTCATTAGGTTGGCGCTGGTTTTGGTCTGTACCATGCCGGTAATGGTCATTAACATGGCAATAGGAATGACCATTGCGGTTAGTATTGCTGCTCTAATATTGCCTAAAAAGAGGAATAGAACTACGATAACTAGGAGCGCACCTTCCAATAGATTTTTTTGTACCGTCTCTAGCGTTTTGTCAACTAAGGTCATTCGGTTATAAACGGCTGTAACGGTAATGCCATCTGGTAGGCTACTTTTTATTTCCTCTAACTTGATGGCAATATCATTCGCAACGGTACGACTGTTTTCACCAATTAACATAAAGACGGTACTCATTACTACTTCGCGACCATTCTGGGTCGCGGCACCTGAGCGTAACTCTTTGCCCAGGCTTACACTGGCAACATCTTTAACCCGAGTGGGGACGCCTTGTCGCTGGCCAATTACAATGTTTTCTAGATCTGCTAATGTACTGGCCTGACCCGGCACACGCATTAACCACTGTGCGCCATTATTTTCTATAAAACCCACGCCGCGATTGCTATTGTTATTTTGTATTGCTTTAACCAAATCTTGGTAGCTTGTTTGGTAAGCCAATAGTTTGGCTGGGTCAGGGGCGACTAAAATTTCCTTTTTAAACCCTCCAATGGGGTTGATTTCAGCAACGCCCGCTACGCGCATTAATTGTGGGCGAATAATCCAGTCGTGAGCTGAACGCAAATCCATCGGTGTAATTAGGCTGCCATCGCTGTTTTTGGCTCCCGGCTCGGCATCAACGGTAAACATGAAAATTTCCCCCAGTCCGGTGGCGATCGGGCCGAGAGTGGGCTCTAACGCAGACGGCAGATCGCCTTTAGCAGTGGTCAGGCGTTCGCTGACTAACTGGCGGGCAAAATAGATATCCGTGCCTTCCTCAAACACCACCGTCACTTGTGACAAACCATAGCGTGAGACGGAGCGGGTATAATCGAGTTTTGGCAACCCCGCCATCGCATTCTCTACGGGAAAACTCACACGTTGTTCGGCTTCTAGCGGGGTGTAACCGGGCGCTTCGGTATTGATGACGACCTGAACATTGGTAATGTCGGGTACGGCATCAATGGGTAGTTGAGTAAATTTAAACACGCCCAGTCCCATCACCATCAGGACGAGCACCATCACTAACCCTCGACGGGCAAGTGAAAATTTAATAATTGCTTCTAACATAAAAAGTCGCCTTTAATGGTCATGAGATGCGCCAGATTTTTCAATGTCGGCTTTGATGACGTAGCTGTTTTCGCTGACATAACGAGTGCCGGGTTCCAGTCCGCCCAGCACCTCTGCCCATTCACCAGCTTGCAAACCAAGATCGAGCATACGCACCTCGTATTCCTCTCCAATTTGCGCATAAACCACGGTAAAATCTCTAAAAGGTTGCAGTCCAGTTCGTTTTACGGCTAAGGCAGCGGTATGTTCACCAACGGTTATTTTTGCACTGATGTGGCGGCCCGGACGCAGTTGACTTTTTTTGTTATCCAGTACCACGCGCACATTAACGGATTGGTTGCTTTGTGCCATCACATCAATTTGAGAGACTTTACCAGAGGCACTCTGCCCACTGGTGGTATCGGTGATGGTGACAGGCGCACCTATTTTTACGTGTGCTAGATCGGTAGGAAAGACGGATAGTTCCGCCCAAACCGAGCGGGTATCGATAATGGTAAACAGTTGACGTCCGTCCGTCTGTTCACCAATATTGGCTTCACGTTGGCTGACTACGCCATTGATTGGTGACGTAATAGTAAAGCGTTGCAAACTTTCGTTGCTTTCGACGGTAGCCAGTTTTTGACCTTTACGAACTTGGTCACCCTGTGAGACTGAAACCGATTTGATCACGCCATCAAAACGGGCGGTGATCTTGCGTAGTTTTTCATTATTGGCTGCAATTTGACCATACACATTGATGGTTTTTTGCATTACGACAGAACTGGCTATTGAGGTTTTGATGTCAAGGGCTTCGGCCACTGCGGTTTCTATTTTGGTACGCCCTTCAAAATTATCGTACTCCCAAGTGTGGGTTGCGCCGTTATGCGTGGCGTTAATCGTGACAACAAATGAATGCGGTTCGTAGATAACCATATCGCCACGTAATAACTCGCCTGTTGGGGCAAAGTTAATATCGTCAATAGTGCCACCCAAGCGGGTTAGTTTAATATTGAGATTTACTTTATCGGGACTGACTGCTTTGCCATCTTTTGTGATCCAAGCACGGTACTCTGGTGGTACGCCGGTTTCAAAAATAGCCAACTCAAGAACAAAGTCGCCCTCTTTGAATAGTCGCCCTCGATTAGGGCCTTTTTCATATTCTGCTTCGGCCACGTCACCATGTGCGTCTGTTGATTCGTGGTCGTGATCTGAAGATGTGCCACCACACGCCGTAAACAGGGTGGTAGATAGAAATATGAGTGTCAAATTTTTCGCCATTGTTTTCATCGCGGGCTTCCTGTGGTTGTTGGTCGTGCTAAACGCACACCGGTTAAGCGTTCAATTTCAATCATGTTACGGCGGGCATCAATGCTGGCTTCAATTAATTCATTTTGTGCATCAAGCAGTTCAGCTTGAACCGTACGTAGCTCAAGATAACTATATCGTCCTAGCTTGTACGCTCGTTGAGCCTCGTTAAGTGCCTGTTTAAGATGGGGGATAATCTCACTACGCACCGCTTTAATGACATGTAAATTGTGCTGCAATTTTTCATATATCACGAAGAGCGTGGTTTCGATACGAACGCGTGTGGCATGTTCTTTACTGTCTATTTGAGCCAGATTGGCGCGCGCGGTTACAATGCGGCCTGGATTACGAACACGTTCCCCAAAGGGAATGGTAATGCCTGCGACCAAAGCTTGATCATCGCTGCTATTATTATGGCGAATTCCTGCGTTGACACGCCAGCTTGGGGTGTCTTGTGCCAGTGCCAACTGTAACTGTGATTTTTTCAAAAGCTGCTCTGATAATAACCGTTCAAACTCAGGGTTTTGTGGCAGTAAGGATTTGAGCGTTTCAAATGATGCGATTTGTAAAGGAGCGGTAAGATTACCTTCAACGTGTGTAAAAGAGGGCGTCATTTCTCCCCATTGGGCGGCCAGGCGACGATTTGCTGACAACCACTCATGTTCAATATCCTCATGTTGCAATTTTCTGCGTGCCAGTTCTGCTTGTGCTCGGGAGAGTTCTGCACCGAGTGCTTTACCTGCTTTTACACGTTTAGTGACCGATTTAATCGTCTCCTTTGCAAGAAGAACCATGTTGTTTGAATTTACTTCTCGTGCTTGGTAGGCCAAGCTAACAAGGTAACGTCGTGCCGTTTCTGCCGCTGCATCCAGTTGCCGTATATCTGCTTCAACAGAGATAAGAGAAGAACCCGCACGCGCTGCATCAACATAGCTCTGGCGAACACCACGTTCAAGCACCCAGCCAATGCTGAGGGTTGCTTGTGCGCTTTTTACCCCTTGATTGTTACCCGTGCCTAAAACATCTTCTAGGTCAAAGCTTAATTCAGGGCTGGGGGCTAACCCCGCTTGTTGCACACGCCCTTGTTGTGCTTTCAATTGAAAATCAAAAGCGCGTAAATCAGGGTTGTGTTCAATTGTTTTGCTAACCGCGTCATACAAGCTAATTGTATTTTTATTAGCCTCTAAACTGGAAGCGATACTCACGCCAGTGCTGGCACTGAGTAATACTAAACACGATACGGTCACCCGTGCGGCACACCCTTCTATTGAAGGGGGTAATCGAAAAAAAATCATAGTAGGTACTTCTCTTAAGCGCCTTAATTTCTATCTGGAAATTAGGGGAAATAAATGAATAAATTCCAGCCACATGAAAAGGTACAGCTTGAATTCAAGCAGTAAAACCAATTTTAGGGCAGAGTTAGAAATATTTCAAAAGAGTTTAGAGCAATGGAGGTGCTCGTAAGGGCGGTGAAAGGAGGTGGTGTTCATAGAAAATGGGTTTGTTGTCTCGATAGTGCCGAGTGAGCAGTAATGAAGATAAAAGTGCTGTCAGGGTAAAAAAGAAAACCAGAAAGGCGATAGTAAAATTATGGTTATTGAGGTTTTTTAATACCCCATCTGAACTGAGGTTGAGTTCTGATGTGATGTGTTCATCCAGATCATGGTGAGATGTGTCGTGAGTAAAATGGGCATTAGTCAAATGGCCATCGTCTAGATTATGGACGTGTAAATTTCCTCCTTGTACGCACAATAGTGACAGAGAGAGAAATAAGCTCCAAAGTAGCAATGCCTGTTTACTTGTTTGACGAAAAAAATACATACACAGTAGCTTAGATTATTTACCAAATAAAAGACAGAAAAATATGAATTTTTTTCGGTTGACCGAAGAAAAGAGGTCGCGCGCGCCCCTATCATGCAAAGGTCTCAATAGACCCTTTTAACGTCAAACAACCCTAAACTATCCCAAATCCCCCCAAAGTGTTTGTAATATCGCAATCACAGCAGGGCCTGCGGTTTCGGTGCGCAAGATTCTGGGACCCAATTGAATGGGGGTAAGTCCTGCTTGTGTGGCGTGTTGTACTTCGGCTTCGCTCAGTCCGCCTTCGGGGCCGATGAGCAGGTGAATAGGGGGGGTATTTTTTGGGTATTCAATTGTCTTCAGTGTTTGCTTGGCGTACGGATCAAGCACCAAACCAAAGAGGGGGGGGGATAATTTTTGTGCCAGCCAGTTTGAGTAGCTTTGAATCGGCAGTATCTGAGGCACCACGGTACGGCCACTCTGTTCACTGGCATTAATAGCGATGGCTTGCCACTGTTGTTGACGTTTTTTGAACTTTTCAGCGGGCAGTTTCACATCACAGCGTTCGGTTAAAACGGGTTGAATTTGGGTCACACCCAGCTCCACTGCTTTTTGAATGCTGTAGTCCATACGATCACCCTTCGATATGCCTTGCACTAAGGTGAGGTTTAAAGGGGATTCGGTTTGGGGCTGTGTGACAGTTTCAATCTGAAAATCCGCAGTGCGACGGCTGGTGACAATGAGTTTTCCCGTGGCAAGCGACCCTTTGCCATTAAAGGCTTCAATGGCGTAATTGTTTTTTAAACGTAGCACGGTGAGGGCATAATGCGCTTGTTCTTTTGGGAGGGGGATGGTTTGATTGGCTTGGTAGTCGCCTTCTAAATAGAGTCGTGAAATTCGCATGAAACTGTACCCCCTATGTTTTATTAGACCATTACAGTCATGATGATTCTGCCTTTAAGATGATGTTTTTGGCGATAGAATCCGCCTCCAAAAAGTGGACAATGCCTAATAAGAAACTGGAAGACTGCGATAAATCAGCTTATCATACTACATGCAAAACGTCTTAAGCATTACGTTTAACCGAAAGGGTGTTTACACAAAAATATTTACAGAGCCACGAATTCAAGGATTTATAGATGGACACTTCAGCGCTATTAATTAATGTTTTATTGTATGTATTTCTCCCTATGTGGGGAATTGCTGGTTTTGTAGATTGGTGCTGTCATAGAGCGACTAAAATTGAAATAACCTCAGGTCTAAAAGAATCATTAATGCACTCAGTTATGGGTATTCAAATGGGAATACCTATTATTTTATGTTTGTTATTTTACGTGAATGTATTGGTTTTAATTGTTTGTATAATAGTCTATTTAGGTCATGAGCTTGTGGCACATGCTGATGTTCATTATGCAAAAGAAAAGCGTGAAATATCAGTATGGGAAATGCATGCACATACATATTTGGGCTCATTACCTTTATATATGTTGATATCAATAATTGTGATTAATTGGCAACAGTTTCAATTGTTAATCAGCTTTAATTGGGCAGGAAATATGTCATTAACATTAATTGAAGAGCCCCACGGGGCACCATTGTTTTTACCCTATTATTTGGCGTTTATGTTTATTGTTTGTGTTCTTCCATATGTTGAAGAAAATTTTCGTTGTTTAAAAGTATATTTAAAAAAGGATACAGGTTGAACGTTTACATTAATAGCACAGGGCACTTTTTACCTGGAAAAGCGGTAAATAATGATGAAATAGAAGATGTACTGGGTTTAATATACGGTAAGAAAAGCCGTCTAAAAAAAAGAATATTGAAATCTAATGGTATAGTTCAACGGCATTATGCGATAAACAATCAGCAACAAACTCAAATATCAAACAGTAATATGGCCGCAAATGCGGGAGTTAGCTGTATTGAAAAAAGTTTTATTCCAATGTCTAAAATTCAAATGCTAAGCTGTGCAACGAGCCAAGGTGATTTAGTGTTACCTGGTTTTGGAAGTATGGTACAAGCGGCATTAAACCTTCCTGAAGTTGAGTTGCATACGACTCATGGCATTTGTTCAAGTAGTATGATGGCACTAAAAGCAGCCTATACAAACATCAAGTGTGATGATGTTGATAATGCTTTGGTGATTGCCAGCGAGCTAACATCTCGTTTATTTAAAAGTAGTCGTTATGAGCAAGTAGAAAGTAATAAAATTGATTTTAATGCCGAATTTTTAAGATGGATGTTATCTGATGGAGCAGGCGCATTATTGCTAGAAAATCGACAACGAATAAGTGGTAAAAGCTTACAAATAAATTGGATTAAAAGCTTTTCAAATGCAGATGTTTATCCAGTTTGTATGACTGTAGGTACAGCTAAAAATGATGTTAATAATAAAACATGGCAAGACTATGAAACCTACGCGTGTGCAGAAAAAGCAGGCGCATTATTGTTAAGGCAAGACGTTAGGTTGTTAGATAATATTGTATCAGTTGGGGTGAATGGTTTTTTAAAATTAATTAGCCAAAACTATGTAAGACCAGATGAAATTGATCATGTGTTATGCCATTTTTCTTCAAAATATTTTAAAAGTAAAATTTTTGATATGCTAGAAACAGCGGGAATTAGCATTCCTGAACATAAATGGTATACAAATCTATATGAACGAGGGAATACCGGCTGTGCATCGATATTCATTATGATCGATGAGTTTATTAACACTCATGATTTAAAATCAGGAGAAACTATTTTTTGTATGGTTCCTGAAAGTGGCCGATTCAACTGTGCTTATATGCACCTAACTGTTGCGGGATAATATCATTATGGAAAATAACCTTGTATTAACTGAGGCTGGTAAACGTTGTTTGCAGATGTTATTAAAAGTTTGGTTAGACTTTGATCTAGCAATAACTAAGGTACCCATTGTTCAAAGATTAGAACAACAACGTTTAAGCGTTGAAGACTATCAAAAATTGTTAATTAACATGCGACAACAGGTAATTGAAGGGTCTCGTTGGATTAGCCGTTGTGCATCGAGTTTTGATCGCCATTATTCAGATGTTCGTTCTTCTGTTATCAGGCATGCACAAGAAGAACATAAGGACTACCTGCTATTAGAAGCTGATTATATTGCCACTGGTGGTGAGCTTAGCACCATTGAATCAGGCAATAAAAATATAGGTTCTGAAGCCTTACATGGTTTTTTAATGTATCGAGCCACCCAACCTAACCCAGTTGATTTAATTGGTGCTATGTGGATTATAGAGGGGTTAGGCAACAAAATGGCGATGAAATGGGCAAAGCTTATTAATGAACAATTTAGTTTTGAATGTAAAGCTACGGCTTTTATGGAATACCATGGTGAAAATGATGAAAGTCATTTGCAGGAATTGTATCAATTGATTGATCGACTAGCTACCTCAGATAAAAATATTACTGATATTGTTCGTACCGCTAAAGTAGTCGCCAAACTATATCAATTACAATTACAAGAGGTTGATAATGACAACTAAGAAATACAGCTTGTATCTACAAGCAATCACTAACGATAACTCTTTACCTATCGAAGACGCTGCGGTTAAGCTTTGGTTGAAAGATTTAGACAACCCTTTTCGTTGGGTTCTTAGACCTATACTACAGTTGTTTTTCGCTATAACGCTTCATATTGTTTGGTTCATTAAACGATTACCTTTACCGCAATTTAGTGCACATATTTTTTTGCAAAAAACAATTTGTTGGTTTTGCACCTACTTTGTTTCACCTGAAGCAAACCTGTTAATATTAAGGCATTTTTCTACTGAATCGAATATTCTGAATTTTTTGGCTGAAAATACAGAACATGAGCATAGGGTTAATTTATACCCAAGAAAGATAAATGATATGTTGCGCGATACTTTTGTTAATCATGATCAAGAGCTATTCGAAAGCTTTATTAAACTAGGCAAATGTCAGGCGCATAAAACTCAAAAAAAAAGTAATCATCATCAATGGAAAAGTTGGCAACCAATTATTATGGATGAATTTATTGTAGATAAGAAAGTTACCCAAGTATTAGATTTCGAAACATCGCACGCCTTGTTTATGTGCTTATTTTGTTTGTTACTGAAAAAGGATGAATATCGCGATGCCATAAACGGCTTTAATTTAGATCAATCTATCGCAATTAGGGTCGGTCATATCATTGACGATAATACTCTAACTGAATATGCGTATAATAAATATCCTCAATATCTCGTCGGCCCTTGGAATCTAGGGCAGAGGTTTTTAATGCATGGTTTTTTTACCGAGCACTTATATGCAAGGCTAGAAATGCTAAGGCTATCATCAATTTCATGCCAAGATTAGCTATGTTCAGTTTCACAACCTTCCAGTAATAGTTAGGTGTATCTGGTGCAGATAAAATCATCTTATCTTTTGGAGTGTCAAACCTGTTTTACAATATGTAAAAGAATTAGAAAAAGCGCTTTGAATACTACTGCCGATCTTACAACAATATTAGCGACAACACCGTGGTTTTAATTGATTGCTCTATGGATTTCTGAATAATTAAAAACTAACTCAAGGACTGGATGAAATGGCTTGTTCAACGTAAGTTGAAAAGTAGATTCAATGAGTAAGGGGGGGGTAAAAATTTGGATTGCAATTTCATCCCCCCTTATCATGCTAAAAAACATAAAGAATTGACTGCTTTTTGCCTGAAATTTCATTTTAAGGGCTCCGTCCCCTTTTTCCTCTTTTTCCTTTTTCCGATCCGCTTCTTTTGTAATCCTCAGAGTCATTTGTTTGGGGTGGAGTGTTAGCAAGTCTATAAAAACAGTATCAGCCCATTAAAGAGTAAATAATGAGTCTTTGTGTACGAAATAGTGTTGCTATTCCACTTGATCCGTATGAAACTGAATAAATAAAATCTTTAAAAAATTTTCCCGCTAAGGTTTGAATAACCCGTTTTGGTGTTTTGGGCGGATTATCTTTTAAAGGCAGACTAATTATAATTAGGCCTAAATATACGGAAAATTCTATAATCGAGTGATTAATCACAAATTTTTTAATGCGTTGGCTTTTGGGGGTACTACCGAGTGAATGGAAATCCTTCGGACGAGGTTTTAGCTCGCTAGAAAAGTGCCAGTAACGGAGTACGGGTTGACTCTTGATCGTTACTGGCATTGATTCTGATCCCAGTTGTTAAATAAGACTTTCTGAAAATTTTATCTAATTTGTTGGGGTATTATAGTTACCTTTTGTTTACATAATTTGTGATTTTTTCTGATATATCCTTCAATATCTCTATTTGCTCTGGGTACCTATAGGCTCCGCAGAATTGGTCATCTGAATTCACAGTGTCATACCAAAAAAACGGCAGTAACCCTACGATTTCAGAGTTTTGTGGGCTTGCTGCATAATTGAAATATTGAATTAAATTGCGATTAACCCAACTAAGGTGGTTTTTCATCCAAGGATATCTTGAATCACAGTATTCCCAAGGTACTTGAGCACCAGCATAGGGAATCATAATTACCTTTTGATGACTCCAGTTATTTTTCATTAGCTTTTTTGTAATAGAAGCAATTTCCTCGAAGCTACAACTCCTATAGCAATTGAACGAAACGTAGTCATAATCCCAAGGGAGTACATTACGCAAGGACTTTCCGTTTTCGGTATGATCAGAAACGAGCTTTTTCGTAAAATTAACATACCTCTTTTTAGACTTTAGTGAACTACTGGCATTTAGCTCCCAGTTAATCCAGCGTTGCAAGGAGTACATATTGTTCATGCTGGAAGCATCATTATAATTAAGCGATATATACGGTTCATCTATAAGGGTTATCATTTCAACTAATTCTGTACGGTCATTATGCCTATCAAAGACTTTTACGGAGAGTGCTTTAATTACAGCTTTAATTGCAGCCATATTTTTTACTGAAGGGGATGCTGTATGTCTTGGTACCGTAATGGGGTCTTCACCTTCGGACAATAATATACTATTAGCGTCTAAAATAAGCTGACTCCAAGACTGTAGATGTTTCCCAGGACGTCCCGCAGGGCGTTCAAATAAAATATTTTCAATTGAAAGTAACACTTTATATTTCTGGTTTTGATTCAAGCGAATAATTGTATCCAGTTTGGCTCCAATAATACATAGTCTCTCGGACAAAACGTTTATTGTATTCGTACAGTCAACGCCTGTGCTGGGATCATTCCGTCCCGCACCCACGCCTATTAAATGCGAATCATTATTAGTTTGAGAAAGAAAGTCGTAGTATAAGTGAGAGCCGTTTTTCCCCCTGCTATCTATACCCCAATAATACCCACCCCAAAAACCGAAATACTGCAAGTTACTGCCCTTTTCAATCTCATTTAGAGTGTTGGCATATACTGATAATGAAGTAGAGCTAAAAAATATGCACATGAAAGTGAATAGAAAATTTTTCATAAATCTGTAATCCTTTAAAGTTTTGTTTCAGTTTTAATTCAAGCATTAAGCTTAACTACTTATGATACTACTATCTTCTCTTTTTGTGTCAGGATAGTTGCCTAGTAGAGTGTCAACACAATATCGTACACAAAAATTGATGTTTTGGAGGTGTAAATTATAACTAGGCGACTGTGGCATTTGAGTTAAGCAGGGGGGGTAAAATTTGGATTGGATTTTTTACCCCTCTATTACGACAAAAAACGACGGTTTTTCAGCCTGTACGAAATAGTGTTGCTATTCCACCCATTATCTTATTTATTATAAAGTCCAAGAGAGCTTTTTTTTTGGTTTTTTTACTCATTGCACCGCCTCCTCAGGAAGCCATAATCGCTCATTGGCATTTTGTTTGGCCTCCCTCCAATGTTGATCTCTGACTTGATAAAATGCATCAATGCGTTCGGTTTCGGGTTGGTCTTTGGCTAACGCAATGGCTTTAAACTCTGGTGCCTGATAAAAGGCTGCACCAATGTGCCACATTAAGGTTATAAAGTGTGAGTGGCTCACCGGCGTATTAAAGCCGTGATGAATGGCTTGACCTCGACCATGTTTAATCATCTCTTTAAGCATTTCTATAAGTTCTTCTGAGTCAAAGAGTGCGTGATAGTCTGGTAATTCACTGGGCATAAACTCATTGACGTACCAATCAATAAAATCCGCTTCTTTTGTAATCCTCAGCGTCATTTGGTCGGGGTGGAGTGTTAGCATACGGCGCTCCCTTGGCTTGTGTCTGTGTTTTGAGGGGTCGGATTTATTTGGTTTGAGAGTAAGGGTTCGTGCTTGATTTGTTGATTGTCTACCCAATAACGTTGCATGTCGGTTGCGGAATCTTCCACTAAGTAGGCTTTTACTGGACCAAAAATTGTTTGTAATTGATTGGGTTGGCAACTGGGTAAAAACCGTGTGAAAACACGCGGGTCGTAATAGCGAGAGTATAACGATTGAATGTGTTGGGGCGTGAATGATGAGTAGGCGACGGTGGTGTTTGAGTTAAGTAGGGGGGGGGGTAAAAATTTGGATTGCAATTTTACCTCCCCCCCTACCATGGCAAAAAACGACTATTTTTTAGTCTGTAAAATCTATTTAAGGATACCGTCCTTTTTCCTAATGCTCGTGAAAATGCCGATTTTCAGTCTGTCTCTATTCGCTTTCAGAATTATTTACGGAACCCTAC
Organism: Thiomicrorhabdus sp.; assembly: GCA_021648625.1. Classification (GTDB taxonomy): domain Bacteria; phylum Pseudomonadota; class Gammaproteobacteria; order Thiomicrospirales; family Thiomicrospiraceae; genus Thiomicrorhabdus. The sequence continues at coordinate 1,526 of JAKISK010000033.1, read as the reverse complement.
CGTACTATTCTTAAACAAAACCCCTCAAATACTAACATTGAAATATCTATTTTTCTTCCTTGTGGATCAACTTCGATAAATTTACTTTCCCCAACAACTTCATATCGATTGTTCTTAATAAAATAGATCTCAGCTACATTGCTTGAAGGTAAATTAATTTTGAACTCTGAGTAGTTTTCTCTAAAATTATAATGGACTTCCAACCGTCCAAATTCATTCTGAATATCGGGGTAATTTAAGGCACAATCATCAAAAGAAAAACTAATCTCTTTTTTCATATCTTTGTTATCAAATACTATAAAGTGTTTAATATTCGGTTCATACGCCGTATACTTAACTACCCCATCTGAAATGATGGTTGATTTTGAACCTAGAATATCAATATATTCCAGACCTTTTTCCTCAAAGGAGTTAATAATTGACTTAACTTGGTTTAAAGAACATTTTTTCATTTTAAAACCTCAAGAGATGAATAGGTAGCATTTGGATTAAATAGTTGAACTTCACCACCAGAAAAGATTTTATCACTTCCCTTCCAGTCCTCAATATTTGCTGCACTACTTTTTAAAAAATTATCTGACTTGTTTAATTTAACCTCAATCATTTTCCGACTATCAACATCAAAACCTAGCTTACCTTCATCTATAATCTTAGAGCTATAATAATATGAACCAACTTTAGGTTGACCTGTCATTCGGTCTAGGTAGGAATACTGATATAGTTTATCTCCTTTGGAGAATTTAGCAATTTCGACTGGTTTATCAAAGTCTATTCCTCTCAAGTGATTGTCGTAGTCTTTATATCCTGCATCACTATAAAATTTATCAGCCAAATCAAATCTAGCCTTTTTTTCTGCTGGCCATGATTTAGCGGCAGATCGAATATCTTTAGGGTTTGTGGATAGCTTTTTTGGATCTTTGGTGTTTTTAGCCTCATTCCCCTTATTAGCACACTCCGTAACATCGCAGTTTTCGGTCTTAATTTGAGTACCTAGCTGTGTGTTTTTGCCGGCTGACTCTGGTTGTTCTTTATTTTGATCTTTGTTTTTTTCTTTATTTATTATCCCCGTTATCTTATTTATTATAAAGTCAAAGAGAGCTTTTTTTGGGTTTTTTGGGATAGTTTTTTTACTCATTGCATCGCCTCCTCTGGAAGCCATAATCGTTCATTGGCATTTTGTTTAGCCTCCCTCCAATGTTGATCACTGACTTGATAAAATGCATCAATGCGTTCGGTTTCGGGTTGGTCTTTGGCTAACGCAATGGCTTTAAACTCTGGTGCCTGATAAAAGTCTGCGCCAATGTGCCACATTAAGGTTATAAAGTGTGAGTGGCTCACCGGTGTATTAAAGCCGTGATGAATGGCTTGATCTCGACCATGTTTAATCATCTCTTTAAGCATTTCTATAAGTTCTTCTGAGTCAAAGAGTGCGTGATAGTCTGGTAATTCACTGGGCATAAACTCATTGACGTACCAATCAATAAAATCCGCTTCTTTTGTAATCCTCAGCGTCATTTGGTCGGGGT
>JAKISK010000032.1 GCA_021648625.1 Thiomicrorhabdus sp. | reverse complement strand
CACGCTTATACTGCCCAAAGACAACCAAAAGGATTACCAAGAACTGCCCAGCTATTTAAAAAAAGGGATAACCGTGCACTTTGCCGAGCACTTTAATGACGTTGCGCGTTTGGCGTTTAGTTTTTAACCCGAATCCCCAGATAGAAACACAAATTAGAGTACACCAACAGTAGGCGCTTTTAGGCGAGTAATTGATGTGCATAGTGAATTCAAAAAAGACAAAGTCACCTTATTGGTGATACGCTCTTTTTTGGATTTGCTAGGTACGTCAAGGACTTGTTCTATAAACGTGTTTTCTTCTAAGTAACTTCAATAGGAATTACCATCATTCCTAATTGCTTCGCTCGGCGATTAAGGCTCTTCAGTGACCGCTGACTGTATGCCTGATCATACTCTTCTTGGGTTTGTGTCCTGTATGCCGTTTTAGTTTTTAGCATATTGTAAAATATCACCGCAAGCTTTATTGCTGTTGCAGTCATTGCTTTTGGCGCCCCCAATCTTGAACGTAAGCGTCGATAAAAAGCTCCTAATCCGCTTTTAGCATTCGTCAGTGAGAATGCGGCCATTTTAAAGGTTTGCTTTGCTCTATTCTTTGTCTTTATCGTTTTACTGCTTAAAATAGCCCCCCCTGAAATCTTATTGTTGGGGCTGAGTCCCATCCATGAAACAAAATGTTTTGCTGTTTTCCATCGATGCATATCAACACCTGTTTCCGATAAAATCTTTAAAATACTGTGTTCATTTAAGCCTTCTATTTCAGTGAGATCAGTGATATTACTGGGAAAACAGGATTAAAAATTATTCGTCAAATACTTACCGGACAAAGAGATTCTAGCGTGTTAGCGAATTATCGTGATAAGCGTTGCAAAAATAGCGTAGATACGATCGCAAAGTCATTGGACGGAAACTATAAAGAGGAGCACCTTTTTGCACTGAAACAAGCGGTAGAGTTATACGACATGTTTGATGAAAAAATCAAAGACTGCGATCAAGTAATTGAAGAGTGCCTGAAGGGGTTAAATAAACAGGCCGATGCTCTGGAATTTAAAAAAAACAAAAGCAAAAAAAGAAGAGCGACCTAAATTTTGAGCTTTCTTCTTATCTTTACGAATTGTGCGGCACTGACAACGTTGTCAAGTAGCAGGTTCATTAAGCCGTAATGATTTTTGCATATGTTGGATGTGTGCTGATCGACTGTTAACCAACATTTCTCTTTACCTCATATAGGCTCTGAGTTCACAATAGTCATTATCAGGGCGGAAGGCTCCTGCGAGCAAACCATAGGTATGCAATTGTTGTAACCATTGACAATCTTTAACGTTTGTTTTGCGGCCTGTCACATTCTTAACATGGCGGGCATTGACTAAAATAACCTTTAGGCCTCTTGACTCTAATATTTCAAAAGCAGGTATCCAATAAATCCCTGTGGATTCCATAGCTACCGTATTAATACCAACCTCAACCAACCAGTCTGCCATGGCATTGATATCCAATGTAAAGCAGCTATAGGACCTAACGGGTTTTTTCGGGAACCGCGACGTAATGCTCTTGTGAGCCAATGTCGATCCCCGCAGCAAATAAGTTTATTTGTTCGAGATGTTGCTCTGTTCTTTTTTGTAGCTTTTTGTTGTTTTTCATATCACCTTGCCTCAATATTTAGAGTGGAGCATGACTGAAGGCAGGTAGTCGAAAAAATTCATTCTTCTAAACGGGATCGCTATGCGTCACCAATGATGAAGTCGTTTACCTGAACCCATGCTATCTGATGAGTCAATCACATCATTGAAAAGGCGGGCTTTATTTCTGTCATGCTCCTTAAATATTACTTTTTTTCTAAGCTGAATAAAAGTTACTTGTAGATGGGGGGCTACATTAGTGGCCTGAGATGCTATCTGCGGATTAGGGTTTATAAATTTCGTGCTCTTATCTGGATAGTTAGTGTTTAGGCTGGTCTTTAGAACGCCTCTTTTTAGGTGGCCTAATCATCCAGACTATCCATAACACCAATAACAGAACCAACCCTACTTCAAGCAACACCCACATTTTGTTCTCCTTTCGCTCAAAAGTCGCTTTTAGATGACATCTCGCAACCCTTGCAGTAGGGTTTGGTGAATACCGCCAAAGCTGCCATTGCTCATAATCACCACGGTATCACCTGTGCGCAACGCCTTCAATAATTTGGTCACCAGTTCTTCATAGCGGTTGGCAACCACCAGCGGTTGTGAAAATTTTTCAGGGGTTAACGCCCAGTTCCACGCTGGGTCAATAAAAGCATAGACGGCATCGGCCTCTTTAAAGGCGGCGGGCAGTGTCTCTTGATGAATACCCATTCGCATGGTGTTAGAGCGAGGCTCAAAGACGGCGATCAAACGTTTTTCTTTCACATTTTTTAGTTGGCCGCTTTGTTGTTCTAGTTGCTTTCTAGCCCCTTGAAGCGTGGTTGCAATGGCCGTTGGATGATGCGCAAAATCATCATAAATAATAATTTCTCCCCCCCCCTCTTTTGCTTTCACTTTACCCACTAAGCTCATACGCCGTGCCACGCCTGTAAACGCACTTAATGCGCGAACAGCGTGTGACACAATCACTCCGGCATTTTGTGCGGCCGCCAATGCGCTTAACGCATTTCGTACATTATGAATACCTGTCATCGGCCACTTAACCGTACCAATGTTGGTGCCTTTATAACACACCAAAAACTCCGAACCATCCGACTTAATTAACTCATACGTCCAATCTGCGTTTTGTTTGCCCTGTGTTTCAAGCGGTGTCCAGCACCCTTTCGCAATCACTTCATCCGTATTGGTTTCATCACTGGGGGTAATAATCAGCCCATTTCCGGGAACGGTTCTAACACAGTGATGAAATTGTGTTTGAATCGCCGCTAAGTTGTCAAAAATATCCGCGTGATCAAACTCCAAATTATTAATAACCAAGGTTCGAGGGTGATAGTGCACAAACTTAGAACGCTTATCAAAAAAAGCGGTGTCGTACTCATCCGCTTCCACCACAAAAAAAGGCGATTTTCCCAAGCGAGCGGATACGCCAAAATTACTGGGAACGCCCCCAATTAAAAACCCTGGCTCTAAACCTGCGTACTCTAAAATCCACGCCACCATTGAGGCTGTAGTGGTTTTGCCATGCGTACCCGCTACCGCAATCACCCAGCGATCGTGCAAAACATTTTCGGCCAACCATTGAGGACCCGAAGTATAAGGCTGCAATACGTTTAAGGTGGCTTCTACTGCGGCATCGCCACGGCTTTTGGCGTTACCAATGACGACCGTATCAGGCGTCGATTTTAAAAAGCTTACATCCTCCTCTAACGTAACCGTAATCCCTGCTTGCGCCAACTGCGTACTCATGGGGGGGTAAATTGCCTTATCCGATCCCGTCACCTCAACGCCCATCGCTTTTGCCAACTGCGCAATGCCGCCCATAAACGTGCCCGCAATGCCTAAAATATGAATCTTTTCCATTTTCACTTAATTATCCTTGCTCTGATTCCATCACTCTCTTACACTGTTCGGTTATGACGAAACACAATTTTTTATCGGTCGAGACCGAATCCCAACTCAATGACTACTGCCAACATCTTATCTCACGCCCAGACATTCTCTGGATTGCGATGGATACCGAATTTGTGCGGGAAGATACTTATTTTCCAAAACTCAGCCTTATTCAAGTTCAAGACTGCTTAGGAAACTTGGCAATCATTGACCCACTTAAAATACAAGAGAGCACAACGCTTTCAGATTCAAACGAGGCGCTGGCTCCCTTTATTGAGTTATTGTGCGATCCCAACACATTAAAAGTCTTTCACTCTGCACGCCAAGACATTGAAGTATTGTACCAACTTGCACATAAGATGCCCGTAGCAATTTTTGATACTCAAATTGCCACGCTCTTTTTAAAACTGGGGGAGATGGCAGGGTTTGCACGCGTGGTGCAAGAAACACTTGGCATCACGATAGATAAAAGCCAAACCCGCACCAACTGGCACGCTCGCCCGCTTACCGAAGCGCAAATTCAATACGCGTTGGATGATGTTCGCTATCTTGCGCCTCTGTACGAACACTGTCTAAAAGCCCTTGCACCCAACGAGCTGAACGCAGTAGAGGAGGAGTGCAATGCTCTGTTAAATGAATCCCTGTATCGTATTGACCCTAAAACCGCAGGCAAAAAATTAAAAGGCATAAAAACCTTAAAGCCCAAGCAACTTGCCATCGCTTATGCCTTAACCGAATGGCGTGAACAGTTTGCGATCACGCATGACCAGCCTAAAAAATGGGTGCTCAACGACGAAGTCATTATCCATGTCGCAAAGCGCCCACCCAAAACGGTTGAGGCACTCTACAAAGTACCTCATATAAAATCATCCGCCATTATGAGCCATGGTGATGTGTGGATTTCTATCATTGATCACGTATTTGAACAAGACTCCACAGAGTGGCCGCAACCGCCAAAAAAATCCCCCCCCCCTACCCCACAAGAAGAGGCAGTGGTTCAACTGCTTAGCGGTTACGCCCAACAAGTCGCCATTGACTACCGTTTAAACTTGCCCTCGCTTCTGCAACGCAACGACATACTGGCGGTTGTACGAGGCAACGTACCTGAAAGGCCTGTTTTTTCGGGTTGGCGTAATTTATTAATCGCCCAGCCAATATTGGCCATTCTAAAGGGTGAACAATCCCTGAGCGTGAGCAACCATCACATTGTACTGACTCAAAAAGGCTCTGAATAATCAATGAAAAATTCTCCCCCCCCCTCCTCAGACAACCAACCTATTAATAACGTACTCTACGCCCAAGCGGGTGGTGTTACTGCCGTCATTAACGCCAGTGCCGCCGCAGTAATCGAAACCGTATTTGCCAACCCAAACCAGTTTGGCACGATGTATGGCGCATTTAACGGCATTAAAGGGATTTTAGAAGAGCGCTTGATTGATTTATCCAGTTTAAAAACAGAACCCTTAACCGCCATTAAATACCAACCTGGCGCCATATTTAAAGCGTGTCGTTTTGATTTAGACCCGCTTGAACACAACCCCGCGCAATACGCACGTATGCTGGAAATATTTAAAACCTATCGTATTGGTACCTTTTTTTACAACGGTGGCAACGGCTCCATGGTTACCGCACAAAAGGTGGGCGACTACTGTCGTCAGCACAATCACCCTGTCAACTGCATAGGGGTGGCCAAAACCATCGACAACGATCTAGCCATCTCTCACTGTAGCCCAGGGTTTGGCAGTGCCGCCAAATATTTAGCCAGTAGCTTTTTAGAAGCAACGCTCGATACCCTATCAATGCACGACACTTCCACCCGTTTTTTTGTGATGGAAACCATGGGGCGCAATACGGGTTGGCTTACATTATCGGCAGGATTGATTCAAGATGTAATGCCCGATGTGCCACTGATTTTACTGCCCGCAGAACGCCCGTTTAACCAAGTGGCTTTCCTGAATAGAGTCCAACAACTGATACAACAAAAAGGCTACTGCGTTTGCGCGGTCTCCGAAGGATTACGCAACCAACAAGGCGACTATCTCAGCATCGCCAATATCGAACACACCCTAGAACAAGACTATACCCAGTTAGGTGGCGTGGGCTACACCATTGCCAAACTGGTCAGCGACACTTTTAACGTCAAGAGCCACTACGCCATTCCTGATTATTTACAGCGCTCCGCCAGTCATTTGGTCTCAAAAACCGATTGGCAAATAGCATACGATGCGGGTGTTGCAGCGGTAGAAGCCGCCAAACAAGGGTTGCATGGCGTACTGCCGATTGTAACTCTAATAAGTGAACAACCCTTTACATGGCAATTTAAAACGGTGCCACTTAATGACGTGGCAAACTTAGAGAAGACTGTGCCCGATGAATTCATCTCATCCGACGGCATGAACTTGACCGCTCAAGCATTAAACTACCTTCGCCCCCTCATTCAAGGCGAACGCCCTGTGCCCTTTAAAAATGGGCTGCCTGATATTCCGGTGATTGAGTTTCAAGAAGTATCGAAACAACTGCCGCCGTTTAAGGCCATAAAGTAATCAGACTCTAGGAGCCTGTCGGGTTTAGGTTAAATCGTTCGAGCATAAAAAAACCCAGATTAGAAATTATCTAATCTGGGTTTCAGAATATATGGTGCCCAGGGCCGGAGTCGAACCGGCACAGTGTTACCACCGGGGGATTTTAAGTCCCCTGCGTCTACCAATTTCGCCACCTGGGCAGATAGCTAACAAAGATTAAAACTAAACATGAAAGTATCGCTTTAACTCTGTTTATATCGAAAATGAATCAAGCTTTTCCAGCAAAAAATGGAGGCGGAACCCGGAGTCGAACCGAGGTAGATGGATTTGCAATCCACTGCATAGCCACTTTGCTATTCCGCCTTTAAACTGGAGCGGGAAACGAGGATCGAACTCGCGACCCCAACCTTGGCAAGGTTGTGCTCTACCGCTGAGCTATTCCCGCTTGATGAGGCGTATTATAGGGGATAGTGTTTGAAGGTCAAGCGGTTTTTAGTAATTTATTTTGATTTAGCCGAGCGAATTAATTCGGGCAACGCGGCTCTGGTGTATTGCACCCAAGTAATGAAGGTTAAAGCGGCGGCAAAGTACAGCATGGGAAATCCTAACTCGCCCCAGTTAATACCCCAAAGCTCACCTCCGTACAATAACCACGTTAAGGCCGCCAGTTGTGAAGCGGTTTTAATTTTACCTAAATTGGATACGGCAACAACTTCACGCGCATTATTTTCAGCCATCCACTCTCGTAAGGCAGAAACGGCAATTTCTCGCATAATAATAATCACAGCGGAGAGTATGACAAACAGGTTATCGTGGTATTCCGCCGCAACGACAATCAGCGCTGCCGCAACAATGAGCTTATCGGCCACGGGGTCTAAAAAAGCACCGAGCCGACTGTCTGAATCCAGCTTTCGGGCAAGGTAGCCGTCTAGCCAATCGGTAATGGCGGCGATCATAAATGCAAGCCCTGCCCAAAGACGTGCGTCTTCAAACGGTGAGTAGTACAGCATTAAAAAGATAGGAATAAGGGCAACTCGCGACCAAGTCATCATCATGGGAAGAGATTGTAAAGACATAACAGTTTTCCAAAAAATACAAATTAATACGGATTTTACCATAGAGCGCCTTTTAGGGCTTTGTTTCTAGAAGGCTGTCCGAGAACTAAAAACCCATGCTAAATCGCTCCATGAAAAAAATCGTAAATACGCTGTGCTTTGTTGGCGCTCAGCCCTTTCACTTTAGTTAATTCCGAAACTGACGCGTCTTTCACTTGATGTAATCCGCCAAAATGCACCAATACATTTTTACGTGTTTTAGGGCCTATGCCCTCAATACTTTCTAAACTGGAGTGCGTTTGGGCTTTGGTGCGTTTAGCGCGATGCGAGGTAATGGCAAAGCGGTGCGCTTCGTCTCGAATGTAATTGATTAAGTGCAATGCAATATGATCGGATTCTAAATCAATGCCTTGCATATTATGGGGGGTAAATAAAATTTCTAACCCCGCTTTTCGCCCCTCCCCTTTGGCAACGGAAACCAGCGGTATGTGATCAAGTTCTAAGGTTTTAAGCACGGCGATGGCTTGATTTAGTTGCCCTTTTCCTCCATCCACAACAATAAGATTTGGAAAAGTTCCCCCCCCCTCTTTTTGCGCTTCTTTTAAACGTTTATAACGACGCATAAGCACTTGGTTCATCGCCGCGCAGTCATCCCCCCCTGTAATGCCTTCAATGTTAAATTTACGGTAGGCTTGGGTGCTGGGAATGCCATCGTAAAATACCACACAACTCGCCATGGTGAGTTGACCTTGCGTATGGCTAATATCAAAACACTCAATATGGTTGGGCGGGGTTTCTAATGCCAACACCTCCTGCAATGCCAAGACCCGATCACGTTGTGTGGCTTTTTGGGTTAAGTGTTGTTTTAACCCCGTTAACGCATTGGTATTTGCCAGTGCCATCAACGATTTAGCTGTTTGTTGAACGGGCTGTTTTAGCCGCACACTTGCATCACGTTTTTCTTTTAGCCACGCCTCTAAATAATCATGATCCAGCAGTTTAATGGGCAATAAAACCTCTGCTGGCACTGGATACACTTGGTAGTGCTGAGTTAAAAATGCCTCTAAAATAGCATTGCTGTCCGCCTGAGCTTCTATTTTTGGGTAAAAATGTTCACTGCCCCAAAGGTTTCCTCCTCGGTACATCATTAAACACACGCACACTTGATTGGCTTGCTCTGCGGTTACAATCACATCCATGTCTTTACTGCCGGGCTGGTTAATCAAATGCTGGCTTTGAATGGCTCGTAATGCCGAAATTTTATCGCGGTATTGTGCCGCCGCTTCAAACTCAAGTGCTTGCGAGGCCGTCTCCATTTTTTGCGCTAACGCCTCCACCACGTCAAAGCGTTTTCCTTGTAAAAAAAGCAAGGTAAGATCCACTTCCTCTTGATAAGATTCCTGGCTAATAAAGCCCTCAATACAAGGCGCAGAACAGCGTTTAATTTGGTACTGTAAACACGGGCGTGAGCGGTGATTAAAGACACTTTCGGCACACTGCCGAACCTTAAATATTTTTTGCAATGTCTGTAATGTCTGATGCACCGCAGACGCATTTGGAAACGGACCAAAATAGTCGCCTTTTCGACGCTTAGCACCACGGTGATAACTTAATGCAGGAAACGCTTTATCCGTGGAAACATAAATATACGGGTAAGACTTATCGTCTCTAAATAAAATATTGTATTTGGGTTTGTGTCGTTTAATGAGCGTGTTTTCTAAAATAAACGCTTCGCTTTCGGTATCCGTAACCGTGACTTCCACACGGGCAACTTGTGCAACCATGGCTGCTGTTTTAAGTTCACCGTGCATTTGTTTAAAATAACTGGAAACCCGTCTTTTTAAATTTTTAGCTTTGCCCACATAAATAATGGTACCCGCAGCATTTAACATACGGTACACGCCGGGGCGTTGCGTAAGCTGTTTTAAAAATGCCACCACATCAAATTTTGTTTCAACACTTTGTTCAGCTTTTTTTTCAATCATGGTTCATATAACAGGGTAGAATTAACAAGATTTTCATATTATAAGGTATTCATTCATGGAACAATCCCCCGAAAACAACAATAATAATTTTGAACGACTTGCGCAGGCCGTTGAGTCCTTAGTAAAGCAAGAGCGCTGGACGCGCCGTTTTGCGAACTTTCTTAAACTTGCCATTGCCGCTTATGTAATATTTTTTATCTATATTACGGTGCAAAAATTTAATACGATCGATAAAACCTCCGCCAGTGCCGAGGGTAAAAAACATGTTGCTGTAGTGAACATTGAAGGCCCCATCATACCCGGAACGAAAGTCAGCGCCGAGGTCATTAATCCATTATTAGAAAAAGCATTTCGTAACGATTCCAGCTCTGCTGTCATTATTAAAGCCAATTCCCCAGGAGGTAGCCCCGTACAATCAGCTATGATTAATGATGAAATTATTCGCCTAAAAGCGCTGTATAAAAAACCGGTGTATGTTGTGGTCGAAGATGTTTGTGCGTCTGGCTGTTACTACATTGCGGTTGCGGCCGATAAAATTTATGCCGATAAAGGCTCCATGATTGGTTCCATTGGCGTAAGAATGGATACCTTTGGCTTCACAGGCTTAATGGAAAAACTAGGCATTGAAAATCGCTCCATGCACGCAGGCGACCACAAAGCCTTTATTGATCCATTCAGCAATAAAAATGAAGAAGGTCGTCAGTTTTTTCAAAAAATGGTACTTGAAAAAACCCACCAACAATTCATTGACACCGTTCGAGCAGGCCGTGGCGATCGCCTACAAACAACACCTGAAATCTTTTCAGGTTTAGTTTGGTTAGGAGAAGATGCGGTTAAAAACGGGTTAATTGACGAACTCAATACCGTTGGTGGTGTTGCCAGAGACATCGTTGGTGTTGACGACATTAAGGTATACTCACCTAAAAAATCATTTATGGAAGAAATTATGGGCGATATTACAAGTCAAACATCGGCTAAATTAGCGTTAATGTTAAGCTCTATGCGCTAAATAATCCGCTAAAAACCACTGTCGATCAACATGGATTGACGTGGTAAAGGCTGGTATTTTTCTGACATTTTAATGCACCTCTAACACTTCAACCTTATAATCTAACGTTTGATTTGCTAAGGGGTGATTACCGTCTAAATAGACTTTATCTTCCGTAATTTCAATAATTCTAAACACAATGGTCTCGCCATCGGGGTCTTCTGTTTCAACGGTTGAACCCAGTTCAATTTCCACATTGTCTTCAAAATTTTCAGGCCCTGCAAACACAATGAGTTCTTCATTGGTTACGCCATAAGCCTTTTCGGGTAAAACCGTTACTTTGGCTTCAAATCCAGCCTCTTCGCCCTCCATTAACGCTTCAAGCCCTTCAATAATCTCGCCTTCACCTTGAATGTAAATAACAGGCTCTTCACCAAACGTTGAATCAACCACTTTGCCACTCTCGTCACGCAACTCATAATGAAAGGTGACTCGGCTGCCTTTTTTAATTCTCATTTTTCTATCCCTTATTAATTATAAATACACATGGCGATATTTTATTACATTAAAATAATGGCTTACAATTCTACAGAAAAGAGAGTAAAAATGCGTCAGATTATATTGGATACGGAAACCACGGGCTTTGACCCTCGTAATGGTGATCGAATCATTGAAATTGGAGCCGTAGAGTTAATTAAGCGCCGCCTAACTCAAAACAATTATCACCAATATGTTTTTCCTGAACGCTCTGTACCACAAGATGCCATTGCCGTACATGGTATTACCGATGACTTTCTAAAAGACAAGCCCATCTTTGCCAAGATTGTTGATGATTTTATGACATACGTTCAAGGAGCCGAATTAATTATTCACAATGCCCCGTTTGATGTGGGCTTTATTAATAATGAATTGGCACTGTTGCCCAACAATAAGTGGGGGAAAATTGAAGATCACTGCCAGATCACCGACTCCCTTAAAATGGCTCGAAAAACGTATCCAGGGCAAAGAAATTCACTTGATGCGCTTTGTAAACGTTTGTACATTGATAATTCCAACCGAACCCTTCATGGCGCTCTACTCGATTCCGAAATTTTAGCCGACGTTTATTTAACCATGACAGGGGGGCAAACGGCTTTAAGCCTAAGCACCCAAACCAAAGACAACACCACAAACAACGCTAGCCAAACAAATTTAAGTTATAAAAATAGATCACCCTTAAACATACTCAAAGCCAATCAAATAGAACAACAAGCACATCAACAAAAGTTAGTCGATATTTCAAGCGCGTCGGGTAAAACCCTTCAATGGTAGTAAGAGAGTTTACTCTTGGCGCTTGTGCGTTTTAATACGGTTATTGCGAGCGACAGACACTGGGCGTTTTGTTGACGTAACGCGCCAACGAGGCATATGCCATTTTGCTCCCACCAAGGTTGGGCTGTCTACACGTTTTTTAGCCACGAGACAATACACATTTCCAAACTGTAATCCCAACTTTGATAAACGTGTTTCTACCCACTCCAAAACAAGAACACGACGTGTTTTGTGCTCTCTTTGTGCAAAGCAAGTGACCGTACTGTAGCGTTGCAATTGAATATCATACCCCAGCACTTCTAACCATATTTTCAGTTGATTCAACCGCTCCAGCTTTGCATGCCGAAATACCGCCTCTTTTTTAAAAAAGCGAAACCGCATCACCAAACAACCAATTGGGTTAAACCCAGTAATGACCATATGTCCTTCTGGACGCAACATAGAGTCCACCTGCCTTAGTAAATAATAAGGATCCGCTGCAATTTCCAGTGCATGAGGCAACAAAACAACATCGGTACTCTCCTTTGCAATAGGCAAGTAATCAAGGTCTGCCTTTACAAAATGACTAAACGAATCAAATTCTCCCCCCCCCTCTTTAAGTTCAGAGGCCACTAAAATTTTATATTGAATTCTGCTTTCCGTCATAAAACTTTCTTGCGTAGGTGCGCCCAACTGCACACAATAATAGCCAAATAGATTTTTAATCGCATCATTCAATAAAATCTTTTCTTCTTCAAAAATTGCGCTTCCGTTTAAGGTTAATGCCCAATGGCTTAATGCTTGCTGAAACCCTTGATTCACGCTCTATTCTCCTTTTTCCCGAATCCCCAGATAGAAACACGAATTAGAGTGCAAGTAATTGATGTGCATGGTGAATTCAAAAAAGACAAGGTCACCTTGTTGGTGATGCGTTCTTTTTTGGATTTGCTAGGTACGTCAAGGACTTGTGCTGTAAACGTGTTTTCTATCTGGGGATTTGGTTTTTTATATAAACTCCGTATTTCTACATCCATTACTCATGTTAGAATACCCCTCAAATTATAATCATTTTACTCGTTATCTCTATGAAAATTATCGGACTTCCTGCGCTTGTTGGAACCTATGACAACTATATTTGGGTACTTTATCAAGATGCGAAAGCGTGGGTTGTTGACCCTGGTGAATCTCAACAGGTCATTGATTTTTTAAAACAGCACAACTTAGCGTTGCAAGGTATATTGGTTACCCATCACCATTTTGATCATGTTGATGGTATTCCTGCCTTAAAACAAGCCTACCCAAATGCCACCGTATTTGGCGGTAAAAAAACCAACAATGCGTGTATTCAAATACACTTATCAGACGGTGATGAAGTTGAGCTTGTCAATGGCTTTACATTAAATGTACTTGAAACGCCAGGGCACACCCCCGACCATATTAGCTACTATAACGAACACGCACTGTTTTGTGCCGATGCATTATTTACCGCTGGTTGCGGACGACTCTTAGGCGGAACCATTGAAGAGTTTAGCCAAAGTTTAATTAAGCTCAGAAACTTACCCGAGCACACGCCTTTTTATTGTGCGCATGAGTACACCAAGGATAACGTAAATTTTGCGATTCAAGTTGAGCCTAACAATTCGGACTTACAACAACGTTTAGCAAGTTTAACCATTCATTACCCAGCCATTAAAACCCAACCATTAGGAACCTTAAAACAAGAAAAGCAAACCAATCCTTTTTTACGCTTTGACTTGCCTGACATTAAAACCCAGCTACTCAAGCGAGGCGCAAATGATAATATTGCCAGCCTATTTAAAACCCTTCGTGCCTGGAAGGATCAATACGACCAACAAAGCTAACTTTTTTAAGCGTGCTTACTAAAACTTACAGAACTATGAAAATAAATAATTTAACATCAAATACTTTTCCATCAAAAAAACACGTTTACCTAACCGCTAAAATTGCATTAGGGCTTGGAGGTGTGCTCTGTTTATCCAGCTGCACCACCTCACCTTCTATTTCTTACAACGCCCCTCAAAAACCAGAAAGTACGCAACACTCGTATAGCCCCACTCTCATTACCGCGTCGTCGTCACCTCAGCTGGTGGCTTTGCAGCACCCCGTTTCATCACCTGACATCACGTTAGAAGAAACCCATAAGCTCGATATTAACCGTATCTTTCATCCTATTATTTGGCAAGAGATGCAGCATAAATTTCATTTATCCATGAACCATTTTGGAAAGTACGAATCTCATATTGACTTTTTTAAACAAAAATCTAACTATTTAGAGACAGTCAGTCTGCGTGCCAAACCCTACTTACATTATATACTCAGCCAAGTTCAACTTAGAGACATGCCTTACGAAATGGCACTGCTCCCCATTATTGAAAGTGGTTTTCAACCCACGGCTCTTTCTCACAAAGAAGCCAATGGACTATGGCAATTTATCCCCAGTACAGGGCGTATATACGGACTAGAGCAAAACTCGTGGTACGATGGTCGCCAAGACATTATTCAAAGTACGCAAGCCGCATTAGACTACTTGCAAAAACTTTACAAAGTGAATAATAACGACTGGCTATTGGCGTTAGCCTCTTACAACGCAGGTCCTGGTACCATCCGCAGAGCCATTCGTAAATACAATAAAGCTCAATCTGGTGCACCACTCAACACGTCTCCCAGCTTTTGGGACATAAGTCCCTACCTTCCGAAAGAAACTCAAAAATACGTGCCACGATTACTGGCAGTTTCACACATCATTAGTCACTCAGATAACTTTAACATAGATCTTGAACCTATTGATAATATTCCTTTTTTTGGAACGGTAACATTACCAAAACAAATTGATTTAAAAAAAGCGAGGCAATTAGCACAGGTTTCAGAAATCACGTTTTCTCAGCTTAACGCGGGGTATTTAGCAAAAATCACCCCTCCTAATGGCTCTTATCAAATTTTACTGCCTATCGAGAAAGTAAATGATTTTAAAAATCGTATTGCTTCAACCCCACATTTATTTGATATTCAGTGGCAAAGGCATACGATTAAACGTGGCGAAAGCTTAGGCCTTATTGCGCAAAAATATAAAACCTCCCAAAAAGAGATTAAAAAACTAAATAACATGAGAAGCCACCGCATTCGAGCGGGCAAAACCTTATTAATTCCGATTCTAAATGATTCATTGGAAACAACATCCCCTTCAACTCAATTTGCAACAAATACCCAAAAACAAACGCGTCAAAAAATGACCGTTACTCTTAAAAAAGGGCAAAGTTTATGGAGCATTGCACAAAAATACAATGTAACTACTAAAAAATTGGCACGTTGGAATAACATCTCTCAATCGAAAACCCTTCAACCAGGAATGAAGCTCACCGTTTGGAAAACCAACAAAAAAACCAATTCATTTGCTCGGTACAAAATAAAATCG
This sequence comes from Thiomicrorhabdus sp., assembly GCA_021648625.1. Classification (GTDB taxonomy): domain Bacteria; phylum Pseudomonadota; class Gammaproteobacteria; order Thiomicrospirales; family Thiomicrospiraceae; genus Thiomicrorhabdus. Next base: position 5,394 of record JAKISK010000032.1, on the reverse strand, counting down.
GGTGACAACTTATGGAATATTGCTAAAAAAAATCGTATATCAACCCGTTCACTTGCCAAGTATAATAATTTATCCACTAAAGCCTATTTAAAACCTGGGCAAATGTTAAAAATCCCGATTTAAGGTATTAAAAAAAAACATGAACTGTTCAAAAAAGAGCCCCCTCTATCCTTTTGTATGGCCTCCTATAAAGCACCTTCATACAAAAAAAATAATAGGAACATGGCTCTTTTTGTTATTAAGCCTCTCTTTTCCTATTCAAGCACAAAATAAAACGCTTACTCAGTCCCAACAAGATTTTTTAAATGCCTACCAAGCTATTTTAAGTAATGACCGTAAAGCCATTGCCAACTACAAGCGTAAATTAAAAAACTACTCTCTTTATCCGTATGTGCTGTACCACGACTACCGTCGCAACTTTAAAAACACACCCAAGCATCTCATAAAGCAATTTATTACTGAAAACCAAAGTAACTATCTGGGAAAAATGCTCCACCGAAAATGGTTAACACACCTTGCTAAAACCGGATTTTGGACCACCTACTTACAAGAATATACTCCACAAAAAAATCTCAGCCTGCAATGCTATAACATCCAAGCACTCGCCAATCGAAAGCAATTAAAAACCGCATTAAAATATGCAAAACCCATCTGGGAGAATAGCACAGGGTTAAACTCCGCCTGCCGCCCGCTCGATAAATTACTGCGTAAACACAAGCAGCTCTCAGGCACAATTATTTGGAATCGAATCAGTCTCGCCATGAACAAACGCAAAACCAAACTGGCTAAAACGTTAAGCAAAGACCTCTCTCAAAAAGAACAAAAAGCGTTTCAACATTGGTTAAAAGTGTACAAAAAACCGAGCCTTGTTGCCAAACCTCTTCCCAGTTTTTTACCCCCCCCTATCCGTAAAAAAATATTTACACAAGGCGTACGCTATTTAGCATCAAAAAACAGCACGTTGGCTAAGCAATCACTTGATAAATACTACAAACAATACGGCTTAAACAGAGACCAATTTTTAGCGTTAAATCAAAAAATAGCCCTAAGAACCGCCTATAGATATGCCCCTCAAGCCAAAAGCCTGTTAAACGAAGTGAACACCAGCGGACATAAAACCGAAGAAACCTTACGCTGGCAAGCGCAAATTGCACTCAAACAATCCAATTGGCTGGATTTACTCGATGCCATAGAGCTCATGCCTTCCAAAGATCAAGAAGCCAACCAATGGGTTTACTGGAAAGCGCGTGCGCAAGAGGCCACAGGGCAAGCCGAACAAGCTAATATTTTGTATCAACGACTTGCTAAAAATCGTAACTACTATGCCTTTTTATCGGCTGACCGCTTAAATTTACCCTACCAGTTCAATCCCAACCCTATTAAAAAAGTAAACACTCAAGTACTTATTAAAAAATACCCCGAGCTGCAACGCATTCAAGAACTGCTTGCCATTGATTGGCCGCTCAGTACCAAGCGTGAATGGTACCAACTATTAAATAAAGTGGACAAAGATGAATTTCAAGTCGTCGGTGTCCTTGCCAATCAGTGGGAACAGCACGCGCAAGCCATTCGCGCCATGGCCAAAGCCAAAGATTGGAACGCACTGCACCTCAGGTTTCCAACCCCTTTTAAAGAGCCCGTGATGCAACATGCCGAAAAAAACAACATTGATCCCTCCTGGGTTTACGGCATTATGCGCCGAGAGAGTGCTTTTTCTGTCGATATAAAATCACCCGTTGGGGCAACAGGGTTGATGCAAATCATGCCTAAAACAGCTAAATACGTCAGTCAAAAACTAGGAAGAAAAAATGTCTCCTATAAAAAACTCACGCAAGCTAAAAATAATATTGAACTCGGCAGTGCCTATTTAAACTACCTAAGCGGAAAGTATAATGGAAACAAAGTGCTCGCCACCGCGGCTTACAACGCAGGGCCAAACAGAGTCGATCGCTGGTTGCCCAAAGCCGGAAATTTACCCGCAGACCAATGGGTAGACTCCATCACTTTCAGTGAAACACGTGCCTATGTTAAAGCGGTTTTAGAATACACCACCATCTTTAAATCGTTACTCAGTCAACGCTATGACCGTTTATCGGACGTGATGCCCAATATTAGCAGAGATTCCATTCAAAAAACCGATCCAAAGCACCCTTAAAATTTTTCATCATTACTATTATTTCTCAACAAAGATGCCCTATTTTTCTTGCAAGGCTAACAAATAAAATGCGAAAATAGCGCCCATTCAACACAACTTCAAAAGAAGCCAACCATGAACAACTCAAAACCCACCTTATTCAGTGGCATTCAACCTTCGGGTGATTTAATGCTCGGTAACTACATTGGCTCTATTAAAAATTGGGTCACCATGCAAGATGACTACAACTGCCTGTTTTCGCTGGTTAATATGCACGCAATTACCGTAGAGCAAGATCCGAAAGCACTGGTAAAACGCAGTCTCGATTTTGTGGCACTCTATCTCGCTGCTGGCATTGATCCCAATAAAAGCACGATATTTATTCAGTCGCACGTTCCCGAACACTCGGAATTAGCTTGGATCTTAAACTGCTCTACCTACATGGGTGAGCTAAACCGTATGACTCAGTTTAAAGATAAGTCTCAAAAACATTCACAAAACATTAATGTCGGTCTTTATGACTATCCCGTATTAATGGCCGCCGACATTCTGCTCTACCAAACCGAAAGGGTACCCGTAGGCGCCGACCAAAAACAACACCTAGAACTTACCCGAGATTTGGCGACACGTTATAACAACCGATTTAACAAAGCGTTATTTAAAATACCTGAACCTTTTATTGCCCCAACAACTTCGGGTGGACGCATTATGAGCCTGCAAGATCCTTTGTCTAAAATGTCCAAATCCGACGAAAATAAAGGCAACTTTATTGGGCTGCTCGATGACCCTAAAACCATCCTAAAAAAATTTAAAAAAGCACAAACCGACTCGGGTACTGAAATTGTGTACGACCTAGAGAACAAGCCAGGTGTCTCCAACCTGCTTACTATCTACTCGGTCATCAGTGGCAACAGCATTTCCGAGGTTGAGCAACACTTTGAAGGCAAAATGTATGGCCACTTAAAAATCGAACTCGCCGAGCTGGTTATTGACTATCTTGCCCCCATGCAAGAACGCTTTTACCAGCTTCGCCAAGACGAATCCGCCTTAAAAGCGGTATTAAAACAAGGCGCAGAGACCGCCCGCGCTCGCGCACAAGTGACCCTGAAATCCGTGCATGAAAACATTGGTTTTGTACTGCCTTAGATGCAAGAGTGGATACAAAATACTTTAAAGGCTCTGTAAAAAGAGCCCAATTTCATTTAGAACACCCCAAATAACATCTCCGACTGCAAATGCGAATGTTTAATTTCTTATTACGATTTTTCTCCCCCCCCCCTACTCACCAAGCCCTAAATTCACAAATAATATTACCAACAAGTCCTTATCTACAAATGAGATATTAATCTCAGTTAATATTACTATTAATACGTAAACTCTCTGTATAATCCGTGCCTAAAGAAAGATAATGAGATTGAACACGATGATACTTAATGAAGCACAGCAAAAACTACTCGAAGCCAGCAAAGAGAACGCCACCACCGAACAACTGATTTGGTTAAGTGGCTATTTTTATGGCTTAGCCAATGACAAAAACGGAGGTGCTCAAATAAGCGCACCCAAGTCATTGCCGAATGTCACCATTTTATACGCCTCTGAAACGGGAAATGCGGCGGGCGTTGCCCAAAAACTGCATGACCAATTGGCTAAAAATGGTGTTCCTGTTTCCATTAATAACATGCTCGACTATCGTGTTAAAGGGTTAAAAAAAGAGACCCACGTCATGATTGTTGCCAGTACTTATGGTGATGGCGAAGCCCCTGATGAAGCCTTGGCATTTTACAACGCCATTATGGGCGATAAAGCCCCTAAATTAGACCACCTCTCGTTTGCCGTTTTTGGCTTGGGAGACTCGTCATACGATCTATATTGCCAAACAGGCATCGACTTTGATAAACGCTTTGCGGAGTTAGGAGCAAGCCGTTTACTTGATCGGGTCAATGCGGACGTTGAGTTTGAAGAAGACGCTGAAAAGTGGATCAATGAACTGTCTGAAATTCTGACCCATACGGAATCCCAAGCAACCGACTCTACGACATCCAACACCGCCTCAGCCACTCAAAACTGGTCAGAAAGCAAACCTTTTTCTGGGGAACTGCTCAACATTATTGATCTAACCGATGATGGGTCAGAAAAAAATGTGTGGCATTTAGAAATTGGATTAGATGAGTCTGGTATTGCCTATCAACCGGGTGACATTGTGGCACTGTTGCCTGAAAATGATTCGGATTTAGTCGACGAACTGATTAAAGCCACTGGTCTATCTTCGGATGAGTCGGTTACGATTAAAGACGAGACGTATTCATTAAAAGAGGCGTTAACCCAAAAGCTCGATATTACTGCCATCAATAAAAAATGGGTTGAGAGCTATGCGAATCAAACCAAGCAAATTGATTTAGACGTGACCTCAAACGAGGTCAAAGAGATTATTGAAGGCGGCGATCTCCTTGATTTTATTCAAGCCTATCCCGCAAAACTCACGGCACAAGCACTGGTTGATCTCCTGCGTCCACTGCGCTCTCGTCAATACTCCATCGCTTCAAGCCAAGCGGTGTATGACGATGAAGTACACGTGACCGTAAAACAGGTTGAGTACGAAAGTTTAAACCGTGTACGTAAAGGTGTTTGCTCTAACTGGTTAGCGCGTTTAACCGAAGGCGACCGCGTTCCCTTATACATTAAACCGAATACAGGCTTTAAACTGCCCAAAGACGATCAAGCCAAAATCATTATGGTGGGTGCCGGTACGGGCGTTGCACCGTTTAGAAGCTTTTTGCAAGAACGTGATGCACAAGGCATTAAAGGCAATACATGGTTATTCTTTGGTGAACAGCACTTTTACACCGATTTTTTATACCAATTAGAGTGGCAAAAACTGGTGGCATCAGGCGTGCTAGAAAATATTTCATTGGCCTTTTCTCGCGATCAAGCCGAGAAGATTTATGTACAAAACCGCCTCTTAGAACAAGCACAATCTCTGTTTGAATGGTTAGAACAGGGCGCTTATATTTATGTGTGTGGCGATCGTAACTACATGGCCAAAGACGTACACAACGCCTTTGTTACTATTTTAGTCGAACAGGGTCAAAAAACACCTGAAGAAGCCGAAGCGTATTTACAAGATTTGGTCACACAACGACGCTATCAGCGTGATGTGTATTAGAGTAACGGAGAAATAACATGAAACACATTTCAACCGATGAACTCAATGAACAGTTTAAAGCCCTCTCTCTAGAGGCATCTCTTAAACAGTTAGCGGA
>JAKISK010000031.1 GCA_021648625.1 Thiomicrorhabdus sp. | reverse complement strand
TTTACATCTCCTTCTCAGGCATCGTCACCTTCAAAAACGCCAAAGACCTAAAAGCCGTCGCCACCGCACTGCCACTGAATAAAATCTTAGTAGAAACCGACGCCCCTTATTTAGCCCCCATGCCATTTCGAGGCAAAACCAACCAACCCGGCTACACCCGTTACGTAGTCGAAGAGATCGCCAAACTCAAAGAACTGCCGTTTGAAACCATCGCAAAAGCCACCACCGATAACTTTAATCGCTTGTTTGGGTTGTAGGGGGGGGGGTAGATGAATGTTAGGCTTCAACTAATACTTAAATGTTGATTATTTGATGTGGTATATTTAATTTTTAATGACTTAATATGGAATTTATTATGAGTGAAGAGAGACCTCGGAGAGTGATTACGCAGCCTTATGACTTTTCTGTTCAAGATTTAGTTAACAAGATTGAAAGTAAGGATATTGATTTAACGCCAGATTATCAGAGAAATTATGTTTGGGGAGGGGATAACGATAATAAAAATAAGCGTTCAAGGTTAATTGAATCACTTTTACTAAATATACCGATCCCTGTAATTTATTTTGCCGAGCAAAAAGAAACTTTGAAATATGAAGTTATTGATGGTCAACAACGGCTACGAACCTTTAACGATTTTTTAAACGATGAGTTTGAACTGAAAGATTTGGATGTTAGAAGTGATGTTAATGGAAAAAAGTATTCTCAACTAGAACCAATAGATAAAAATGAAATTCGTAAGAGGTCAATTAGAGCAATTGTTATTCTGAATGATTCTGATGAAGAGGTAAAGTATGAGGTATTTGAACGGCTTAATTTGGGAAGTATTCAGTTGACACCTCAAGAAATTAGAAATAATGCTTTTCGAGGTTCGTTTAATAATTTGTTGAAAGAACTTTCAAATAATTCTGATTTTAAATCAATGATAAAATTTAGGCTGGATTCTGATCAGAATAATATGGCTCGTGAAGAGTTAATTTTACGATTTTTTGCATATCATGAAAATGAGTTAAAGAAGGTTACTAACTTAAGTTATTTTTTAACAAAATACATGAAAAACAATCAAAATATTGATCAAGAAAAAATTGCCGAACTTAAAGGTTTATTTGAGGAAACGATTAAAAAAATTAAACAATATCTTGATGAAAAGGCATTTTGTATTTTTAAAGCAAGTACAAGTAGATGGAATACTACATTAAATAGATCATTATTTGACGCTGAAATGTTAGCCTTTGCTCTAGTTCCTATAGATGAAATTACAGTTACACCAGATGAGTTTTTATCAAAACTAGAATCACTTATGACATCAGACAATGCGTTTCAAGACAATTTAGCTAAATCTCGTGGAAGCCGAATTAAAGAAAGAGTTAATTCTGTAAAATCACTGTTAGTTTCTGAAGAATAAATATGATGTTAGCTGAAAATATAATTGATGTAGTAAGTAAGTTTACAGGAAACAATAACGAACCTTCCGGAAAGGTAGAGATTTATATACTAAAATCAATGTGGGTTATGATGCTTTCAGAGTTCGAAGGGCGTATTAAGGAGTTAGTTGAGTCACATATAGATGATGTCAAGAAATTAGACATTAATGATATTCATATTTGCCTGTTGTTACAGCATTTTTCGAGTGATAAGGATGGGGGGATGAATGTTAAAGATGTGATTTCAGTTTTTAAAAAAAATCCTAAAGACATAAGTTACGGTAAATTTACACAAGACTACAAGCCGAAATATAAGTTTAAGCCTATAGAAAAGCTCTTCAATACCCTAGGTGTGTTTTTTAGTGATTCAGAAGAAACGACTTTAAAAAAACTTGATAGTATTGCCTCAACAAGAGATTCAATTGCTCATGGTGATAGTAATGTAGCAATTACTAAGAATGAATTAGTAGAGCGTATCAATGATCTCCGAGAAATTTTTACATTACTGGAAAATAAATTGAAAGCCCATAAATAGTCAACCCTGAAAAAACTTAACTGTTTTTATTCCTTCATTTGTCGATAAAAATTCTCATGAGACCCAACCAACAACAGGACTCTTGAGGCAGAATCGTACTCATACGCCAATAAAAATTGTTGGTTTACACAATCAAACTTATAAACATAGATACCTTGAAGGTCGCCTTTTTTCATTATGCCCAGCGTTGGGTCAAGAATGATTTCTTCGACTGCGTTATCAACGGCATCTTTTTGGTTGTGATGCAATTTTTTATAGGCTCGGGTAAAGGCATTTGTTTGTCGTATTTCGATATGATCTATATCAGCCACGAAACTGACCAGGTTTAAAGGTAGAGAGTTTTTGGCGGTCTTCGGCTTTTGCAACCATTAAATCCCGAACAAATTCGATCGGTAAATCAGGGTTATCGAGCGCTGCTTTTCCCACCTTAGCCCAAAATTCAAGTTGGCCTGAAATGGTACGGCATTCACCTTTTGAAGCACTTTTTGCTTCTTCATACAGTTGTTCATCAATACGGACGGGTATACTCATAATGTTCTCCATTGCTACATTTGTAGTAAACTGTAGCAGAGTATTTATAAGCCCGTCAATTTTATTACATTTTAAACGTAACCCACACCAAAGATTTGATCTACATTATTTCGTTTTGAAAAATGCAACGAAAAAATGGGGAGGAAGTGTGGAGTGTAGACACTTCACCTTATGACATTTGCAGTCGATTTTTAGTTTTCGGACAGCCTCCTAGCTATTCCAGTATTGTGTTATCGATAACAAATACATCAACATTGCTCATGGAGCATTCCTTGCTTGAAGCGTCATTCTTTGTAATAACTTCAATTTTTTGGCCTAATTTTTTTATAAATATTATATGGTGAACTTGAGTGTATAGGTCATCTCCTATTTTCTCTGAAGCCAGTCTGTTAATTTGTGTTTTGCTCAAATCAAGTGTTTGACTATTAATTTTTTTTGTATTTTTTAAGTGGACATATGCCATGCTAGTCGCCCATTGTTCTGCACCAGTACAATCAGGGTGTTCTAGTGTTTTACAAGCATTAACTGTTGTTGTATAGCTAATAAACAGTAATAATATTAAAAATAATGTATTTAATTTTATTTTCATAGCATAGAGGCCTCTTTCCTATTTTACTACTTTGAGTAATCTGTCATTACTACGCCATATTCTTTCTCTAACCATACGGGGCATAATGATACATCCTGAGGATGCTTCTCCAGGAGCGTTTATGGAATCTCCATGAATTTGAAATGATGTTCGACCTAATGCGGTATGGCCTCTAGGTGTTAAGGGGAGTACATAAGGCTCAGTGTTTTTGCTTGTTCGAGGTGAGCTAATTGTATATTGACTGGAATAGCAACACTATTTCGTACACAAAAGTTCATGCAAAGCAGGGGGAGGATAACATTCTCCCCCCCCTTACCGATCTTTGGTTTTATCTCTTCATTTGTCGATAAAAATTCTCATGAGATCCAACCAACAACAGCACTCTTGAGGCAAAATCGTATTCATACGCCAATAAAAAGCGTTGGTTTACACAATCAAACTTATAAACATAGATACCTTGAACTCAAGCTTTACCTTAAATAATTCCCTTATAAAACGAGCGATTTTGTTGTTCAAACGCTTTTTTTAACACTTGCAACATTCGATAAGAGGGTGCGCCATCGGCAGGAATTTTTTGTGCAACTTGAAAAGCTCTTAAGGCACTGCGTGTTTTACTGCCTGCAATGCCATCGGGTTCGCCTGCGGCATAGCCTAATTGATTGAGTAAGCGTTGAATCTGTTTCATTTGATCGCGACTTAACCCCTTATCGTCTTTAGGCTGTTTTTTGCTTAATGGAGGTTTGCCAAGAATTCGGTTGGATAGATGACCTACGGCGAGCGCATAGTTGTTTGAGTTATTCCAGCGCTTTATGATTTGAAAATTATCGTAAACCAAAAAGGCTGGGCCACGGTAATCACTGGGCAGCAGTAGTTTGGCGGTTTGTGTCTCTGAGCCATTATTTGAACCATCAAATTTTAGAGGTTGCCCGTTGGTTTCTTGTACGCCTAACGTTTTCCATGCTTTCAGTGTGCGTTTGGTTTTGCCATCTGCCAGTGCATAGTCAAACGTTTTAGGCAAGGTTACCTCTTTTCCCCAGCCTTGTTCTGGGTTCCAACCTAATGTTTGTAAAAAATGCCCTGCGGAGTGAAATGCATCGGGCAAACTGTCCCAAAGATTAATTTTTCCATCGCCGTCGCCATCCACCGCGTACTGTAAATAGTTAGTGGGCATAAATTGAACTTGCCCCATTGCACCCGCCCAAGAGCCTTTCATTTGACTGGGTTGTACATGGCCTTGATCAATGATTTTTAATGCCGCCATAAGCTGTTTGCTAAAAAAGGTGGTGCGGCGTGGGTCGTATGCTAGGGTGACTAGGGATTGAATAATGGGAATATTGCCTGTATAGCGACCGTAATTGGTTTCCATGCCCCAAAAAGAGGCTAAAATTTGACTGGGAATACCGTATTTTTGAGAGACGTCATTAAACAGGGCTTGGTGACTTTGATACTCTTTTTGACCGACGTTCACACGGTTTTTTGAAACGGCACTGTTAAAGTATTGGTAAAACGTGCGGGTAAACTCGGGTTGTTTACGATCGGAGTCAAGTACTTTGGGGCTGGGACGAATGTTTTTAAAGGCTTCGTTAAGCGTTTGTTCAGAGATGCCTGCTTGGCGGGCTTGCTGTTTAAAATCATTAAGCCAGTGTTGAAAACTTTTTTCATTTTCTGGCATGGAGGACTGCGCGTATACGGCGGTATTTACGGTCATCAGTAATGTGATGGTTGCTAGGGCAACTCGGAAAATTTGTTTCATCATAATAAGTTAGTAAAAGCTCTTAGTTCTTAAGGGGTTAAATAGTTTTTACATTCTACATAAAAGTAACCCAAAGTTGTAGAGAAAAACCGTTAAAATTAGGACATTAATTTAGGTAAAGGATTTGGGTCGCGCTATGTTGAAATGTTTTGCAACCACCTCGGGTGGGTTGAGTGAGTTATTGCGTGAAGAGTTAATGGCGCTTGGTGCTAAGAATGTTAAAGCGCAACCAAGAGGTGTCACGTTTGAAGGCTCTCAAGAGTTGGCGTACCGTGCTTGCTTATGGTCTCGATTGGCAAACCGAGTTTTTATTACGGTGTTGGAACTTGAGCTGGATAACCAAGAGCAACTGACTACCGAGGTGGCAAAGCTTAACTGGCAAAATCACATGGATGTACGAGATTCGTTTGCCGTTTCTTTTTCAGGAAAGGGCATGGGGGTTGACCACAGTCATTACGGTGCGCTTAAAATAAAAGATGGCATTGTCGATTATTTTATGGCTAAAACAGACGATCGCCCTCAAGTTGATACCGTTCATCCCAATTTACGTGTGCATGGTCACTTAAACCGTAATCAACTCACGCTGAGTATTGATTTGGTAGGCTACAGCTTGCACCAGCGTGGCTATCGAGAAGGTCAGCAAGTAAAAGCGCCTTTAAAAGAGAACCTTGCAGCGGCACTGCTGTTGCGTTCAGGTTGGCCAGAGATCGCCAAACAGGGTGGGGATTTGTATGACCCCATGTGTGGATCAGGTACCTTTTTAATCGAAGCCGCCATGATGGCATCCGATGCCGCACCAGGGTTAGACAAACAAGACCGCATGTTGCTCAATCAGTGGAAGCAACACGACGCGTTGCTGTGGCAACGTTTAGTGGACGAAGCCCGTGCGCGTAAAGTAGCAGGGTTAGCGAACTTACCCAAAATTTATGGTTCCGATTCCTCACATAAATCATTGGATATTGCCGAAGAAGCCATTTTAAACTCAGGTTTTTTTAAGCAGATTGAGGTAAAACAGATGACGGTTGAGCAAGGCCGTATTTGGGGTAACTGGACACCTGGTTTAGTCATATCCAACCCCCCCTACGGAGAGCGTTTAGGCGAGGTTGATGAGGTTAAAAAAATTTACACCGCACTGGGTAACTACTTAAAATCTGAATTTGATGGCTGGCAAGCCGCTGTCTTTACAGGCAATCCCGAGCTGGGCATGTATTTGGGACTTAAAGCCAAACGAAGCCATAAATTTGCCAATGGACCTATGGAATGTAAACTGTTTCGATTTGATGTGATCGAAACCTATCACCGTGAACCCGCCATTAAGGGAGGTGCGGATTTAGCCGAGGGCGTACAAACGGCCTATCCCGATATTTCTGAAACGGAAGGGGCAAAAATGTTTGCCAACCGTTTAAAGAAAAAGGTAAAGCCATTGCGCAAATGGGCTAAAAAATACGACGTAAATGCCTACCGCGTGTACGATGCTGATATGCCAGAATACGCCTTGTCGGTTGATTACTACCATACCGTTGAAGGCGAAGAGTGGTTGGTGGTTAATGAATATGCCGCGCCTAAAACGGTTGATAAAACCAAAGCCAAAAAACGACTATACGAAGCATTATCTGTCTTACCCAGCGTATTTGACATTGCCGTTGATCATATTGTTTTCAAAGTAAGAGAGAAGCAGAAAGGCACGTCGCAATACGAAAAACTGGACGAAAATAAATGCTTTTATACCGTGGTTGAAAACGGCGCAAAATTACGAGTGAACTTCACCGATTATTTAGATACGGGTCTGTTTTTAGATCACCGTGATGTACGCGCTTTTGTGGCGCAAAAATCCCGCAGAAAATCGCTGTTAAATCTGTTTTGTTACACCGCCACCGTTACGGCTCAAGCCGCCACATTAGGGGCAAGTAGCAGTTTAAGTATTGATATGTCTAAAACCTACTTATATTGGGCCAAACACAACCTAATGAACAATGGCATAGACGAATCAAAACACCGTTTAAAACAAGCCGACGTACTCGACTGGCTTGAGAAAGAGAGCCAAGCCCCAACCGAAGGGTTTGATGTGATATTTTTAGACCCCCCCTCGTTTTCCACCTCTAAACGAATGGAAGGCACGTTGGATATTCAGCGAGATCATGTAACCTTGATTCAACAAGCGATGAAATTACTCAATGCAGGCGGAATCTTAGTATTTTCAAATAACTTACGTAAATTTAAGTTAGACGAAGCCACGCTTCAAGAGACTTTGCAAGCAGGACAGGGGGGGGTAAAAATTGAAAATATTACCCAAAAAACCATGCCAAGAGACTTTGAACGCAACACCAAAATTCATCAAGCGTGGGTGCTAGAAAAAGCGTAAGCACAATTAAAAAATTTAACGCTGACACTCATTGTTTTAAAAATATTGCGTCTTCATTTGTGAGTGAAATGGAATGACTTAAAGTGAAACTGCCAAATATAAAAAAGGATACTCTATGCGCTTTAAAACCTTAATGGACTATGTTGGAAACACCCCCTTGGTGCAACTGCAACGAATGGTCAATCCAAACACCAATAGCGTGGTGTTGGTCAAACTGGAAGGGAATAATCCAGCGGGTTCGGTTAAAGACCGTGCCGCGTTAAACATGATTCAACAAGCCGAAAAACGCGGTGATATTGCCCCCGGTGACACCTTAATCGAAGCCACCAGCGGTAACACAGGCATCGCCTTAGCGATGGCCGCCTCCTTAATGGGCTATAAAATGAAACTGGTTATGCCAGAGAACATGAGCATGGAACGCAAAGCCTCAATGGCCGCTTATGGCGCTGAGCTTATTAGCGTAACCAAAGAGCAAGGCATGGAAGGCGCGCGCGATTTAGCCGATGAGATGGGGCAACGTGGAGAAGGCTTTATTTTAGATCAATTTTCCAACGCAGATAACCCACTGGCGCACTACCAAAGCACCGCACCTGAAATTTGGCGAGATACCGACGGACAAATTACCCATTTTGTGAGTGCTATGGGCACAACGGGAACCATTATGGGAGCTTCCATGTATCTCAAAGAGAAAAACCCCAACATTCAAATTATTGGTGTACAACCCGAAGAGGGCGCCGCCATTCCCGGTATTCGTCGTTGGCCAGCCGAGTACATGCCTAAAATTTACCAAAACACCCGAGTTGATCGTACCATTGATATGGCACAAACCACCGCCGAAGAAACCATGCGCGAACTGGCAAAACAAGAGGGCATTTTTGGTGGCGTATCTTCAGGTGGCGCCGTTGCCGCCGCACTGCAAGTGGCCAGTGAAGTCAACGATGCGGTGATTGTGACCATTATTTGTGACCGAGGTGATCGCTACCTTTCAACGGGTGTATACGGGTAATCTGATGGCAAGAGAGATCGAACGAAAATTTTTAGTTAAAAATGACGACTGGAAAGCCCTAGCACATCAAAAAACCCATTTTGCACAAGGCTACTTAAACGATATTTTTAAGGGGGGGGCAAAAAGTTCCATTCGAGTTCGTATTGAAGGTAATAAAGCCAATATGAACATAAAAAGTCTCGAAATTGGTATTAGCCGTGACGAATATGAATATGAAATTCCACTGGAAGAGGGGCAAAAAATTCTCGCTACCTTAGCCGTTGGCCCCGTAATTGAAAAGCACCGTTACTTAGTCAAGGTGGGGCAACACACGTGGGAAATTGATGCGTTTTTAGGAGACAACTTAGGCTTAACCGTTGCCGAAGTCGAGCTGGCATCGGAACAAGACCAAATTGAAATACCAAGCTGGGCAGGGCAAGAGGTGACCAATATTACACGTTATTACAATGTGAGTTTAAGTGAGCACTCGTTTAAGGCGTGGAGCTTGGATGAAAAAATGTGTAAATTAGAACGAGAGTAGGTGCTTACATGAGAGTCAAAAAATTAAATTAATCCCCCCCCCTTCGTTTTTTTAGAACGATAAAGATAGGAAAATGGAGCCGAGCTAAATGTTGCAAGCATGTATCCAAGTAGGCTTTTATTTGGTATGGTTCTTCTGAGATCAATTACTTACTGTACATTAAAAAAATATGAGGAGATGAGTTTGAAAATACTAATAATACCCGTGTTAGCCATTGCGTTATTGTCGGGGTGTGCGGGAACGCCACCCATTACACAAATATCAGCCTTTGCGGGTTCTACAAAAGCGCTTTCAGAAAAAATTGATTCTGTTATTGATGAATATAATGATGAATCCTTGAATCGACAATATACTAATTATGCCGCTACCTTTACAGGAGAACCTGCTAACTTGCTTACGAGCAAAAAACTTTTAGAAATTGAACGTCCGATGACGACAGAGCAAAAAAAGAGTTTTGCTATTTATAAAGCGAATAAATCGATTGGAAATTATGCCGATGCTTTAGCTCAATTAGTCGATGCAAATTCACTTAAAGATTTAGATTTAGCGTCTTCAAAACTGTACGGTTCTATTACGACTCTAAACTCTAAATATCAAGAACTAAAAGGTGTTAGCCTGTTTTCAAAGGCTAGTAGGGCAACATCTTCTAAGCTTATTGAAGGGGTTAGAGAAGCTATTGTTAAAGCGGGCAGTATGGTACTAGAAAAGAAACGTCGTGAGGCGATTAAAGGCATTGTACTTGAGTCGGATTCTAAAATTGCTTTAATGTGTGATGAAATCATCGCTCAGTTAGAAACGGCAGGAATAGAGGATGCACTTTCAGCGTCAAGACAATATGTGCTATCGGAAGAAATTAGTGATTATAATTTTCGTATAAAATCCTCTTTGCAAGAACGACGTTCTGATATAAAAAGATTGCACAAATTACAACAACGGGTGATTAATTCAAAACTACTTGTGCAACAAACAATAAAAGCCGTTAAACAAATTAAGTCTAGCCATGCTATTTTAGCAGGAGAGCTTAAAAAAGATAAGTTTACAAGCGCTTCTATTTCGACAGAAATTAGTCAGTTACAACTTTTAGAAGCAAATTATGGTGATTTTGAAAGCTTTTTATTTAGCTGTCAAAATAGATCAAAAAATGAAAAGGGTATTTTGAGTTGTGATGACCGTTAGGTGATTTAACTTGAATCTATTTAAAGTAGATGTTTACACTCTAATTCGCATTTCTATCTGGGGATTAGGGTTATAGGGAGGTTACATGGCAAGTCTAACAATCCGAAGAAATTTAGTGGATGCGATAAATGAAATATCAGGTTTAATCGAAGTTTGCCCTGATCCAAATCAAAAATTTGAACTTAGAATTAAGGTTAGAGAGCTTTTTCAAAGGCTGGATCGAGTTATTGTGGCTAACTTAGATACGAAAACAGAAGAGTTTAAAGAAGCTATTTTAGCGTTAAAAGAGCTTACAAAAATGGCCAGAAAAGCTAAGAAAAAATTAGATAACGTGGCGGGTATCATTAATAAAGCAACAGACGTTGTTGCTAAAGTAGAAAAATTAGTTAAGAACGTGGTTGGTCTTGTCATTGTTTAAGTCCCTTTTTAAAGATCAAGAGGGGGGGGTAAAATTTTACCTTCATAATCAAGCGTTTAGTCAGTGGTAAAGGTTTGGCGGGCTTTTCTGGTTTTATCGCTCATATCCTATTTTTATTGGTGCATTATAATTATAGGAGATAGCTTGAATTCAAGTAGAACCCTATAGGTTTATTAGACCATTACAAATACCGTCAAAAGCGAGAAGAGCTAAAAGAGCAACAAACCCGACTCAAACCCGACCTACAATCCATACAAGCCGAACAAAGCAAACTTAAACAAGTACTGCCCATTACACAAAAGCGCATGGAATCCAGCCAAAAACTGTTTAACAGAAGCCTGCTGTCCGAAGACCAATACCTACAAGTAAAACAAGCTTTTATCGAACAAACCCAAGACCTAAAAATTGAAGGCCTAAGAGCGCAAAGTATTCGAGCACAACTCAAACAAATAAAATCGCAACAAGCCACTCTACAAAGCCACACCAAACAAACCCTAATGCAACGAATTATTGACGCACAACACCAAAAAGAAGCCGCCGAACAAGACCACATAAAAGCCCAACAGCGCTTAAAACAATACACCCTACAATCGCCCATAGACGGAACCGTACAACAACTTGCCATACACACCATAGGCGGCGTAATGGATTCAACCATCATGAGCATCTCACGAGACGCCGTAGAAAACCCCGATTTAGGGTTGGTATACGCCATGCGCGTTCAAATCGAAAAAAACAATATTTACGTCAAAAACAAACTCGTTCAACTTAGCCCAGGAATGCAAGTAACGGTAGAAGTAAAAACAGGAAAGAGACGGATTATAGAATACCTGCTAACGCCTTTATTGCGTTATCAGAATGAGAGTATAAGAGAACGATAAAAAGGTAGAGATGAAAAAATGCGTTTTAAAAAAATAATGTTAAAAATTTCCTTGTATATAGGCATAATCCTGTTGCTTTTGTTTTTTTTCATGCCTGGTTGTGATGTAAAAATGCCGCATGAAGAAGGTTATGTGCCGATGACAAAAATAGTTGAATTAAAAGAGGTTGGTCGTTGTAAAAATGAGCCAGGCACATTAATGAGAGTGAACTATGTTGGCTTGAATACTCTGATGTTTTTTTCTAAGTTTAGCTATTTCGTTTCCCCTAATATGGGAAAGTTTTGCATTCCCGATTTAGATGAAGGAAAACGTAAAATGTTGTCTAAAGCCGAACAGCAAAAACTGGAAGTTGGTTTTTTCAATGCCAGAGACTTCTCTCTTGGTAGTGAAATGGTTAAAGACGCTGATGGCAATGTAAGCCATCAGTCTATAGCGTTAAGACGATTACAAGAGTTGGTGAGAATGGGGTCTGAGTTAGCTTATCTTGAGTTGCATTTATTTGATTATAAAGATACAAAAAAATCGTTTAAATTTTCAGAGGACAATCCTTATTACCAAAGGCTAAAGCAATTGGCTAAATCAGGTAATGCCGAAGCCATGTGTTTGTTTAGCATGAGAAAACCTACGCCTTTTGTGGGATATGAACACCTTAAATATGGTTCGGCGGATGGCTTAGAAACTGAAGATTATTTAAAAAAACTAAGCATAAGAAGACTTCAAGAAGGCCCTGAAGATAAGGGGGTAAAAGGAATAGTGAATGCAGCCAAGGCTGGATCAAGTTACTGCATGAGTTTATATGGATCTGGGCTATTAAGAGATGATACGAGCTATAAACCTTTATCAGAGAGTGAAGACAGTAGGCAAGAAGGCATGAAATATGCCCTTAAAGCTGCTAAAAAAGGTAATGCTAATATTGCCAAATCATTGTCGTATGGCTATCTTTTGGGTGATGTGGGAGTGAGTTACTTCTTTGAACAAGATTTAGGTAAATATGTTTGCTGGTCACAAATTTACAACCAAAGCTTTCCTCCTGTTCACAAACCAATTTTATTTGAGAATAGAATTAAAGACAAGATATGGACTGCCAAAAGGAATGGAAAAGTTTTCAGTTTTACTCAGTATGATCCACAAACATTATGTCAAACAATAAAGGAATAAAGTATGTCTTATTTAGATGATTGGAAAGCAACACAATTAATTTTACAGGCTGAGCTTAATGCGGAAGCCATCTTGTTAGACACGGTTAAAAAAAATCTAGATAAGCCAGGTTTTACCCAAGAGCAATATGATTCGCAATGGATTGAATTTAATGCCGCACAGAGGGAGTTAAACGAACATATTGTTCAATTAGATGGGTTTTATGATGGTTTGGCTGATAACTTTGGTGAAATAGAGGCGGTTCAAAATGGTGTTGCAGGGGATGATAACCCTTATCTACAATTATCAGATGCACAATTAAATAATGTATTTGAAAGTTTATCACAAGATTCTAGTCAGGTTTTGGATCTTATAGGATTAAATCGCCCAGAGTATTCGAACGACACCATTGATGGTATTAGGTATAACTCTGATCCAATTCAACCAGGACAGAAGTTTAATACTGATACACCACAAGGTATGCTTGGAGAAGCTTTAGCCAGACCAGAGTATCGTACTGAATTAGGAAAGGATGCTATGGTCGCTTTATTTGAATCGTTGTCTAAAGCACAGCTTGCTAAAATTTTAAAAGATCACCTTGCATTAAATCAAGCACTACAAGACGCCTCTTTTGGTGATGGAATTGAAAAGATTTTCTTTGAAGATGAGCCAGGCCTATTTAACTTTTTTGATTGGATGAAGGGTCTAAAAGACTTATTTGACGATGCGACGAAACCACCGCCTCCTCCTCCAATTGATCCTTTAATTTTAGATTTAAACGGTGATGGTGTTGAACTGGTTCAGTTGACCGATTCTACCGCGCGTTTTGGTGTGAATGGAGATGATTTTGCTACGCCGACGGGTTGGGTAAATGCAAACGATGGTTTATTGGTGCTGGATAAAAACAGCAATGGTCGTATTGATAGTGTGAATGAACTGTTTGGCAATACAACGGTTACGGATTTTGAAGCGTTGGCGTTGTGTTCAGACTATTTGAAAATACAGTTTTCTAAAGCGGCTTAAGTAGGAATGCTGTATTTTCAAATAGTTTGGAGCTTTATCAAAAACAAGCTCGTTCAACTTAGCCCAGGAATGCAAGTAACGGTAGAAGTAAAAACAGGCAAAAGACGGATTATAGAATACCTGCTAACGCCTTTATTGCGTTATCAGAATGAGAGTATAAGAGAACGATAAAATGGATGAGAACAAGCAAAAACCCACGGATGAAATGTTAGCAGAAGCACGGCGCTTGGCTTTTTTTGCGGATGAAGTGTTTTCCCAAGAAATCATGAACAGCTACGAAAAAACCGACAGCTATATTAAGCGCCATACAAAAACGCTGATTGAGCAATTTTATTTAACCTAAGCTGCTCGAACTCTATTGGCGATAAATACTCATTTGTAGGGGGGGGGATTCATTTATGCGAAATGAATTAAATTAGCGTAAAATATATGGGATAAAATTAAAGACAGGGGGCAGTAGCCCCCTTTTTTATAGAGAAATTATATGCAAAAAATAGACATTAAAAAGAAAAATAATCCCCCCCCCCTCTTATGGAGTAGGGGGGGAAGGAATTTTTGTGCACTGTTTTTAGCGACCTCAATTAGCCCGCTTGCGTTGGCAAATAGTTCTCCTACGGTGGGGTTGGTGGATGTGTATCAAATGGCGGTGTTGCAAGATGCGCCGTTGGCACAGGCTCGGGCGGAGTATCAGGCGGAGCAGCAAAATTACGATACGGCAAGGGCGGAATTGTTGCCTAAAATTCAGGCGGATGCCAGTTATTTTGTGACCGACAGTAATAATGACGTGAGTGATTCCACAAGACAAGATATGTCTATCACGCTTAATCAGTCCATTTACAAACATGAGGTATGGGCGGGATTTGAGCAGGTTAAGCACAGTTTAAAAACATCGGATTTTAAATTAAAAACGGCCGAACAAGATTTGATTTTACGCGTGGCCGAACGGTATTTTAATGCCTTGTTGGCACAAAAAAACTTAGAGCTGTTTAAAGCCAAAGAGCGTGCCGATCTTTCACAACTGGAGCGCGCGCAAGCTTCGGTAGAGGTGGGGTTGGCCAGTCGAGTGGATGTGTTGCAGGCAAAATCCAGTTTCGATTTATCAAAATCGGAACGAATTAATGCCGAAAACGCGTTGGATATTCAATTTGAAGAGTTGATGAAACTCACGGGTAAGCCTATCACTCAGCTTAAATCATTTTCGATGGATGCAAACTTGCCTGAGGTGCCTTTGGACTTGTATGTTCTGGAGCAAAAGGCGGAAAGTCAAAGTTTAACAGTGAAGCAAACGCAGTCTCAACTGGATACGGCTGAGCTTGAGGTGGATTTGCAAAAAGGAGGGCATTGGCCTTCGATTGATTTTCAGGCCAAATTTTCGGATACCTCTTACATTGATACGACCGATGGGTTCTTTTTTAGAGATTCACAGCAAACCTCTGTGGGCATTAGTGTCACACTGCCACTGTATTCGGGCGGTGGTACGTCTTCTAAAGTCAGTGCGGCGCGTTATCAGCTGAATGCCACCCAAGCGCAGTTGCGTAATAGCCGTGAAGAAGCACGCTTGCAGTCGCGGATTCAAGTGCGTAACTTGGAAAGTGGTCGTGCGTTGCTGGCGGCTCTTAAAGAGGCGGTAAAATCTAACGATGCTTTTTTAGAGTCGGTGGATGAAGGGTATCAGGTGGGTTTAAAAAGTCTATTGGATGTGTTTTCGGCGCGTGCCAACCAAACGGTGGCGCGTAAAAATTTAATTGAAGCGATGCATAATCAAGTGTTAAATCGGTTGCGCTTGGAGTCTATTTTAGGCGATTTAACCATGGAAGATTTAACGGCGTTTGATCGGCTGTTGCAGGACTCTGAAGTGATTGTGGTCAATAAAGCGATTTCGCCTTGAAACAACCAAAGCAACTGAAACGACGACAACTTTTTAAAACCAGTCTGCTGGGTTTATCAAGTATGGGTGTGTTAGCAAGCGGTGGGTGTACGAATCGCGAAGGGTCTGAACATGTTATTCGAATGGGCATTACCTCGCGCCCCAGAATGCTTGACCCGCGTAAAGCGACCGATGCGCTCTCCAGTCGAGTGAATCGGCTTATTTATCGCCAGTTGATTGATTTTGACGAGCAATTTTTACCCGTGCCAGACTTGGCTACGTGGGAGGTGTTGTCGCCCACCCATTATCGTTTTACGCTGCAAGAACAGCCTAATTTTCATAATGGTTTGCCGATGACGGCGTACGATGTGGTGGCGACCTATCAAAGTATTTTAGACCCCGATTTTGGCTCGGCACACCGAGGTTCATTAAAGGGCATTGAGAAGGTGGTTGCAGTTAATGAATGGCAGATTGATTTTATGCTCAGTAAGGAGGATGCGCTGTTTGTTGGGCGGTTGGTCATGGGCATTTTACCTGAACGCTTAATGGAGAAAGGGCATCTTTTTCAGGAAGAGCCGATAGGCAGTGGTGCGTGTTCATTTGTATCGTTAACCGAGCAAAAGCTGGTGTTACAACGACTGAGTGATCAAGTTTTTCTTGAGTTTTTACCGGTAAAAGATGCGACCGTTCGGGTGTTAAAATTGCAAAAAGGCGAGTTGGATGTTATTCAAAATGATCTGTCGCCCGAGCTGGTTCAATATTGTGAAAAACAGTCTAATTTAACCGTTCAGTGGTATCAAGGCACGAATTTTGGTTACATTGGGTTTAATTTTGAAGACAAGTTGTTGGCGCAACCTGCCTTGCGACAAGCGATTGCGCACGGCATTGACCGACAAGCGATTGTAGACGCGATGTTTAATGGGCACGCACGTTTAGCGCAAGGATTATTGGTGCCAGAGCATTGGTGTGGTGCGGCGGATATTCCTGCGTATGAGTACAACCCTAAAAAGGCCAAACAGCTTGTCACTCAGGTTGAGATACCTAGCGAATTAATAAAAAAAGACGATCAAAATAAAACGATTATTGAACTAAGTTATAAAACGTCTAATGACCCTACGCGCATTCGTTTAGCGACAATTTATCAATCGCAGCTTAAAAAAATAGGCATTCATCTTAATATTCAAAGTTACGATTGGGGTACCTTTTACAGTGACATTAAACAGGGGCGATTTCAGCTTTACAGTTTGGCGTGGGTGGGCATTAAAAGTCCTGATATTTTTCAGTACGCCTTTGATTCTGAGGCGATTCCTCCTAACGGTGCCAACCGAGGCCGTTATCGAGATACGCAAGCGGACGAGTTGATTCGTGCCGCAGGCAAAACGTCTTCTTTGGAAGCGCAAGCGAAATTGTATCGCCAACTGCAACATCGGTTGCAAGAGACGCTTGCGGTTATGCCGTTGTGGTATGAAGATCAATACTCGGTCATGCGTTCTAATTTAACAGGGTATAAATTGTATTCGGACGGTCGGTTAGATGGTTTGTTGCAGGTTAAAAAACAGGTAACGGGGCGAGTATGATGTTAATTGTTATTTCCATTGCTTCACAAACCTTAAGTCTTTATAAAACCGATAAAAAGGTATGTACATTCGCCATCAGTTCGGCTTTAAACGGCATGGGGGGGGAGAAAAATTCGGGTAAAACCCCTTTAGGTCGTCACATTGTGCGAGCCAAGATTGGAGGTAACCTACCCATTCATTCTGTATTTGTGGGCAGGCGACCTACGGGGGAAATTTACAGCGATGCGTTGGCGCGTGATTATCCAGATCGTGACTGGGTGTTGAGCCGTATTCTTTGGCTTTCTGGCACAGAGCGGGGGGTCAATCGGTTAGGGCAGGTCGATACCATGCAACGCTATATTTACATTCATGGAACCCCAGACAGCGAGCCAATGGGCGTGGCGTTGTCACACGGTTGCATTCGTATGCGTAATCAGGATGTTATGGCATTGTTTGATTTGATTGACGTAGGCACTGAGGTATTGATTAAAGCATGATTTCGTATTTTTTTAGACTGCTCGGATCGGTAATTTTTATCTCGTGGGTTGTGGGCACGTTAGTTTTCTTTTTAATTCACCTTGTACCAGGCGACCCCGTTGCGGTGATGTTGGGCGATTGGGCAAGCCCTGCGGATGAAACCGCTCTGCGCGAGCAATTGGGCTTGCACCTGCCTATCTACACACAGTATTGGAATTACATAACCGGTATTTTTCAACTCGATTTGGGCGAATCCCTTTTTTTTCAACAACCCGTTTCAGAACTCATTGCCGAACGTTTTCCGATGACACTGCAATTGGCGTTGATGGCGTTAATCATCGCCGCGTTAATCTCATTTCCCTTAGGGCTTTGGGCGGCGTTAAGGGCGGGTAAGTGGCCAGATCATCTTTCGATGACAGTCTCTTTAATTGGGGTCTCTATTCCCAATTTTTGGTTGGGGCCAATGCTCATTTTACTGTTCTCATTGGGCTTGGCATGGTTGCCCGTGAGTGGAGCAGAACAACCTTTCGCTTGGGTTTTGCCTGCGATTACATTGGGAACGGCTTTGGCTGCTATTTTAGCCCGAATGTTACGCGCTTCGTTATTAGAGGTGTTGCATGAGGACTACATTCGCACCGCGAAAGCCAAGGGATTACCTGCTCGACTGGTGTATGGCAAACATGCGCTGCTCAATGCATTGTTGCCCGTGGTGACCATTTTAGGGCTACAGCTAGGCACCTTATTAGGGGGGGCGGTGATTACCGAAGTGGTGTTTGATTGGCCTGGTTTGGGGCAGTTATTGGTGGAATCCATTCAACGACGAGATTACCCTGTGGTTCAAGGCTGTATTTTGGTAATCAGTGTGGCGTACATCACCATTAATGCATTAACTGAGCTGGCTTACGGCTGGCTAGACCCTCGTATTAGAGTGGCTAAGTAGATATGGCCAAGGTGGTTAAGCACAGATGTTAAAGTATTTCAGTTACAGCGTTGTGGTCGTGTGGTTGCTCATGGCGTTTGCAGGCTTTTTTATTGGCGATCACGCTAATGAAGTGGTGTTGTCGCAATTTTTATCCCCCCCCAGCAGTCAAACGCTTTTAAGCTCGCACGTTTTGGGAGCCGATGAACTTGGTCGTCCCGTATTAGAACGATTAATTTTAGGGGCGCAAACCTCCTTGTTTGTTGCCCTAGGAGTGGTGTTTTTTTCGGCCATTATAGGCACCACTATTGGCATTTACAGCGGCTATATGGGCGGACTCACCGATAAAATAATCACCAAAATTATTGACGTATTTTTAGCCTTTCCTGGATTACTGTTGGCGATTGCCCTTGCCGCGATTTTAGGGCCGGGTATTGAAAATGTAGTCTTTGCATTGGTGGTGGTTGGCTGGGTGGGTTACGCCCGTTTAGCGCGTGCGCAAACGTTAAGTATTCGCCATCGAGAACATATTTTAGCCGCGCGTTCTTTAGGTGTCTCAACGCCATTAATGCTATTTCGCCATGTTTTGCCTTTAATTTTAGCCCCCCTAGGAGTCGAAGCCACGTTTGGTATTGCAGGGGCGGTAATTTCAGAAGCAGGGCTTTCATTTTTAGGCTTAGGCGTACAACCCCCCGATGCCTCATGGGGCAGTATGATTAAAGAGGGCACGCGCTATCTCTTAATGGCACCGCATTTGGTGCTTGCACCAGGCCTTGCTTTGATGTTGGTGGTGTTGGCGGTGAATTTAATTGGCGACCAATGGCGTGACTATTTGGACGTTAAATCAAGAAGTTCGCGTTCAAAATAGAAAAAATGTAATGGTCAAGTATTTCTGTAGGCTTTCTAAGCCAATTTGAGTAAATTTATTTTTTTTTGAACTGGCGTAATATAACCAGTCACTGAGCTGAGCATTTTGTTGTTGTAATATCGGATGTAATGTTCGACAGCTGTCACAACGGATGGGTGGTTTATAAAAGAAAGTCCGTTCAAATATTCACTTTTCAAACTTCTAAAAAAACGTTCTTGAACTGCGTTGTCCCAACAGTTTCCTCGTCGGCTTATGCTTTGTGTGATGCCGTGTAATTTTAACGTGTCTTTAAAGAGATTCGCTGCATATTGCTTGAGTTCAAGTTGCACAGCTATTTGGCGTGCAACGCCCTGCGATCAGTAAACACCTTAAAAATATTTTTGAGGGCGGCGAATTACAAGAACGAGTGGTATAGCAGGAAAAACGTAAACCAGAGGGGTTAAATACTACAACTTTAAAAGGGGACGCTACCCAATGCCATTAAGTTAAGCCCTAACATATTGTTTACAAAGCACTTTTGTACGACAAATAGAAGAAGTTATGCTTGTGAGATCGTCCTTTTCGGCTAAAGCTCCGATTATTCCGCACCGCTGAGGGCGATAAACTCATTGAATTTATTAATTCCTCGATCTGTTCTGAGATGCCGTTAAAGCCTTTTTTTACCTGATTGATTAATCGAACCAATGTGTTTTTTACCTTAGATACACTCTGTGCAAAATTGACTTGATACGTTAACTTACGGGTTTTTGTCTTTTTTTGAATGATCTTTTGCGCCTGATTACAGAGGAGTTGCGTTAAGTTGGACGCCAGTATTTTGGCATAAAAGTCTTGTTGAACCGATAAGGCACTTTTACCCGAAAAGTTCTCAATTTCTAACCACTGCTTTATTCTCTTCAATGCCCCAGCGTAAGTGGTATAACCCTTTAAAGCACTCGGGTGGAAACGCTTGTTCATCGTCTAAGTTGGTAATGAGCACCTCAACGTCACTTTCAAGATCAACCCTAACAAATCTAAGCTGAATATCAGAATGATTTAGACCTTTATTGAGGCAAGTTGTTATGGAAGCTTTATTGGCTTTTAAGGTGATTGTTTGTTGTTTTTGACCACTCTCAATAAACCGTTTTGCTGCGTTCATTTGTGAGGTTTTAACCCGCATACAGAACTTTCTATTGTGTTGTTGGTGCAAGGCATACAGCCAGAATGCACCGT
>JAKISK010000030.1 GCA_021648625.1 Thiomicrorhabdus sp. | reverse complement strand
TTTTAAGCGGAATCACTACATCTTCATTAATTTTAAACGCATTGGTGTGCGCAGAAATCGCGGCGGTACGAGAGCGATCTAACCAAAAGCGTTTTCGCGCGTCATCCGAGACCGCAATAAACCCTTCAGCATCGCGTTTATTGGCCAACTCAACAATATCGGTACAGGTTTTTGCCACTTCAAACCCATTTTCACCGCAAATATCTGCCAATAAAATCATTTTCGGCAGCTCTTTACGGTTGGCTTTGGTGTTGTATTTTACGGCTTTAATATAGCGATCGTCTAAATGCTCTAATCCTGCAAGTAAAATCCCCTCTTTTTTCTTGGACTCAACGTAATCAATAATCTCTTCAATCGCAGGCACGGCCAAACTTAAGTCGGTACCAAAAAACTCAAGGCACACGGTACGGGTATGACTTGGCATACGGTGCACAATAAAACGGCTGGAAGTGATTAATCCATCACACCCCTCTTTTTGGATGCCCGGTAAACCACTTAAAAACTTATCGGTCACATCCTTGCCTAAGCCTGCTTGTCGAAAAGCAGATCCCGGAATTTCCAAACGCTGGGTTTTCCCTATTTGATTTTTACCCTGTTTTTCAAAACGACGAATATCAAAAATAACCGTTTTTTGATCCTGCAACTTACCTAAATTATGATTGACTCGATCGACTTCAAGCCACTGTGCATCGGGCGTAACCATTCTCCAAGAAGCTAAATTATCCAGCGTGGTTCCCCAAAGAACCGCTTTTTTACCCCCCGCATTCATGGAAATATTGCCCCCAATGGTGGAAGCATCTTGAGAGGTAGGATCGACCGCAAACACATAACCCGCACGTTCTGCTTGCTCAGACACTCGACGCGTCACCACACCAGCGCCCGTTTTTACGGTCGCCACTTTGCCAATTTGTGGTAGCTCAACCTGTTCAACCAGCCCTAAATATTCTAATTTTTCGGTATTAATTACGGCGGTCGTTGGGTGTAACGGAATAGCACCCCCCGTATACCCCGTTCCTCCACCGCGTGGAATAATGGTAAGCTCAAGGTCAATGCAGGCTTGAACCATCTCGATCACTTCTTGCTCAGTATCAGGGGTTAACACCACCAATGGCAGCTCAACACGCCAATCGGTCGCATCCGTTGCATGGGAAACCCGCGCTAAGCCACTGAAATCGATATTGTCTACACGACTGATTCTTTTAAAACGTTTTTTGACCAGCGCTCTTAAACGAACCTGTTCAGGAAACCAGGCCGCAAACACATCCACCGCGTCATGCATTGACTGTAGCAATTGTGCTGCGACCTCATTGCCATTGAGACGCTTTTTCACCTCTTTTAAACGGTGGTTAAGTGCTTCAATCAACGCCTTACGTCGCTTAGGGTTCTCTATTAAATCATTTTGAATGTATGGATTACGTGAGATCACCCACATATCACCCAACACTTCAAAAATCATCCGAGCAGAACGTCCAGTATTACGCGACTCTCGTAAAGATTGAATTACCTGCCAACACGATTCACCCAAAAAACGTAACACGATCTCTTTATCGGAAAAAGAGGTGTAGTTATAAGGAATTTCTCGAATGCGTTTGCTTGGATTCTGACTCATGATTGACCTAACATTTGTTTATAACAAGAAGGGGGGGGAGAAAATATGGTTTATAAATTTTACCCCCCCCCTTATATAAATAAAATATATAACGAAAGAAAGAGAGAATTAACGATGGATTAATTAACGACGTTTGGCTTGTTTTTTCTTTTTCTTCGCTTTAAATTGTTCGTCTTCACCGCCTCTTTTTTTACGGTGTAATTGTTTGTTTTTTCGCCCTTCAAAAGGGTTAACCGTCGCTTTAAACTCAATCGTTACGGGCGTACCTACCCACTTAAACGCTTTACGAAATACATTCATTAAATAACGCACATACGCCTGAGGCAATTTGTCCACCTGATTACCATGGACAATCACGCGTGGTGGGTTTAACCCACCTAAATGTGCATAACGCAATTTCACTCGGCGACCTGAAATAAGGGGGGGCTGGTGATCTAATACGGCTTGCTCTAATACACGGTTTAAGTCGGAGGTCGATACACGTTTAAAGGCTGCCAAATGCACCGCATTTACCGTTTTAAAGAGGTCACCAACTCCCGTACCATGCAATGCTGAAATTAAGTGTTGCTTGGCATAGTCCGCAAAAGAGAGCCTAAAGCTAAGTTCATGTTTTACTTTTTGGCGTTGATCGGCATCTAAGTTATCCCACTTATTCACCGCAAGCACCAAGCCTCTTCCTGAGTCAATGGCCAAGCCAAGCAAGGTCAAATCTTGATCCGTTAGCCCTTCTGAACCATCAATAACCAAGATAACCACATGCGAATCACCCATCGCTTTTATGGCTTTTATAATACTAAATATTTCAACTTTCTCTTTAATGTTTTTGCGACGTCGAACCCCTGCGGTGTCAATTAAGGTGTACTCTTGACCGTCACGCTCAAATGGCACAAAAATACTGTCTCTTGTCGTACCAGGCAAATCAAATGCCACCACCCGCTCTTCACCAATCATTCGATTAATAAGCGTGGATTTTCCCACGTTAGGTCGTCCAATCACCGCCACTCGAATACCCGGATGATCGTCTAAGTCCGTCTCTTTCGTTTCTTCCGATTGAGGCAGTTCGCTCAATACTAGGTCAATACAGTTCGCTACATTATCGCCATGTGCTGAAGAGATAGCCAAGGGTTTTCCCAAGCCTAATTGAAAAAAGTCAGAGGTAGCCAAATCATGGTCAAACCCTTCTGCTTTATTAACCACCACTTGAATAGGCTTGTCAAATAATCGAAGATAGTTAGCAATTTGTTCATCTGCGGGTACAAGTCCTTGGCGACCATCGACCAAAAATACAACGGCATCGGCTTCTTCTAACGCGGACTTTACTTGCCCTGCCATTAAAGGATCAACGCCCTCATCTTCACCACTTAACCCTCCCGTATCCACCACAATATAAGGATAACTTCCTAACCGACCAGTACCATATTGGCGATCTCGTGTTAAGCCAGGAAAATCGGCCACAATCGCATCACGCGATCGAGTTAAACGATTAAATAAAGTAGATTTTCCAACATTTGGTCGCCCTACTAAGGCGATAACGGGTTTACTCACGGTTTAGGGGGGTCCTGTGTTTATCAGAATTTAAAAAAATTAGACTATTCTGAGTGCGCTTCTTTAAAAAGGATTAAATTAGATGGCTCAACGTCATACTGGGTAATAACACCATCATCACCCAAGACTGTAATTCGATTGCCGTCTACTTTGAGCCGTAAAATTCGGTTACCATCCCCGTATTCATTACTGTGCTTTACACGCGCTGTCTCTGTGCCTTGCACTCGATTAATCCAATGCAAATAGCCCCAGCTATCCGAGACCAATAGATCATCTTGATAAAACATTAAATCTGCAACTTGGCGACTTTTGAGCGCGTCTTGCGTCCACAACAGTGCCCCACTGAATAAATCAAAAGCATACAAAATATCGGAATCGTTTACGACATAAATTCGATCGCTGTCCACCACAAAATCTCGATAACCAGAAAGTGGTTTTTCAAAAACAGACTTGCCATTCAATGGATTAATGGCAACCAGCTTACCATGATAGCCTAGCGCAACTAAACGCCCTTCTTTCATCACTAAACTGGCCTGAATGTCCACAATACGCTCAAGATCTGTACGCCCTTTTGGCGTCGCAATTTTGGTTTCCCATAACAAGGTACCAGAGCTTGCCGAAAGCGCTTGAATCATGCCGCTCTCCCAAGCAACATACACCACCTCTTCACTGTATAGCACTGCGGGAGAACCACGTAAAGAGAGCTTGGGCATCTCATGCTCAACAATCCAAATAATTTCGCCCGTGTTAACATCAACCGCGTACAATTTACCATCAACCGTTCGGGTAAAAATTCGTTGTTGCGCAATCACTGGGTAACTCATCACTTCACTGGATAACTGGGTTTGCCATTTAATTTGAGCATTTGCCGCAGATAACGAAATCAATAACCCCTTTGCCGTTCCAAGCACAAGTTGATTGCCCTGTTTGGCAGGACCAGACACCACTTCTGATGCAAACTTTACTTGCCACGCCACCTGATCTTTCCAACGAGAGGTCTCCTCTTTTTTTAGTGCCACTAAAAAACCTGTGGCCGTGGCGACATAAAGACGAGAATCATCTTCTGTAAAAAACAACCCCTCCGAATCTCGATTTGGCATTCTCTCCGTTTCAATTTGCCAATTTTTTTTAAGCGAATAAACACTGTCAAGAGGTGCAAGAACCGTTGGTTCTCGCTCTATTGGAGATGTAGAGCATCCGCCCAAAAAAATAGAGGCCAAAACCCCAGCCAAAATAAAACGCGTTTTCATTCTTTTACATAAACCTATATATACATTTGAATTATCTGAGCTAATTTGCGCCACTAAAAAAATTAATGCGTTAAATCATCCAACTGAACTTGAGCCAAGCCCAATAAATTGCTTTCTGTTTTTTCGTTTTCAACCACGCGCTTAAAGGCAACTAGCGCTCCTTCTGGATTCGCTTGTGCAATGGCCAACAGCCCCGAAGTATAATCCAGCACGGATTTTTCAGCCCCTTTTAAATTTGCTTTTGCCAAAAAATCCAGCTGTTTTTGTGCTTCATCAAACTTTTTTAAATCCATTTGAATTCGAGCTAAATTAAGGTATGCAATATTTCTTAACTGAGCATCCTGAGCCTGTTCAGAAATCCATGAATACTGCGCCAAGGCCTCTTCAACTTCGCCTTTATCCAAACTGTACTTCGCAGACATCATCGCCGCACTTACCGCATAAGGGCTATCTGGTTCATCTTGAATCAATTTTAATGCTTCACGAGACACTTCACCAAACGTACCGCGCTGCATATTCGCTTGTAACGCTTCAAATAAGCTTGAGGAGTTTGCTGAACCCACGTATTGTGCATTCGTCCAATAACGCCAACCTGAAATCGCAATCACGCCAACCAACAGTAATGTTAATAACTGTGTTCCATTTTTTTTCCACCAACCTTTAATGGCTTCAACTTGCTCTTCTTCTGTATCGTAACGACTCATAACTCTTAAAACCTTTGTATCCTAACAATTGATTAAAC
This sequence comes from Thiomicrorhabdus sp., assembly GCA_021648625.1. Lineage (GTDB taxonomy): Bacteria > Pseudomonadota > Gammaproteobacteria > Thiomicrospirales > Thiomicrospiraceae > Thiomicrorhabdus. The sequence continues at coordinate 15,380 of JAKISK010000030.1, read as the reverse complement.
AGACATTAGCTGAACTAAATGCTCAGTTAATGCATCCCAACTTACCGTAATTTGTTCCGTTGTCTCTCTTAATGGCTTAATAGAGACCACTTGATCACTCATCTCTTGCTCGCCTAATACCACGGCATAACGAGCACCCGAGCGATCTGCCTTTTTAAACTGGCTTTTAAAACTCCCCCCCCCACAATTCATCTGAACATTGATATGAGGTAGCGCTTTGCGAATTTTTTCAGAAAGTATCAACCCTGAGCGCTGAACATTGTTCCCCACCAAAACCACATAAATATCCGGTTTCGCTAGCACGGGGACTTTATCATGATCCATTAATAATGCCGTTAATCGTTCAATGCCCATCGCAAATCCAACCGCTGGGGTTGCCTTGCCACCAATTTGTTCCACTAAGCCATCATAACGCCCACCGGCACACACCGTGCCTTGCGCACCAAGCTCCGTTGTTACCCATTCGAACACGGTTCGATTATAGTAATCCAACCCCCGTACCAAGTTTGGGTTAATCACATAGGCAATGTCCAAATCATCAAGGTGCGCTTTAAGTTGCTCGAAATGCTCAACCGACTCTGCGTCTAAATGCTCAATCAATTTCGGTGCCCCTTCAACAATGGCTTGCATTGCAGGGTTTTTGGTATCTAAAATTCGTAATGGATTGGAATCCAACCGCCTCAAACTGTCTTCATCCAACTGATCTTTATAATCGTTTAAATAGGCAATCAATCTCTCACGGTAGGACACTCTTGCTTCTTGACTGCCAAGCGAATTAATTTGCAACTCAAGATTGTTTAACCCGAGTTTTTCCCATAATCGAGCGGTTAAGACAATCAGCTCCGCGTCCACATCAGGCGTTGCTAAACCAAAGACCTCCACGCCCACTTGGTGAAACTGACGGTAACGCCCTTTTTGGGGACGTTCATAACGAAACATAGGCCCCGTATAAAACAATTTTTGAATTTGATTATACGCTAACCCACCTTGAACCACTGCGCGAACACACCCAGCGGTGCCTTCGGGTCGTAAGGTCAAACTTTCATTATTGCGATCCGCAAACGTATACATCTCTTTTTCAACAATGTCGGTAACTTCCCCAATTGAGCGACAAAATAACTCGGTTTTTTCAACAATCGGCAAACGAATCGAACGATAACCATACTGTTTAAATGTCGATTCTGCAGTCGTTACCAAATAATCAAACGCATCCGCAGCCTCTCCGTGGATATCATTCATGCCCCTCACGGCTGAAATTTTTTGTACCATAATGCCTTTTTTCTCTTAGTTGATATCTTTGCACGAAAGGGGCGCGAGAGAAAAAAGTGATAAAATTTAACTGATTGAGGCGAAAACCGCAGAGAATAGCCAGCTATTCGCAAGGTTTTTAACGAAAATCAGGTATATTTTAGCCTTTTTTATCCGTGTATCCTTTCGTGCAAAAGTCTCTTATTATTACACGTAATTACTCCGCTAGTCGGAAAACACAGGTACCGTCAAGAGAAGCACCAATCCAACCAACGCTAAAACAAATAGCCATTTAATAATCGAACGACCCAATAAGGGCTTTTGGGTCGAGCAACCATACTCTTTAACCGAGTGCAGCGTACTGTACTTATGATGACAGTCTACAAAATAATGGTCAATCAATGCTTCTTCAAGCCCCAATAAGCGAGCATAGTTGCGAACGTATCCGCGCTCAAAAGTGCTTAGCTTTTCGGGCTCTAAGCCATTTTTTTCAAGCTTTTCTAGCTGTTCCAAGGATAAATTTAAGCGCCTAGAAGCTTGCTCCAAGCTTAACCCTTGCGCTTCACGAGTGCTGGACAATAGCGCATTTAAAGAGGTGCTTTCCTCTAACGTTTTATTTTCCATCATGGCACTCCTTTTAAAACATCCAACACGTCATTACGCGCTGCCACATCAAACTCAACGCGATGCACTGTTCGTTTAGTTCGGTCAGACACTTTCCCCGCTAACTGGCCACATGCGGCATCAATGTCTTCACCGCGTGTTTTGCGCACAGTCACATTTAACCCTCCCTCTTCCAATATCGCTCTAAAACGATGAATGGCATTATTTGAAGAACGCGTATAGTCGGTATTTGGAAACGGATTAAATGGAATCAAATTGACCTTGCAAGGCAACTCACCCAATAAAGCCACCAATTCATGCGCATGCTCAACGCGATCATTCACTTGATCGAGCATGACATACTCAATGGTGACATGCTTTTTACTGTGCCCCCCCTCAACGTAGCGATATAGGCTGGGAATTAAAACCTCTAACGGGTACTTTTTATTAATGGGAACCAGCGTATTTCGCAGTGCATTATTGGGCGCATGTAACGAAATTGCTAAGCTCACATCCACCTCAGCTTTAATTTTATCAATCGCAGGCACCACACCAGCGGTACTAATAGTCACCCGACGCTTTGACAAACCGTAAGCAAAATCATCCATTAAAAGTCGTGCCACAGGAAAGGTGTGCGTCACATTTAACAACGGTTCCCCCATCCCCATAAAGACCACATTAGAAATACGGCGCTCCTCTTTAGGCTTACATCCCAACGCTTTGTTGGCCGCCCACATTTGAGCGGCAATTTCCCAGCTTTCTAAATTACGGTTAAACCCTTGCTGCCCTGTTGAGCAAAAACTGCACTCTAATGCACAGCCAACTTGAGATGAAATACAGAGCGTACCGCGATTTTTTTCAGGAATAAAAACGGCCTCAACGGCATTTTTTTGGTCAACTTCCAGCAACCATTTAATGGTGCCATCCTCAGAGTATTGTTCAGCAATGATTTTAGGGGTACGAATATACGCAAGCAGTTTTAACTTTTCACGCAAAGCCTTACTTAAATTTGTCATCTCATCAAAATCGCTAACGCCCATTTGATGAATCCATTTCATCACTTGGGTTGCTCGAAAGGGCTTCTCGCCTATTTCAACAAAATAAGCCGCCATCATCTCACGATCCATCCCTAATAAATCGACTTTATTGCACCGTTCGATAGGGGGGGGGATTTTTTTAGAGGCTTGGTTATCCGCCAATTCCATTAAGGCCTATCACACAATTCAGAGGGGGTAAAAAAGTATTCAATTTCACGCGCTGCACTCTCAACAGAGTCTGAACCATGTACTGAATTTTCGCGTAACGAGACGGCAAAATCTGCTCGAATGGTATTCGGCTCTGCTTTAAGTGGGTCAGTAACGCCCATGATTTCACGATTTTTAGCAATCGCATTTTCGCCTTCCAATACCTGAACCATAATGGGAGCCGAGATCATGTACGCCACCAAAGGCTCATAAAATTCACGCCCTTTATGCTCGGCATAAAACCCTTCGGCCTCTTCTCGTGTTAAGCGTTTCATTTTTGCCGCAACAATGCGCAAACCATTCGCTTCAAATCGCTGGTAAATTTTACCAATTAAATTTCTTGTCACCGCATCGGGTTTTATTATGGAAAACGTTCTTTGCACGTGGTTACCCTCTTTGAGGCCTTTGCACGAAAGGGTACACGGATAAAAAAGGCTAAAACATACCTGATTTTCACCTCAATCAGTCAAACTTTATCACTTTTCGCGCGCGCGCGTCCCTCTCGTGCAAAGACCGCTTTAAATTTTAGTCAGGATATTTTAACAACTATTCATCAAACCTGCACAAAAACAAAAAAACCCGACATGAGGTCGGGTTTAAATTGATGTTCGACCCACAAAAACTAAACAGTAAATGACTCTCCACACCCACAGCTGTCTTTAACCTTAGGGTTATTAAAAGAAAACCCTTCATTCAACAGACTCTCTTGAACGTAATCAATCTCCATGCCTTCAATGTTCTGCAAACTCTTTTCATCCACAATCACTTGAACGCCAAAACTTTCAAACACCGCATCGCCTTCTTGAATATCATCCGCATAATCCACAACATAAGAAAACCCTGCGCATCCACTGACTTTTGTGGCGACACGCAATCCAATACCATGCCCACGTTTTGCAAGCATTTTTTCAACTCGATCCGATGCCGCTTGCGTTAATGTCACTGCCATATTTTTTTACTCACTTTATAACTGATCATTTAACCCTAATCCCCAGATAGAAATACGAATTTAGAGTGTAAGCGTTTACTCAATCAAGGGATATATTAGTCGAATGAAACTTCTTTTTGCAACTCGGTCGATTTTTTATCCAAAATACTCTGCAAAGTAATGCCTTTTAAAAAAACATCAATCGTCTCACTTAAATCTGACCACAACTCATGCGACAAGCACTCTCCACCACCGTTACAATTGCCGCGCCCCGTGCATTTTCGTGCATCCACCGACTCGTCCACCGCATGAATGATTTCACTTACAGAGATTTCGCCTGCATCCCGACTTAAGCGGTAACCGCCACCTGGCCCACGCGCACTGGAGACCAGCCCTGCTCTTTTTAATTTTGAAAACAACTGCTCTAGGTACGAGAGCGAAATACCTTGTCGATCAGATATTAAAGAGAGCGTAATCGCTCCCTTACCTTGATTTAAGGCAATATCGATCATTGCGGTCACCGCATAACGCCCTTTAGATGTCAACTTCATAGTAATTCAAATCAATTATATTAATGTAGTCTTCGAATTCTATAATAACCCACCATTTAACTCAAGAATTATTCTGATTTTAAATGCGCGGCTTGAATAGGATCATTCGGCTCAAAAACAACATCATCCAATTTTGGTAATTTAGTATCAATGCGTTTTCCACCCAATTTTTCAAGCTCTTGTGCCATCGCAGCCATTTTTTCGTCCTGTACCTGAACATGATCCAACAAACTGTAAATCGCTTTTTCAACAGGGTCTGCCATCTCCTGCCCTACCCCATAGGCATCAAAGCCAATTTTTTCAGCCATCTTCGCGCGACGTTTTTCCAAATCATTATCTTTTTGAACGACTTCTCGACCAGGAATACCAACCACCGTTTTGCCTGCCGAAACAGGTTTGACCACCACAGCATTGGAACCGATTCGTGCATTGTCGCCAATCTCAATTGGCCCCAACACCTTTGCGCCAGCACCAACCACCACGCCATTGCCTAAGGTTGGATGACGTTTTCCTTTTTGCCAAGAGGTTCCACCCAATGTTACACCATGGTACAACGTACAGTCATCCCCAATTTCAGCGGTTTCCCCAATCACCACGCCCATGCCGTGATCAATAAAAAAACGTTCGCCAATTTTTGCCGCTGGGTGAATCTCTATCCCCGTAAGCCAACGCGCAATGGTTGAGATAAAACGCGCCACCCACTTCAATCCAACATTCCAAAACCAATGCGCCAACCGATACCATAAAATGGCGTGCACACCAGGGTAGGTTGTTAACACCTCAAACGTATTTCGTGCAGCGGGATCTCGTTCAAATACAATACGAAGATCCGATTTTAATCGTTTAAACATCGTCCTTTGTTCCTGATGTTAATGCCTTTCGTTGTGCGGCAGATAAAATGCCCCTTAAGATATCAATCTCTTTCACATCTAACTGCGCTCGATTATACAAACGGCGCATACGACGCATAAAGCGTGCATTTTTATCGGGATCTAAAAATTCAATATCCTGTAAAGCCTGAAATAGGTGTTCATAAAAGCCTTCCAACTGTTCGGTATTGGCTAACTTTGCACGATCATTTTTTGCATGAACCGAACGTACATTCGAAGCCATCAAACACTCATAAGCAAAGACCTGAACCGCCGCACTAATGTTTAACGAGCAATAGGTTGGGTTTGAAGGAATATGACTTAAGTAGTGGCATTTATCCATCTCTAAATTACTCAAACCCGAGTTTTCACGACCAAAAACCAACGCCACCTCACCTTCATCTACCGTCTCTAACGCTAATTTTGCTGTTTCACGTACATCCAACTGAGGCCACGAGACTTTCCGTAAGCGCGCACTCGAACCAAAGACCAACTTAGTGCCCACCAACGCCTCATCCAACGTAGCAACCACCGTTGCACCATCCAAAACATCCGCGGCACTGGATGCTCTTGCTGAGGCAACTTGGCTTGGAAACTCTTTGGGATTCACCAATACCAACTGGCTTAACCCCATGTTTTTCATTGCTCTGGCAACCGCGCCAATATTTCCAGGGTGTGAGGTTTCCACCAACACCACGCGAATTTTTGCCAATCCAGTATTAAGACTGTAATCTTCAATCATCTTCTATTTCCGTTATAATCGTACAAATTTTACCCAAATACCTTAAAAGGAACGCTTTTTCATGCACCCTCTTCTTAACATTGCCACCCAAGCCGCTCGCGCCGCTGGTGGAAACATTATGCACCACTATGCACGAATTGATCAATTAAACATCGAACATAAAGGCAAAAACGACTACGTCAGTGAAGTGGACAAAGAAGCCGAAAATACCATTATCAAAATCATTCAAAAATACTACCCTGAGCACGCCATCTTAGCAGAAGAAAGCGGGCTTAAAAAAGCCAAAAAAACAAAATATGGTTTGTCCGATGTGGAGTGGATTATTGACCCTCTGGACGGCACCACCAACTTTTTGCACCAATTTCCACAATTCTGCGTTTCCATTGCCGTAAAAGAGAAAGGCAAGCTAACCCATGCCGCAATTTACGACCCCGTTCGCGACGAAATGTTTACCGCCAGCCGTGGACGCGGTGCATTTTTAAACAATCACCGCATGCGTGTTAGCCAACAAAAAACCCTCAATAACGCACTGCTGGCAACGGGATTTCCTTACCATGATTTTAGCTACCTAGACAGCTACATGGCCAGTTTAAAATCCTTTATGACCTCAACCGCTGGCGTACGTCGCGCAGGGTCTGCGGCACTTGATTTAGCCTACGTTGCCAGTGGGCGCGTTGATGGCTACTGGGAGTTCAACTTAAAACCTTGGGACATCGCGGCAGGCGCGCTCCTCGTTCAAGAAGCAGGCGGGCTCGCCACGGACTTTCAGGGGGGGGAGAATTTTCTAAACAGCGGCAACATTCTAACCGCCAACCCAAAACTCTACAAAGAGATGGCGCAAACCTTGGCAAAAACCATTCCAAGTGAACTGCGTACCTAAACCTGAATTCAATACAACTCAAATATCCAGCGAGAATGAGAGGGGGGGGAATTTAATTAATTCCCTCCCCCCTCTTTATAAGGCGATTAGACAAACCTACGAACACGCAAAAGACATTAAAATTGCGTCTTCTCGACCTTCCACTAATTCTTGGCGGCCTTCATCCCAGCCATTAACCCGATAGTAATTTTTACGAACCCCATCTTGATGAAAGTTTAACGATTGATACAGCTTTATTGCGGGCTGGTTTGAGTGACGAACTTCCAATAAAACAAGACGGTATAACCCTGATTCTAACTTGCTCAACACCTTTATTAATGCGGCTTTAGCAACCCCTTGCCCACGGCATTCCGTTGCCACGCATACATTTAAAATATGCGCTTCATCCAGCACGGTTAGAATACAACAATACCCCAGCTTCTTCCCTTCGGCGCTGTAAAATACATAGCTTAGCCCTTGTTCAAAACAATTTTCAAAGCCTTTTTTGCTCCACGGAAAATCGTACGAACGGCTTTCTAACGCCAAAACCCAAGGTAAATCTGCCTCTTGCATCGGCTCTAAATAACTAAATTCATCCACGTCAAAAAACTTACCGTTGCTCAGATAGAGAGACAACCGTTGTGTAAAACGACTGCTTTGCGTATGGATCCATGAGCATCGATTCTATATCGGGAACAGCAACCACTTGCACGCCTTCTTGCAACATTTCAGACAGCGCATGCTCATCATCCATGGTCAAGATCCAGTCAACGCCCAGCTCAATCACTTCTTCTACGGTTGCAAAAACCATCTCTTCTGACACCAAGTGTGCCGTATCAAAAAAAGCCACTTGCGTTTCATCCCAGCCAAAAACGGTCATAATATTTTGCCAAAGCAACCACGCTTGTTGCGCATCATTTTGCCAAATATCATCCAGTCCTGATCCCAGAACCACAACGGCATGGCGGTTGATTGCGCGTTCGACTTTTTTATCACTCACAGAGCTTGAATCACTTTGTTCCTCTTTCTCTGCATCTAAAGATTGACGAGAAGATAGCTCAGAACGGCGTTGCCAATTAACGCCCCCCATTTGCTCAAATAAAGCATTTGAAAACGTTACGTTAGGCACAAAAAAATCCGCATATTAACACACATCAAACAGAGGCTTGCGGATGGTCTTTTACCCGCTCGCCTACAATTTTATTTAACGCATTCACATACGCTTTGGCCGACGCCAAAACAATATCGGTATCCGATCCCATGCCATTCACAATACGCCCACCCTTTTCAAGTCGAACCGTGGTTTCGCCCAGAGAATCCGTGCCATTGGTGACATTGCTTACCGAGTACAACTCCAAACACGTACCCGATTTAACCAAAAATTCAATGGCTTTAAAAACCGCATCCACCACACCTGCGCCTGTCGATTCGGCACTTAACTCTTCACCTTGCACCCACAAGACCACTTCTGCTTTTGAGAGCTCTCCCGTTTCCATTGAAACCTTTAATGAGATCAGTCGATAACTGTCATTTTCAACCCGTTGATTGTTGTTGTCGGTTACCAATGATTGTAGGTCTTCATCGTAAATCTCATGCTTACGGTCTGCTAGCTCTTTAAAGCGCATAAACGCATCGTTTAGCTCTTGTTCGGTTTCAAACGAAACCCCCAAATCTTCTAAGCGTGTTTTAAACGCATTACGCCCTGAATGTTTGCCCATGACCATTTTATTGGTGCTCCAGCCTACATCCTCGGCACGCATAATCTCATAGGTTTCTCGATGCTTTAACACGCCGTCTTGATGAATTCCCGATTCGTGTGCAAACGCATTCGCGCCCACAATGGCTTTATTGGGCTGTACCGCAAAACCAGTAATGTTCGAAACCAAACGAGACGTGGCTAATATTTCTTGGGTGTTGATACGCGTGTCCACCTCAAAAATATCTTGGCGGGTTTTAATTGCCATCACCACTTCTTCTAACGCAGCATTGCCTGCGCGTTCACCCAGTCCATTTAAGGTACACTCCACTTGACGCGCACCGTTTCTAACCGCGGCTAATGAGTTGGCAGCAGCCAACCCTAAATCGTTATGACAGTGCGCCGAAAAAATGGCTTTATCTGAATTTGGAATACGCTCAATCAGCGCTTTAAATAAGCTACCAAACTGGTTGGGTACGTTATAACCCACCGTATCAGGAATATTAATGGTCGTCGCACCCGCATCAATTGCGGCCTCAATGACTCGGCATAAAAAATCCAGCTCCGAGCGCCCGGCATCCTCTGGCGAAAACTCAACATCATCGGTAAAATCACGCGCTCTTTTAACCGCCCATACCGCACGTTCCACCACTTGATCGGGCGACATGCGTAACTTTTTTTCCATGTGAATGGGGGAGGTTGCAATAAAGGTATGAATACGCCCTGCATTGGCGGGTTTAATGGCCTCACCGGCACGCACAATATCGTTTTCTACAGCACGTGCTAATCCACACACAATTGACTCTTTAACCACCGAAGCAACCGCTTGAACCGATTCAAAATCGCCTTGGCTTGCCGCTGGAAACCCTGCCTCAATTACATCCACGCGTAATTTTTCAAGCTGTTTGGCGATTCGAACTTTTTCCTCTTTGGTCATCGAGGCACCAGGGCTTTGCTCGCCATCTCGCAAAGTGGTATCAAATATGATTAGGTGATCTTTCATTCCTTGTCTCCGCTCTTGTCGTCGTTCTTATCAGAACCATTTCCATCCTGACTGCTTTTAGCATCACTGCCCGTAACGCCTTCGTCACGTTGCTCTTTACGCAATGCGCGTGTTTTTTTTAAGGTCACAAGCGTAACAATGGGACCCGATAAAATATAGGTTAAAAAGATAAGGAACAATAAGGTGGGTGGCTCCCATGTAATAACCACCAAAATAAGCACGATAATCAACAAGGTCATAAAAGGGACTTTGCCTTTTAAATTGAACTCTTTGAAGGAGCTAAAACGAATATTGCTAACCATCATTAACCCCACCACAAGCGTTAAAACTAATGCCACAACGGGCATCGCTATATTTTCCAGTTGGTTCGACTCTATCATCCAAATCAATGCGGCCAATACGCCCGCCGCGACGGGGCTTGGCAGTCCTTGAAAATACCGTTTATCCGCCACACCCACTTGCGTATTAAAACGCGCCAAACGTAATGCCGCCGCCACGGTATAAATAAAGGCGATGAGCCAACCTAATTTGCCAAAGTCATGCAAAATCCACTGAAACATTAATAATGCGGGAGCTAACCCAAACGAGACCATGTCTGACAAGCTGTCATACTCTGCACCAAACGCACTGCACGAGTTCGTCATCCGAGCAATTCGCCCATCCAGTCCATCCAACACCATCGCCACTAAAATGGCGATGGCTCCCAATTCAAAATTTCCTTGAATGCCTGCAATTACGGCATAAAACCCCGCAAATAATGCCGCAGTGGTCATTAAATTGGGCAGTAAATAAATACCTTTTTCAAATGGTTTCATAACTTCACTTTTTATTAAAAATATGCGTTTGGGTTATTCTATCAATTTCTGTTAAAAAAACGTTATATAAGATTATATAAATAAACTCTGTGTTTTAGGCGTATTGGCAAAATAGGTCGCTGCACCTGAAAATGAAATGGATTCAATAAAATCCGATTGTTGGTATCCCATCAAATCAATCGTCATTTGGCAAGCCGTCATGCTCACGCCCAGTTCAAGACAAAGCGCCCGCAACTCTTCCACTGGCACTTGCCCTTCCATTAACATCTGTTTTTTAAAGCCCCACGTGGCTAACATCGCCGCTCCGGGCAACGTCCAAACCAACCCTGGAAGGGCTTTATTCCAATCCACTTTTTTTAGCCAATCGGGGCCAACAGGGCTTTTCATCACCATACCTGGGTTTCCTAATGGAGAGACTTTGAGCCCACGGGTGTCTTTTAACAAACAATTTAACCCGTAAAACGTAAAAAACAGCTCCACTTTTTTATCCATAGCCGCCGCAGTGCTGGCGAGAATAAACACGGGATACGCCCAATCCAGCGTGCCTTTGGTGTGTATGATGCTTAACTGTTCTGAGGAAAGCTCATTCATTTTACCCCCCCCCTTCACATAAGAATACGTCGCTTTTTCGCCACACTTTAAACTCAATAAAGGGCTTCTCTTGTTGCAACGCCCACTCTAACGCCTGCTGCCGACAGAAGGCAGGAACATCTTTCATCCCCCCCGTATCCGTTAAAGCCAATAAAAACACACACGATTTATCAGGGTATTGCGTTAATGCTTTCTTAAGCTTAATCACTGGCATCGGACACGCGAATCCCTTACTATCTACTATAATATCCACGATACATTCTCTTAAAAAAATTTGATTGAGACTCAATGAACACTCATTTTTTATCTATAAAAGCACTCAAAATGCCATTTTATCACTTCTTAGCGGTATTGCTCATCTCATTCCTCCCCGCCACCTTGCTCAATGCCGCAACGCCACCCGATTTAGGCTCCTCCGATTTAATTGAGTACAATATTGAGCTGGAACAAGAGCTCGGACGGGCATTCACGACCGCACTCCATACGCAATACAACTTAAATTACGACCCTGATATTGTCGACTATATTCGAAAAATCGGGCATAAAATGGCGAGTCAAATTGGTGAATCTCGTCCATTCCGTTTTTACGTGATCGACAACCCAAATATCAACGCATTTGCTGGGCCCAACGGTGTTATCGGCATTCATACAGGGCTTATTTCTGCGGCAAAAAGTGAAGACGAACTTGCCGCAGTCATCGCACATGAAATAGCGCATGTCACTCAAAACCATATCTCCAGGGGGCATGAAACCAACAGCAAACGAAGTAACATCAATACCTTTGCAACACTTCTTGCGGCCATTTTAATTGGTATGCACGACAGCTCAGCGGTATACCCCACGCTAATAGCTGGCATGAGTTTAGACATTGAACAACAACTCAAAAATTCTCGATTGCATGAATCCGAAGCCGACCATATCGGCATCCAGTTTTTAAGCCAAGCAGGGTATAACCCTCATGCCATGAGCCAATTTTTTAACCGCTTGGCAAAAGCGAGCCAAAGCAACACGTCTCAAATTCCTGAGATACTCCGTTCACACCCTGTGACCGAACGCCGCATTGCCGAAGCGGATAATCGTGCACAAAACTTGCCCACACATTCCCAAAAGAAAACCAGCAATGACCTAACCCTAATTCAACTTAAATTAAAACAAAAAAATCAATCACTTACAAAAATCACCACCTCCCCCTTAACTGCCGACGAACAGTGCTACCAAAACGCCCTAAAATTTACCCCCCCCCCTACCAAACCTGCTAATTTTCAATGCCTACAAACCCTTGTAAACAATAATCCCAATCGTATTTTGTACACCACACAATTACTGCAAGCTGTCGTACAACACTCCTCTCCCAACCTTATTCGCTTTGCAAACCGCCAAGCAGATTACCTCATGGCACTTTACCCAAAAAACACCGCCCTATTAATACACTACAGCAACCTATTGCTCCATCAAAATAAGGATGAAAAAGCCATTCATCTTTTAAAGACACACACCAAAAACCAACGATACACCTACCAAGCCTATAAAAAACTCTCTGAGATTTATGCCAAAAAACAACAAACCGCTGAAGCCTACTATTTTTTAGCCCTCGCTCAATTCAACATTGGCAACCTAAAAAGAACCCAGTATCTGCTCAAGCAAGCAAGAATGTCAGCCAATACAAATTTACAACAACAAATATCTATTTTTGAACATAAAAACGGCAAGTTATTGAAAGATAAACAAATAACCGTTCCCTAATATATCGTTATAAATAAATACTTGTGACTGATTAAAAATACTATAGCCATAGAGTACTTAAAAACCTTGCGTTTATTATCCAACTGAGTAAGCTACAAAACAAAGAGCGAAAAATCGCTTTAACCCTAATCCCCAGATAGAAATGCGAATTAGAGTGTAAGCAATTGATGTGCATAGTGAATGTAAAAAAGACAATGTCACCTTATTGGTGATGCGTCCTTTTTTACATTTGCTAGGTGCGTCAAGGGCTTGCGCTATAAACGTATTTTCTATCTAGGGATTTAGGGATTTAAGTAGAAAAAGACTCCCATTGCAATCAAATGGGAACGTTGAAAGATACTTTTAGAAGGAAAGAAGATAATGATTTCTAAACTGAAGCACCTACTGACAGCTCTAGCAATTTCAGGGCTTGTCATTTCAACACCAATCACCGTTATGGCTACAGAATCCTCTGCGGCAACCATTGAAGAGGGTAAAAAGTTATCATTCTCTCGTTCAAAAGGAAACTGTTTAGCATGTCATGCTATCAAAGGTGGATCCATGCCAGGCAATATCGGCCCCGCACTGGTTGCAATGAAGTTACGCTTTCCAGATAAACAAAAATTAGTCGATAAAATCTGGGGAACGACTGAAAGTCAGGTTGTACCCAATAGTATGATGCCTCCTTTTGGAAGACACGGCATATTAACTGACAGTGAAATCAATACCATCACTGACTATATTTACACACTGTAATTCATTTAAATCATCGTAACTACTCAGCGAGTAGTCAATATGCAAAGTAACGGCTCAGATGGCACCTGAAAATGGTCAAATCAAGGCGAAAAATGTGAGTTTACACCTGTAAATGATCATTTTTTAACACAGAGTTGACCTTTTTCAGGGGTTAGCTGAGTCGTTACAAATCATCTTACATTTAAAATTAGGGAGTTAGACTCTTATGAAACGTAGATCTTTTCTTAAAGGAACCCTTGCAACAAGCGCGACAGCCGTTGCCGTTAATGCTGGGCTATTAATACCAACCACCGTTTTGGCAGAGTGGAATACAAAAGCATTTGGTTCAAAAACAACCGATGATGCACTTTCAAGTGTATTTGGTTCAAACAGTGCAACCGAATCCAGCGACATTAAATTGAAAGCACCCGCCATCGCGGAAAACGGTGCGGTCACTCCGATTACCGTCGATGCAACGGCTATTAGTGGCGTAGAATCCATTGCCATTTTAGGCAGCAAAAATCCAATGCCATTAGTGTGTGAGTATACGTTTGCACCCGCTGCACTTGGATTTGTATCAACTCGAATTAAATTAGGACAAACCATGAATGTAGTCGCCATTGTTAAAGCGGATGGAAAACTACTTAAAGCAGAACAAGAAGTGAAAGTAACCATCGGTGGTTGTGGCGGATAACGCCCATATAAACCTTCACAGTTTATACCAAACAACGGCTTAACAGATTACGAAAAGGAATATTATATGTCTATTAAAATCAGAATGCGTGGCAAATCTAAATCAGGTGTCGCTGAAGTAAAGGCGCTTATTAAACACCCGATGGAGTCTGGTCACCGTATGGATAAAAAAACAGGAAAGCCTCACCCTGCCAAATTTATTGAAACGGTTGAAATCTCAGTAAATGGCACAAAGGCTGTTGATGCTCAATGGTCAGGTTTTGTTTCTGCAAATCCATACGTATCCGTAAAAATTAAAGCCAATTCGGGAGATGAAGTTGCGATCTCTGTCGTGGATAATACGGGTGCCAAAGGCTCCTCCACTCTTAAATTAAAATAACTTAGTAACAACTCAGATATCCCCTAGAAAGGTTCAGATCAAGACAAAAAATTTGAGTTTACAAATGTAAATGAACATTTTTTAACATAGAGTTGACTTTTTCAGGCGTCATATGAGCCGTTACACTAATTTAAGCGTCTAAAACCAAGCTCTTTAGGTTATGACCCTGTCATCCTAAAGAGCCATAAGATTACAACCCTAATCCCCAGATAGAAAATACGTTTATGGCGCAAGTCCTTGACGCACCTAGCAAATGTAAAAAAGAACGCATCACCAATAAGGTGACGTTGTCTTTTTTACATTTGCTATGCACATCAATTACTTACACTCTAATTCGCATTGCTATCTGGGGATTAGGGTACAAACAATACAGAGCTTTCGGGCGGAGGATTGGAATGAAAAAAACATTACTAATCGCGTTATCTTTAGGGGTTTCAGTGCTAGCCACATCCAGCATGGCGACAACGATTGATCCAGAAAAAGATCGTCAACAATTTGTCGACTTTTTTAAAGCAAAAAATCCTAATATTACACCAGAAGAGTACGTCAATGGTGCCTATGTTTATTCAGCTGACAAAATGGCACAATGGGAAGCCGCTGAAGAGTTTCCTCCCTATTTAGATGCCATCGATGAAGGAGAAGCTCTTTACAATAAAGACCTCGCCATTTATCAATCCTGCTTTGGCTCTGATGTCAGTAAAA
>JAKISK010000029.1 GCA_021648625.1 Thiomicrorhabdus sp. | reverse complement strand
TCGCCAACGAAATAAACGAACCTGCAAAACCAAAAATCAGTGCAAACATAAACAGATTATTTAGGTTAAGGCTGGTGCCTTCCATGTAGCTGCCTACACCTAAAATATTCATCGCCAACATGGCAACTGCAATAACGGCCATGTTTGTTAATAAAAATAAACCCATACGCTTCATAGAGAACGCTCCTTTAATAAATAATATTTTTAAAAAGTTAATTTCACCCCTCATTATAAGGAATAAGTAATTTATATGTCTAATATAAGGTTTTTTTATAACCTTTCAAGTTTTTTTGAACCATTTTTTTTCATTATTTTAATTTAGCTACAAGCATTTGATTCACTTGCCCTGGATTTGCTTGCCCCCCTGAAGCTTTCATAATTTGCCCAACAAAATAGCCTAACATCTTCGTTTGTCCTGCTTTATATGCCTCGACTTGCGAAGGATTATTTGCCAACACCTCGTCCACTAACGCTTCAATCGCGCCTGTATCCGTAATTTGCTTTAGCCCTTTCGCTTCAATAATTTCGTCTGCCGTGCCTTCCCCTTTCCACATGGCATCAAACACCTGCTTGGCAATTTTACCCGAAATACTGTTGTCCAAAATACGAACAATCATGCCTGCTAAGCCTTTAGCACTGACAGGAGATTTTTCAACCGACAAGCCGTCTCGATTTAAAGCAGCCGAAAAACCTGATGTCATCCAGTTTGCACACAGTTTAATGTCTTTCGCGTCGGTCAATGTCACCAACTGTTCAAAAAACTCAGCCATGGCTCTAGAACTGGTTAAGACCGCTGCGTCATAGTCACTCAAGCCAAATTCCGATACAAAACGAGCACGCTTCGCATCGGGTAACTCTGGCATGGTCGCCCTAACCGCTTCAATGTCCTCGTCCGTAATAATCACGGGTAACAAGTCAGGACAAGGGAAATAGCGATAATCGTTTGCATCTTCTTTGGTACGCATCGACCGTGTTGTATCGTTATCCGCATCATACAAACGCGTCTCTTGTACCACCGTACCGCCACTTTCAATCAATTCAATTTGACGCTCAATTTCAATTTCAATCGCTTTCTCAATAAAACGAAAGGAGTTAATATTTTTTAATTCTGCACGCGTACCCAAAGGTTCACCCGGACGACGTACCGACACATTAGAGTCCACTCTAAAAGAGCCTTCTTGCATGTTTCCATCGCAAATACCAAGATATTGAACCAATTCATGCATTTTTTTAGCGTAAGCAACCGCCTCTTTGGCCGACGACATATCAGGGTCTGACACAATTTCCAATAATGGCGTACCTGCACGATTTAAATCAACGCCCGTTTGCCCTGGCACCAAACCATGCACCGATTTACCCGCATCCTCTTCTAAATGTGCGCGCGTGACACCAATGATTTTTTTGGTACCATCTTCTAACTCGATTTCCATTTTTCCTTGACCCACTATCGGAAATTCAAATTGCGTAGTTTGATAGCCCTTTGGCAAATCAGGGTAAAAATAATTTTTACGATCAAATACCGAACGTTTACCAATCTCAGCATCCAGCGCAAGCCCCAATAGAATTGATTTTCCTATCACGGCTTGGTTTAGCACGGGCAACATACCTGGCATTCCAATATCAATGGGGCAGGCTTGACTGTTTGGCGCAGCACCATAGGCCGTAGAGGCTCCTGAAAATATTTTTGATTTCGTGGTTAACTGAGCATGAATCTCTAACCCGATGACGACTTCCCAACTCATTTTGCGCACTCCTATTGGTACTGTGCTGGCATTTTAGTATGCCAATCGGTAACTTGCTGAAACTGATGCCCTATATTCAGTAATTTTGCTTCACTAAAATAGGGCCCCACAATGTGCAATCCAACGGGTCGGTCTTGCGCAAATCCAGCAGGAACCGACAGCGCTGGTAATCCAGCTAAATTGACAGGAATCGTATACAGATCCGATAAATACATACTGACTTGATCGTCTGATTTTTCACCAATATTAAAAGCGGGTGTTGGCGCAACAGGCCCCATAATGACATCACACTCGTTAAATGCCTTGATAAAATCATCACGCACCATTCGACGTAACTTTTGTGCCTTTAAATAATAGGCATCGTAATACCCCGCAGATAACGCATAAGCACCCACCATGATTCGACGTTTAACTTCTTCACCAAACCCTTCTGAACGAGAGCGCTTATACAAGTCTTCTAAATCATTAGGTTTTTCACAACGGTAGCCAAAACGCATCCCGTCAAAACGAGATAAATTCGCAGAAGCTTCCGCGGGCGCTAAGACATAATAGGAAGGTACGGCTAAATCTTTATTGGGCAAATGCACTTCAACTACTTCTGCTCCAAGCGCTTCTATTTCGGCAATGGCCGCTTTGACTACATCAGAGACTTCTGAATCCAAGCCCTCACCAAAATATTCCGCAGGAACTCCAATTTTAAGCCCTTTTAATGAACGCTCCAGTTCGATCGTATAATCCGGTGTTTCACGCTCCAAGCTGGTGGAGTCACGTTCATCAAACCCCGCCATTGCATTCAGCATCCAAGCAGAATCTTCCGCCGAACGCGTCATGGGGCCTGCTTGATCAAAACTGGATGCGTAAGCGATAATACCAAAACGAGAAACAGCACCGTAAGTGGGCTTAATGCCCGTAATGCCACAAAAAGAGGCTGGTTGACGGATTGACCCCCCCGTATCCGTACCCGTTGCCATAGGCGCTAAGCCCGCCGCAATAACCGCCGCCGCGCCGCCAGAAGAACCGCCTGGAACCGCCTTGTGATCCCAAGGGTTTTTGGTTGCGCCATAATAACTGCTCTCAGAAGACGAACCCATCGCAAACTCATCCATATTGGTTTTACCCAAAATAGGCATGCCCATTTTTTTAAGTAACGTCACAACATTGGCATCGTAAGGCGCAATAAAGTTATCCAACATCTTTGAAGCACAACTGGTTTTAACGCCGTCGGTACAAAAAATATCCTTATGTGCAACGGGAATTCCCGTCAATAATTCGGCATCACCTGCCGCAATTCGTTTATCCGCTTCTTCGGCCATGCTTATCGCAAGCTCCGGCGTAACGGTTATGTAAGCGTTTAATTCAGCATCGAACTTATCAATTCGATCAAGATAGTGTTGGGTCAACTGCACACTTGTAAATTCACCCGCACGTAATTTCTCACTCATTTGTTTAATGGTTAGGTTATGCATCATTGGATATGGCTCACTCAATAACTTGGGGGACTAAATAATGTGCTTCTGCCGCCGCAGGGGCAATTGCTTGTAGTTTTTCATGCTGATCTATTTCAGTCACAACATCCGCTCTTAATCGCTGAACCGCATCCAAAGGGTGTGCCATCGGCAAGATATCTTGCGTATCCGCGGCTTCCATTTGCGCAAACAGCTCTAAAA
Source organism: Thiomicrorhabdus sp. (assembly GCA_021648625.1). Classification (GTDB taxonomy): domain Bacteria; phylum Pseudomonadota; class Gammaproteobacteria; order Thiomicrospirales; family Thiomicrospiraceae; genus Thiomicrorhabdus. Next base: position 17,302 of record JAKISK010000029.1, on the reverse strand, counting down.
TATTGGACAGCTTTTGTGCGACGCCTTCTACAGCGTCTTCTTGCACTTCAATTTGCGTTAATCGCGAAATATATTCAACTTCCGTTTTCCCTAAAGACACGACTCTCTCCAAAATGTAAAAAATTTAACAGCATAAAATAACATATTTAGACCCTCTCTGCATAAGTCCTTAAGAAATCAAGCGCCTAACCCCCAAGATAAAAAGTACATTTCTAAAAATTAAACACATTTTCACCCCTTACTTAAGAATATACCTTCTATGACCTCATGAATTAAGTTAAAATACGGCCTTTATTTTATCTGTAAATTTTAAGGACGCCGCTCGATGTTTCGTAAAATCATGGGACTCTTCTCAAATGACCTTTCAATTGATTTAGGCACCGCCAACACGCTCATTTATGTCCGTGGCAAAGGAATGGTCTTAAATGAGCCTTCTGTGGTCTCTATCCGAACCAGTAAACGTGGCGGCAATAGCCGCTCCATTGTTGCCGTTGGTGAAAACGCCAAACTGATGCTCGGAAAAGAAAATCAAGACATTCAAACCATTCGTCCCTTAAAAGACGGCGTAATTGCCGATTTTGAAGTGACGGAAAAAATGTTGCAATCGTTCATTCGCAAAGTGCACGAAGCCAAGTTTTTTCAACCCAGCCCACGTGTTTTGATCTGTGTTCCTTGTGGCTCCACTCAAGTTGAGCGCCGTGCCATCCGAGAATCCGCCGCAGGCGCAGGCGCACGTGAGGTCTTTTTAATTGAAGAACCAATGGCGGCGGCTATTGGTGCAGGCATGCCCGTCAGCGAACCAACAGGCTCCATGGTCGTCGACATTGGAGGCGGAACAACGGAAGTTGCGACCTTATCACTCAACGGTATTGTGTGGGCCGACTCGGTTAAAGTAGGCGGAGATCGCTTTGATGATGCCATCATTAAATACGTTCGTCGTAATTACGGCATGATTATTGGCGAAACCACCGCTGAAAAAATTAAAAAAACCATTGGAACGGCTTACCACGAAGTGAACCCCGATACCATGGAGGTGCACGGCAGTAACATAGCAGAAGCGGTTCCACGTCGCTTTACGCTTAACAGCAACGAGGTATTGGAAGCCCTAAATGAACCCTTATCCTCCATTGTTAGCGCAGTAAGAACCGCATTAGAAAATACGCCGCCAGAACTTGGAGCTGACATTGCAGAACATGGCATTGTCCTAACGGGTGGTGGCGCTTTGCTTCGTAACTTAAGTACGCTACTTGCAGAAGAAACGGGAATTCCTGTGATTATTGCAGACGATCCTTTGACCTGTGTGGCACGTGGCGGTGGTCGAGCGTTGGAGTTAATGGATGAAAAAGGCCTAGATGTTTTCTCCTTTGAATAATTTTTAAATCTTAGCCTGAATCCGTATCGTCACTGCGGCGCAGAACTTAAGCCCTGCTATCCAGATTGAAGTTACGGATCTAGGAGTCAACTATCAGCCAGTTAACCACCCACCAACAAGAAGGTATGCACTTTGTTATTGCATTTACCCTTGCGATTGTCCTAATGGTTGCCGACCATTATGGGCAGTTAATGGGCAGTTTTCGTGGTGTACTCTTGACGACTATTTCTCCCATTGAGCGCATCGCTACACTACCAAAACAGTTCTATCAACTAACCACCACAGATTTTACCAATGTTGACACCCTTAAACTTGAAAACCAACGACTCAAAACTGAATTACTTCTAATCAAAGCAAAACAACAACAATTTTCAAATCTTCAGCTTGAAGTCTCTCGCCTAGAATCACTGCTTGGAACCGCTGGAAAAATCAACACGCAATCGTTGAAAATAGCCACTGTAACGTACTATAGCAATAACCCGCTGTCCCAATATTTAACCCTAAACAAAGGACAACTTAACAACGTTATTGAGCAACAAACTGTGATCGATTCAAAAGGAATCATGGGACAAATCATCAACACCACGCCCACGCACTCACGCGTATTGTTAATCACGGATCCTGACCATCAAATCCCTGTAAGAGTTCAACGTACAGGTCAACGAGGCATTTTAAGCGGAACAGGGCATGAAACCACTCAACTAGGCTTTATACCTAAAACCAGCTTAGTTGAAATCGGTGATTTATTAGAAAGCTCTGGTTTAGGCGGGGTATTCCCCGCGGGATACCCCGTTGCAGTGATTACTCAAATCGAAAATAAAGGCGGAAACCCCTACCTTGATGTAACAGCAACCCCTGTCGCAGATCTATTTCAATCCCATAAAGTGCTTATTTTATCGCAAGCCACTCCCTACTTAAATTTTGATGAGGATTTAGATGAAAGCTTAAATGAAGATGCCACAGAGGAACCCTTAGATGTCAAATAAACTCTTTAGCCTTAAAACCTCTCAAGCCCGTTGGGTGATATTAATTTCATACATCATCGCCTTAGCATTCGATACTATTGCATTATTTGGCCACTCTTCTCCAGTTATTCCCCCCTTAACATTATTCTTTTTACTCTACTGGTGTGCCAATTTTTTAGATCGAACCCACCTTTTTTCTGCCTTTTTACTAGGCCTGCTTGCCGATACGTTATATCAAACTACGCTAGGCTCTCACGCGCTACTCTTTAGCATGATTACCTTTCTGATGATTCGCCACCGATTACGCTTTAAAGGCTATCCCGTTTGGCAACAGGCTTTTTTAATAAGTTTATATATGATGAGTTACCAGCTACTAAACTACCTATTTTTTAGCCCCGTATTAAACGGAAATGAGATTGTACAATACTGGACAATGCCCGCTCTAAGCATTTTACTTTGGCCAGTACTTGCTTACAGTTTGGGAAAAATTTCACACACGGCCGCTGATGACTAGCGCCCAAGATACTTAAAACCGATGCCAGAACACCTCGAATTTAACAGTGACAGCGACCGATTTCATCAAAAAAAACAGTTTCGTTTTCGCCTGTACATTGCCTTTATTTTCACCCTTATTCTCTTTGCCACGTTAATTACTCGCATGGCACAATTGCAATGGGTAGAACACGAACGTTACCAAGGACTTGCCGAAGGCAACCGAATTTCCATCGAAATTCTCCCCCCCACTCGCGGTAAAATATTTGATCGAAATCATATTTTATTAGCCGATAACCAACCCGTCTACACGCTTAAATTTATTCGTGAGAAAATGGACAACATTGATTCCGCAGCCCTTGCCATACAAGTTATTCTAAACAACATAGACCCCAAACGAATTCATGATTTTTTTAAAAAGTTTAAACAGAAAAATCGCTCTAGAAGCTACACCCTCCCCTTTACTTTAAGCGAAGAACAAGCGGCACAATTTTCAGTCATTAGCCATAAACACCCTGGCATCACGCTTACCGCCCGTCTTAAACGAACCTACCCACATGGTGCATCGGCCGTTCACGCACTGGGTTACGTGGGACGAATCAATCAACAAGAGTTAACAACGCTAGACCCTAAAGCATACCGGGGTACCGACATCATTGGAAAATCGGGGGTCGAAAAATACTACGAAAGTACCCTGCATGGCTCTCCAGGTATTCAACAAGTTGAAACCAATGTTCGTGGACGTATTCTCCGCAAACTCGAGACGCTGCCCACAACGCCAGGAAAAGACATTCACCTTACTCTGGACATTAAACTCCAAAAATTCGCCGAAGCCCTCATGGGAGAAATGCGTGGTTCTATTATTGCCATTGACCCTCAAACAGGTGAAGTACTCGCGTTTGTGAGTACGCCTGTTTTTGACCCTAACCTTTTTGTTGATGGCATTGATCATAAATCATACAATGCGCTCGTTAACGATCCAAACCGTCCTTTTATCAATCGAGCCATTAACGGACGCTACCCGCCAGGTTCCACCACCAAACCTTTCATGGCGCTAGGCGCAATTGAAAACAACTTTATCTCCCCCAATCAAAAAATATACGACCCTGGATTTTTAGCCTACAAAAACAACCGCTATCGTGACTGGAAACGAACAGGCCATGGCCTTGTCGACATGAATAAAGCCATTGTCGAGTCCTGCGATACCTACTTTTATGAACTCAGCCTAGACATGGGAATTGATAACATCCATAACGCGCTCGCACCTTTTGGATTTGGCGCTCACACAGGCATTGATATTCATGGCGAATCCAGAGGAATTCTACCCTCGCAAAAATGGAAAAAAGAGACCAAAGGCAAGTCTTGGTATCGTGGTGAAACCATTATTTCATCCATTGGACAAGGCTACAACCTTACCACGCCACTGCAGCTTGCAAGGGCAACCGCGATACTTGCCAATCGTGGTAAAATCATTCGACCTCACCTCGTTCGATCTCATAAAACAGAAGCCTTAGAACAAATTGAGATCAAAAAAATATCCAATTGGGAAAAGGTCATTACCAGCATGGAAAATGTCATGCACAGTAAAAAAGGGACAGCACAAGAGCATGCACAACACCTTCCCTTTAAAATAGCGGGAAAAACAGGTACAGCACAAGTATTTAGCTTAAACGCAGGTGATTATGATGCAGAAACACTGGACAAAAAATTGCATGATCACTCTTTATTTATCGGGTTTGCCCCCGTCAATCATCCTAAAATAGCCATTTCAGTCATTGCTGAAAACTCAGGAAGCGGCAGCAAAACAGCCGCCCCCATCGGGGTAAAAGTCATCGAACAGTTTTTAAAAATGTACTATCCAGAAACTTTCCCAGAAACCTATCCAGAAGAAATACCGGTGAAGAAACGTGAAAATTGAGCCCCTACAAACACAGCAAGTTTACCGTAAAAATAAAGGATTTTTAGAGTCCATACACATTGATGGTTGGTTACTGCTTGGGGTTTTATTACTACTTTCCATTAGTATTGCCATTGTTTACAGTGCATCTGGAGGCGATGAGGCCGTCATGACTCGTCAAATTATTCGCATTGGGTTTGCCCTAATACTCATGCTACTTTTTGCACAAATTCCGCCCAATATTTTGTATATTTTTACCCCTTGGATTTTTTTATTGGGCATTATCATGCTCATTAGCGTACTGCTTTTTGGACAAGCCAGTAAAGGAGCACAACGCTGGCTAGACATTGGCCCTGTGCAATTTCAGCCCTCTGAACTCATGAAATTAGTGTTACCCATGACCATCGCTTGGCTCTTTGCCCACAGTAAATTCCCGCCATCATTTGGCCATTTAATATTAGGAACCACTTTAATTGCATTTACAGGCAGTTTAATTGTGGTTCAACCCGATTTAGGAACGTCGCTACTCATTGCTTTAAGCGGGTTATCCGTACTTTTTTTTGCAGGCCTCCCTTGGAAAGTAATCTTCACAGCCTTTGCAGGAGTCATGCTCAGCGCCCCGATTGCTTGGCACTTTATGCACGCTTACCAAAAACAACGTGTACTGACATTCTTAACCCCAGAATCAGACCCACTCGGCAGTGGTTACCATATTATTCAATCCAAAATAGCCATTGGCTCAGGTGGCATTGATGGAAAAGGCTACATGGGAAGTACCCAAGCGCATTTAGAGTTTTTACCCGAAAGCACCACCGATTTTATTTTTTCAGTGCTTGCTGAAGAGTTTGGTTTACTGGGCGTGATTGGCTTACTCATTTTGTACTGCTTCGTTATTGCCAGAGGGCTCTATATTGCCTCACAAGCACAAGACAACTTTACACGCCTCATTGCCGCCAGTTTTATGATGACCCTATTTGTCTACATCTTTGTCAACATCGGAATGGTTAGCGGCTTGCTACCCGTGGTGGGGCTTCCGCTTCCGCTTATAAGCTATGGCGGAAGCTCCCTTGTCACCCTTATGATTAGCTTTGGCATTTTAATGTCAATCCATACGCACAAAAAATTACTTACCAAATAAGAAGCACTTAGACGTTAAAACTTAGTCAAATTATGGTACATTACTTCTTTTTATTTTGCTTCAAAAATCAGAGAATTTATACCTGTTATGCCAAACTTACGTCGTGTTCTGCCTTTCTTAGTTTTATTTACCCTCAGTGCCTTTCAGAGTGTTTCGGCGCAACCAACGCCTAACAACTCGAATACAGATAAACCCAAGATAAATAAACCCTATGTCGTCCCATCCCCCCCATCCATTGCCGCCAAATCATTCCTATTAATTGATTTTCACAGTGGACATGTCTTAGCTAGCAAAAATGCTCATGAGCGCGTTGATCCTGCCAGCTTAACCAAGATAATGACGGGCTACGTCGTTATCAATGAGCTTAAAAATAACAACCTCAGCATGGACGATATGGTGACCATTAGCCATAAAGCATGGAAAATGCCTGGTTCTAAAATGTTTATTGAAGTTGGCAAGCAAGTCTCCGTTCGAGACCTGATTAAAGGCATGGTCATTCAGTCGGGTAACGATGCCAGTGTGGCACTTGCCGAAATGGTTGCGGGCAGTGAAGAAGTCTTTGCACAGCTCATGAATAAATACGCGATCAGCATTGGAATGAGAAATACCCACTACGTCAATGCCACAGGGCTTCCTCATGAAGACCACTACACCACCGCACATGATTTAGCACTGCTAACCAAAGCGCTTATTACTGAATTTCCTGACGAGTACCGCTGGTACTCTGAAAAAAAGTTTACATTTAATGGCATTACTCAATACAATCGCAATAAATTACTTTGGCAAGACCCTACTGTAGATGGTCTAAAAACAGGGCACACCAAAAGCGCAGGTTATTGCCTTGTTGCCTCCGCTTTACGTGATGAAACTCGTTTAATCAGTGTCATTTTGGGTGCATCAGGTGCCGAAAAACGCGTTCAAGAAACTCAAAAACTCTTAAACTATGGTTTTCGTTTTTTCGAAACCCATAAACTTTACAGCGCGGGACAACGCTTAAACGATGCCGTTGTTTGGGAAGGAACGCGTGACCTCATTGGCGTTGGAACGGCACAAGATTTATACGTAACGATCCCTCGTGGTCAATATAAAAATCTTGTTATTGAAAGCACCATACAGCCCGAACTGAAAGCACCCATTCAAAACGGTCAAGAACTCGGTTCCATTCACGTTTCACTAAGTAATAACGTGATTGCAGAACGACCTTTAGTGGCACTGTCCGAAGTCGAAGAAGGCTCTTTCTTTAAAAAACTGATCGATCAACTCAAGCTATTTTTTAACAACCTATTTAGCTTTTTAAATTAATTGAGAGCGCCTATGAATCCTTCAACACATACTGAACAAACCGTTTACTTAAACGGTTTATTTATGCCCATGAACGATTCAAAAATTTCCACACAGGATCGTGGCTTCTTGTTTGGTGACGGGGTTTACGAAGTCATTCCTGTTTATAACGGTCAACTGTTTCGTTTTGAAGAACATCTGCAACGACTAACAAACAGCTTGCAGGCTGTCAGCATTTCAAACCCACTGTCTGATAACGAGTGGTTAGTTCTCCTTAATACACTCATTGAAAAACACCCTTGGCAAGATCAATACATCTATCTACAAGTCACGCGAGGCATCCAAATGCAGCGAGATCACTTGCCCGATAACAATTTAACACCAACGGTTTATGCCTACACCAACCCTTTAAAGCCCGTTGCTGAAAATATTATTAACAATGGCATTCGCGTCATTACCTTAGAAGACATTCGCTGGTTAAAGTGCGACATAAAAGCCATTACGCTCTTACCCAACGTAATGATGAAGCTCGCCGCCAAAGCACAAAATGCTGACGATGCCATTTTAGTGTCACGAGAAGGCTTAATTACCGAAGGCACGGCCAGTAATGCCTTTATGGTCAAAGATGGCACTATTTTTACCCCCCCTATCAGCCATCAACTGTTACCAGGTATTACACGACAAGTGATTGAGCGCATTGCCAACGCACATAATATCCCGCTCATTGAACAAAATATCAGCGAAGCGATGCTCAATGAGGCCGATGAAATATGGCTCTCCAGTTCCACCAAAGAAGCCCTACCCGTCACAACCTTAAACGGTCATGCGGTGGGAACGGGAAAACCTGGACCCATTTGGAAAAAAATCAATGCCTATTATCAAGAATACAAACAAGAATTTATTACGAGCAAGTCATGACCAAAGACCTACACACTCCAGACAATGAAAGCCTAATAGAGTTCCCGTGTGATTTTAAACTCAAAGCCATGGGCAAAAACTGCGATCAATTTATTGATATTGTTTACGAAATTGCCGTTAAATATGCGCCCGAAACCCCACGCGAAAACATCTCCATTAATAATTCAAGTGGTAAAAAATTCATCTCCGTTAATGTCGTTATTTACGCAACCTGTATTGAACAAATTCACGGCATTTATGGCGATTTAAAAAAACACCCTGAAGTGTTAATGACGCTTTAAAAACCGTTTAAATTTTTCTCCCCCCCTCCTCTGGCACTTATGACCATTCAAATTCAACACCTTGGCTTGCAACCTTACGAAACCACATGGCAAGCCATGAAAGACTTTACCGAGTCACGCCAAGAAAATACCCCAGATGCCTTATGGCTGGTCGAACATCCGCCCGTCTTTACCCAAGGGCTAAGCGGCAAAGCAGAACACCTTCTGCAACAGAACGACAACATTCCCGTCATACAAACCGACAGGGGGGGGCAAATAACTTTTCACGCCCCCGGTCAATTGATTATTTACGTCTTATTGGATCTTAAACGCGCTAAATTAGGTGTGCGCGCACTCGTTACCTTAATTGAGCAAAGCATGATTGAGTACCTACAACAACTTGGCATTACCGCCAGTGCACGCCAAGATGCCCCGGGGGTTTACGTTAATCAACAAAAAATCGCCTCACTCGGTCTTAAAATTCGCAAACAAAAAAGCTACCACGGGCTGGCCTTAAATGTAGACATGGACTTATCGCCCTTTAAATTCATTAACCCATGCGGGTTAGTAAACATGCAAATGACTCAAATAAGTGAACAGCTCAAAGACAAACCACCCAGCCTGTCTCAAGCGGGTGAAGCCCTTAGCCAAATATTAATCCAACGCTTAAAGAAAGAGTGACCCACCCTCTTATCGGACATTTAAAAGTAAATCTGTCCGATAAAGTGGTAATATGTCCTTTCTAATATAAAAAAATGCTCAGTTTAAAATGCCAACCTCTCCTCTTAAATCGATTCTTTTCAATAAAATAACGCATTCAAGTGAAATGAGTACTTCAGAGATGCAAGAATTTTTGGAAGAAAAGGTCTCTCAAAGAACCATTAAACGCTGGGTAAATCAGTGGATTATAGATGACAAAATTGAGCAACTCGGCAAAAACAAATTCGCCCGCTATCGACTAAAAATACCCGTAAGCACCAATAAAACATTTCAACTCCGTTTTCTACAAACCATTCCTGACCATAAAAGAATGGCCGTGCTAGCAGAATTACGCGATTTATGGACCCATAACTCCACCTCAATTGAAGGCAATACCCTAACGCTGGGCGAAACCTATGACATTTTAGAGTACGGGCTAACCATCAGTGGCAAGCCACTCAAAGAACACCAAGAAATTATCGGACATGCCAAAGCCATTTCTCTGCTGTATGACGTTATTTTAAATAATACCCCCTTAAATAAAACGTTTATATGCCAACTGCATCAAGCCGTGCAAACAGAAAACATTCTCGACATATACAAACCAATGGGAGATTGGAAACTCGAAAAAAACGGCTGTCGGGCAATGGACTATCAAAACACCCAAAAGCCCGTTTATATCGAATACGCTCATCCCGTACATATATCAGAATTAATGAACGAATACATCAAGACGCTTAACGCCATTGAGCCACAAAGCATCACACTAACCAACTTACCCGAACTGTATGCCAAATTGCACATGGGCTTTGTGCATATTCACCCTTTTTGGGACGGTAACGGACGACTGGCACGACTCATTGCCAACTTGCCTCTTTTAAAAGCGGGGTTTCCACCACTTATTGTCGACACCACACAGCGAAAAGAGTACATAAAAGCCCTCTCTGCCTACCAAATAAGGCATGGCACCTTAACGCCAAAAACAGGCATTTGGCCTAACGATGATTACGATGAGTTCACTGCCTTTTGCAAGAAAAGCTATGCCTTAACCACTCAAATACTGACTCGTTATCGCGCTTAAGGTGCAAATTCAAGATATGTAATCGTTTATAATAAAACCCCCTTATTTTTCGGCTCAATACTATGTCAAATGCACCTCAGTTTCAAGAAATCAGCATCGAACAAATCGGCAACTTAAAAAGCCGAAACCAAGCCATGCCCAAAGGACAATATAAAACCAAGTCGCTCAAACATCGCCCAGATCCTGCCGCCAAAAAACTCAAAAAACCCGCATGGATCAAAGCCAAGCTGCCCAAAGCCAAAGATATTCACAAAGTCAAAGCCCTCAAAAACATTTTACGAGAACAAGGTTTACACAGCGTGTGCGAAGAAGCCTCATGCCCCAATTTGGGCGAATGCTTTGGGCACGGCACCGCCACCTTTATGATTATGGGCGATATTTGCACCCGAAAATGTCCTTTTTGCGATGTCAAACACGGTCGCCCTAAAATGCTCAACCAAAACGAACCCGAACATTTAGCGCGTACGGTTAAGGCGATGAAGCTCAACTACGTCGTCATCACCTCCGTAGATCGAGACGACTTGCGTGACGGCGGCTCGGCCCACTTTACCGCCTGCATTGCCGCCCTTCGTCAACAAGCCCCCGAAACCCAAATTGAAGCCTTAGTACCTGATTTTAGAGGGCGACTTACCGTAGCCTTAAACACGCTTAATCAGTCGCCACCCGATGTACTGAACCACAACCTAGAAACCGTGCCACGCCTCTACGAAGAAGCCCGCCCCGCTGCCGATTATCAAGCCTCGTTAGACCTGCTCAAACGCTTTAAAGCCATGAACCCCAATACCATTACCAAATCGGGTCTAATGGTTGGCTTAGGCGAAAAAATGGATGAGTTATTGCAAGTCATGCAAGATTTAAGAGACCATAAGGTTGAAATGTTAACCGTGGGCCAATATTTACAACCTAGCGACTACCATTTAGGCGTCAAAAAATACTGGACACCCGAAGAGTTTAAGCAAATTGAAGACGCAGGCTATGCCATGGGTTTTAGCAATGTTGCATCTGGCCCCATGGTACGTTCCTCTTATCATGCCGATTTGCAAGCTAAAGACAACGCTAACGCCAATGTATAAGGAATAGAAGATGAGCGTAGAAAAAAACACCATTCAACGATTTTTATTTAAAGAACTCAGTATCCGAGGCCAAGTCATTCAACTTCACGACGCTTGGCAAGCCATGATTAAAGACCGTCACTACCCGCCCGTCATCTCAAAACTACTGGGGGAACTCACCGCCTTCTCCGTCATTATGGCAACGGGCATGAAGCATAACGGAAAAATTACCCTGCAAATTCAAGGCACAGGCCCCATTACCCTGTTAATCGTTGAAGTCACGCACGATCTTAAAATTCGTGGCATTGCCAAAACCAATCAAACCATCCAACACCAGTCCTCCCTCGATGAACTACTGGGCGATGGCCAAATTTTAGTCACCATCGAAAACACCCAAACCAACCGACACTTTCAATCCTACGTTGAACGAACTGGCGACACCATCATTGAAGTGTGCAAGAACTTCTTAACCCAATCCGAACAACAGCCCACCAAACTCTGGCTGGCCGCAACCGAAGAGGCACTAGGGGGGGTATTTATTCAAAAAATGCCCGATTCCGACGACCGTGATAAAGATGGCTGGAATCGTATTCACAGCATCGCCACCACCGTTAAAGACCAAGAGCTCACCGAGCTAACGTCCGAAACACTGTTACACCGCTTATTTCACGAAGAAGAGGTTACTCTCTTTGAAGCACAAAAAGTGCAATACGAATGCCCAAAAGACAAAAGCCGAGTCGATCAAATGCTCATTGGGCTAGGGGAAGAAGAAGTCCGAAAAATCCTCAAAGAACAAGGCGAAATAGTGATTCACAACGAAATTTGTAATTTTCATGTTCGCTATGATGAAGCGGCAGTGGATGCTTTATTTGAAAATGAAGAAACGAGCGATAAGCCCATTGAGACTTTGCAGTAGGCTCTTTTGACTCAGGCTATTAAAAGAGCTAAGAATTACGTATTAATTTTATTAAATCTATTCCATATTTTTTTTCTAGTGACTTAAGAAAGCTTGGTTCTACACCATTGATATAATTTAAATACCCTTTTAAATATGGTATTTCACTTTCTGGATCAAGCTGGTGGCTAAGTGAATACTTATAAACCATTGACTTAATTTCTCTTTTTTTATCACGTCCAATAGTAACCTTTCCCTCGTTACTAATTACCAGTCCTGTTACATTTCTATTTGTTCCCTTTGACAAAAACACTGTTTTGCTATCATTTATTAGTAGCTTAGGAGTTAAAATTTCTTTTAAAATCCCATTTACTACTGCGGGGAAGTCAAATAATATTTTGGGAACATTTGTTGAAAGCGTCAAATCATCAGCATAGCGAGAATAAACAATATTTTTTTGTTCACATTTTTTTTGCAATAATATATCAAAATCATACATTAATGTATTTGATATATACGGAGAACTAGGAGCTCCAATACTTAATACTAGGCCAGAACCCTTTTCTTTTGTGTAAAAAAATAACCTTGAAAGACACTTAATATCTTCTTCATCTAGCTTTAGGCCTTTATATTTTTCAATATGTTTTATCAAATCAGTTGGTACAATTGAAGGGAAAAAGTTAGAAAAATCCATTTTTAATAAATATTGATTATCTTTATGCATTAAAGCATTATCTTGAATCCCAATATTTTTACGATAAGCCATCGCTGAATCATGAATAGGTAAATTTTGCATTAAATCAAATTCTTTTAAAACAATTCTCTGAATATATTTAAGCTCCTTTGAAGGTTGTGCAATTTCTCTTTTTCCCTTACCGTTTCTTTTTGTAACTTCATAAGTCTTATATCTATGTGGCGCTGTTAAAACTAAAGTCTCAACTATTGATTTAGGAACAACCAGTTTTTCAACTAAAAAATCAACAATACTCATTCTGTGATTCCAATATGATGTCTTTTCATTAATCTAAATCGTCGCTCTTCACTTGAGTTTTCACGATAAAATTTTGATGTTATTATCGGAACAGTAGTTCGATTAAATGGGCTTTCTTTTAATTTAGGGGAAAATATAAATCTAAAATTTTCTGGCGATCGACAAAAATAGTAGGTTTCACTTCCTTGTCTTTTGCATTCTAAAAGATCTAGTTTTAACAATAAATAAAGAATCTTCGTAACCTTTTTCTTTTCAATAGTAATTTCAAGTTTTGTTAGATAATCTTGAATTTCTTTTGGTTTAAGGGCTAAAAACATATTTACCATTTCATAGACTAAAAAAGACAAATGACCAACATCATCACGGCTAAATTTTTTGCTACTTTTATTCTTTGGAATAATTAACTCGTCTAGGTGATCAAGCACCAACTTAAGCGAGTATTGATATTCTTCGCTGGACATATGCTTTTCTTGTGTTTCCTGCAAAGAACTTCTTTGAGGTCTTAAAAAACTTACCGGAAGCACTAAAATATTATCATCTTTAAATCTTTTTAAAGGCCCTAATTCAATAAAAGATCCTTTATCGTAATGCTCTTCTTCCATAACGACGATAACTTTATCACTAAATGAGGGATTTACTGCGAATGAACCTAATTCGGCTATTGAACCAGCCGTTTCTAAAATAATAACCAAATAGGTAGATAAATGCGCCAAATCAAATTCAAATTCTAGAAGATCATTATATTTTGAACCATGTAGCCAATCATCAGTAAAGTCTTCAGGAGATATCATTGATAGTTGAGATCTCGTGGTTGCAAAGTGGTTTAGTCGCTCTCTAAAGCTACCATATTCTTGAGTCATATCACCACCAAATAATAAAATTAAAGGGGGGTCGAAATGAACATGGCTTTTTTCTAGTGAAATTAATTCTAGAAAACCTAGTCGGGGGTCGGAGGGAGGGGTATTTTCAGACATTAGCAATGATTTTAAGCATTAAAAAATAGCTCTTTACCTCGAGAGTAGCGCAGAAGTATAAAAATACTTTGCGCAGGGATTGGAACAAGCGTGGAGCGAAGTATTTTTATACTTCTGCGCGGCCAAATGTCCACAATAAAATTGCGTCCGATTTACACCAGACTAAAACATATACACAATGCTTAAACACGTAAAGAGCAAGGATAATAATACACTATCCTCCTTAATTTTCAATCCCTATACGTTTTTTTTCATGCTCTATAATTTTACAATGTAATGGTCAAATTTTTACCCCCCCTTATCCAAAAAAGGAGCAGATTAAAGAACATTTAACGTTTTAAATTTCGATAAAAACTCTCATGTGTTCCATGCTCAATAAAGGTCAACGTCAGTCGATTTTCAATAAATTCATAGGCCAGTAAATACAGTTGAGCGTTATGTTTGTATTTAAAAACTTGAACGCCCGCTAAATCGCCTATTTTTAATTCACCAACAAATGGGTTGAGAACAATTTCTTTAATCGCTTTATCCAAAGCCAGCTTTTCTGCTTTGTGCATTTTTTTGACACCGCGCTTAAAAGAGTTGGTTTGTTGAATAATCAATTGAAGTGATACTCCGAAACCGCGCCCGCTTTACTCTCTTCCATGCCCACTAAAATACCTTTAATAAAACCTAAAGGTAAATCAGGATTTTCATCTGCTATTTTGCCAATTCTAGCCCAATACTCAATTTGCTTCGGTGTGCTTCGGTGTTGCGCTTTTCCATTAATCATTGCATCCGAAACTAGCGCATCCGATAATTTTATTGCTGTTGCCATCAGAGTTTCCTTTTAAACAGATAAATCAAATGATAGCACAAAGGTTTCAAAATGAAACCTTTGTGACTGCGCCATAATTTAAATACCCAAAAATATTACTCGCCAAGCAAAGTATTTTCTATTCTGAGACCTTTGCATGAGAGGGGCGCGAGAGAAAAAAGAGAGAAAGTTTGGCTGATTGAGGCGAGAATCGCAGGGAATAGCCAGCTACAAGGTGAATGGAGCTTGCTCCAGAGAGGGTGCCCTGGGGTATTCGCAAGATTTTTAACGAAAATCAGGCGTATTTTAACCTTTTTTATCCGTGCATCCTTTCGTGCAAAGGTCTCATTCTATGTCATAAGCACTATTTATAAACAAATTGACATCCTTACTCTGTGTATTACAATAGGTAATACAGCAACAAATCTTGGAGAAAAAAATATGATGACGATTAGGCTTGATCCACAACTGGAAAATACTATCAACAAAATTGCCCATCAACTAGGTGTCAGTAAATCTGAACTAGTACGTAAAAGCATTACAGAGTTTATTGATAAATTAGATAAACCCTCTCCATGGGAGCTAGGCAGTAACCTTTTTGGGAACTATAAGAGTGAACAAACTAACCTATCCAGTGATAGAAAAGCGCTTATTAAAGAAAAAATAAGAGCAAAAAGATGAAAAAAATCTTAATTGACTCAGGGCCTTTAATTGCTCTATTTGATCGTAATGATAAATATCACCATGCATCGGTTCAATTTATTAAAACGAATAACTGTGAACTCATAACAACACTCGCATCTGTTACGGAAACATTGCATTTGCTTGATTTTAATAGAAATGCACAAATTGATTTTTTAAGTTGGCTTGAAGTCGGTGCCGTATCTGTAGAAGAGATCACGTTAAATGATTTTAGTCGCATAAAAGAGTTAACAATTAAATATTCAGATCTTCCTATGGATTTTGCAGATGCCTGCCTTGTTTTTTTAGGGGATAAATTAAGTATTAACAACATTGCAACGATTGATAGAGACTTTGATGTATATAGGCTAAAAGGAAAACAGCCGTTTACGACGTTTATTAAATAACTGGCACAAACTCAATCAATCTGAACCATTTTACGCTTTTCACACTCTTACTCTGACCCCAGCACTTCATCCAAATCCTCTTGCGAAGGTGCAAACCAATACGATCCTGTTACCGCTTTGGAAAAGTTCAGTAGCTGATCAATTTTTTGATCTTCCGTTAAACCGTACATGCTTTCCAGTTGTGAGCTAAACCGAACTAACTCACAGCCGAAGGCTAAAAAGAGTAGGCCTTTTTCGGTGATGGTGCCGAATGGCGCGGAGCGGCGGTAGATTTTCATGGGCACACCCCCTACTTTTAAGTCGGTACGACTAATATGGGAATCATCGGGCATGGCTTCGCCTTCTAGCTCAATGTTTTCGACCTTGGTTCGCCCCACTACGGCTTCTTGGCAGTGTACGGAAATGGCGTTCCATTTATCTAAATCATGTACCCATTTTTGAGTTAATACCAAACTTCCACCCTCGCCCGCAAGCCCTTTTGCAATCACGGCGGCCTCTCGTTTGAGTTCGTCGGTTTTAGGATTTGCGGTGCCGTCTTCAAAATCGATTAAATCGCGATTTTGATGGTAACTGAATCCCCTCTCATCTAAACAGAGCGTTGCAACACGTTTCATCTGTTTATCAATATGCTGTGCGGCATCAAATACCGTTGAAATATCATCACCATGCAGCCAAAAAAACAGATCGGCTTGGGTAGAGGGTGCTTGATGACCTTGCTGCCCTTTTAGGGGTTTAAACGAGGTTAATGTTGCAGGCATCCAGTTTGGTTGCAAAGTATGCCACGCTTTTTCACCAAAGCTCACCACCACAGACACGTCTGGAAAGGCATTAAGGCTCGCTGTAATCGATGATTTTATTTGAGCAAGATTAGATGAATTAAACTGATACTCTAAAAAATAAAAATGTGTAGAACCTTCTTTAAAAACCCCTACTTGTGGTGTTTTAGACATTGCATTTCTCCTTAAAAAAATGAAATATTGGGGTCAGAGTAAGAATAAAACATTTCTTACTCTGACCCCAATATTTCATTTTTTACCCCTCTATTTTACGGGTAAAGACCCAGTCGGTTTCATTAGACAGCTCGGGGGCAAAGCGATAGCCGTCTATATCAAAGTACTTTAGTTCTTCGGCCTGCTCAATTACATTATCCACGGCATAACGCACCATTAAACCGCGTGCTTTTTTAGCGTAAAAACTGATGATTTTATATTTACCACCCTTCCAATCTTTAAAAATGGGGGTAATAATTCGCGCATTTAATTGCTTTGGCTGAACAGCTTTAAAGTATTCATTGGAGGCTAAGTTAACCACCGTGTTGCTGTTCATTTCCTGTAGCGTAACATTCAACACTTGGGTGACTTGCTCTCCCCAAAAGGCATAAATATCTTTTCCTCTGTTATTGG
>JAKISK010000028.1 GCA_021648625.1 Thiomicrorhabdus sp. | reverse complement strand
AAAAGGCACCGCGATGGTCTGGATAAAAGGGGGAACCGTTGACATCAACCCAGGAGGCGGAAGCGTCAGTGGTAAAAGCGCCACCGACATCTCCAATGTAGAGGCGGCGGCCGATGCGGAAGAGTTTGAAGGGTATGGAAGCAATGAAACGCTAGAAAAAATCCTTTCTGAAAAAAACGAAGAAAGCGTTTTTAATAAAGATGTCGAAGCTGTTCAGTTAGCGGATGCAAATTTTTCATTTGAAAACCTAGAGGATGCATTTAGAACGACACTTTGGAACGATACAGGCTTAACCCCAGAAGAAGTGCCTGAAGCCTTAGGCGAGAGTATCAAAGAAAGTATTAAAGAAGGTGCTCAATCAGTAGTGGATAATGGCCCAACGGTGTTAGGAGCCGCGGCTTTGATTGTACCGCATCCAATGGTTAAGGCAGGTTTAAGTGCCTCTTCTGTTGGGGTTGTTCAGGATATTAAGAATGAGGGTATTAATAATTCTGTGGGGAGCGCTGTTGGTATAGTGATTCAAAAAAGACTTGAAAAAGTTGGAGTACCTGAATCTATTTCTGATGGAATTGGCTTTGGTGCTTCTGAAGTTACTAGTAGAAATATGGGAGATGATGATGCTCAAGAGGAATAAAATTAAAAATATTGTTTTTATTGTAAGTGTCGTAATTTTTTATTTTTTATTACCTAAGTTTGTAGATATTGGTTTAAATAATGGATGTATATTTATAAATATCGTTGTTATATTGTATCTTGCATTATTAGTTGAAAGTCTATATGAATTTTATATTGGCGATAGCTTTAGTCCAGGAATTCTGATGTATAAAATTAAGTCCTTAAAAGAAGATAGCTCTAATTTTAATATTTGGCACCGAAGGGTGGGGGCTATTGTTTTTTGTATTTTTGCTTTTACTCTGTTATGGGTACATTTAAAAGGCTATACATGTTAAAGGTTTGACTGGATAGGGGAAATGGAGTGTCAACACTATTTCGTACCTAGATCATTTTCAATTTGAGCAATTTTATTTAACCTAAGCTGCTCGAACTCTATTGGCGATAAATACTCGTTTGTACTGGTGAGGTCTATCGTGGTTGTAATAGCCGATATACTCACTTACGGCACGCTTCATATGATCGACTTCTATTAAACATTTAAGTTGATAAATCCAGTCAAAAAGAAGCCAAATCCGCGCTAATCGAAGCCCGTAAATTTATCGAATTTAACGTAGGCGGCAGCACAGTAAAAATGTCGCCCAGTGGTATCGAGCTAAGTGCCATGAAAATAGACATAAAAGGCACCGCGATGGTCTGGATAAAAGGGGGAACCGTTGACATCAACCCAGGAGGCGGAAGCGTCAGTGGTAAAAGCGCCACCGACATCTCCAATGTAGAGGCGGCGGCCGATGCGGAAGAGTTTAAGGGGTATGGAAGCAATGAAACGCTAGAAAAAATCCTTTCTGAAAAAAACGAAGAAAGCGTTTTTAATAAAGATGTCGAAGCTGTTCAGTTAGCGGATGCAAATTTTTCATTTGAAAACTTAGAGGATGCATTTAGAACGACACTTTGGAACGATACAGGCTTAACCCCAGAAGAAGTGCCTGAAGTCTTAGGCGAGAGTATCAAAGAAAGTATTAAAGAAGGTGCTCAATCAGTAGTGGATAATGGCCCAACGGTGTTAGGAGCCGCGGCTTTGAGTGTACCGCATCCAATGGTTAAGGCAGGTTTAAGTGCCTCTTCTGTTGTAGCAGGTGTTGCTCAGGATGTTGAAAATGAGAATGTTAATAATATTGCGGGGAGTGGTACTGGTGAATTTACTCAAAAAGTTTTAGAAAAAATACCTGCTACAAAACATATAGCTGAACAAGTTGGATTTGGTGTTTCTGAGTCTATTAGTAGAAATATAGGTAGTGATGATGAACAATAGTTCCAGAGTCAAAATTGTCTTTTTTATTGTTAGCTTTGTTATTTTATATTTAATAATACCTGATTTTACTGGAGTAGGTTTAAGTAGATTCTGTATCTTGATCAACTTAGTTCTGCTGGGGTATATTGCAATGTCGAGTGTTGATGTTTATGAATTTTATATAGGTGATAAGTTTAGTATTGGAATTCAAATGTATAGACTTAAGTCTTTGAAAGAAGATGACTCTAGCTTCAATATTTGGCATCGTAGAATAGCAGTAGTTGTTAGGATATTACTGGCTTTAGCGATGTTTTTATTACTTTTTAACAATTGGATTTGTTCATTTGTTTCTTAAAAAATTGGGTTGCTAGAAAGCGAGGACAGAACATGTAACGAATAAAATTAATCGTTATGCAAAAAAGAAAAAAAGGGGACGGTATCCATAAATAGATTTTTCCGCTTCAAAATCGTTGTTTTTTGTCGCTATAGGGGGGGGGTAAAATTTACATGTGAAAACCAAAAAAAATCCCCCCCCCCTATCTAAAATGAATCCAGAAACCACCATTACCAGTCGTAACCTCAATATTGATCCTAATGCCTGCTTAGACCAAGCCGTAAGCATCGAAATAAAGCACAAATACGACCCCAAAATTGGCATAGTCGAAGGCATGGGAGTCCAAAATGTATCGGGTGGTTGGGCCTATTACACCCTCAACATTCGTCCCAAGTTCTACCGCCTTAGCCTCACCTCCAATGCCCGAATTTTTCAACAAAAAACCGTGCCAGATATCGTCGCCCAACTGCTCAACGATCAAGGCATTGCACTCCACTCCACGAATTTAGACTCAACGACCCCCATCTTGAACGCGAATACTGCGTGCAATACCAAGAAAGCGACCTAGACTTCATTAACCGCCTACTGTGCGAAGAAGGCATCTTTTATTATTGGGAACACACTCAAGCAGACGCCAAATTCATACTCACTGATCACAGCCACCCCCAGCGGTGCAGTCAAAGACCAATACATCAAACGCTTTTCATGGCAAGAAACCGCAGGTTATGATAAATCTGAGGTCACATTGAGCGACGTGGATACCGATGCCGTGTCATCCAAAGCCTTTGAATGCAAAACCCAAAAAAATCTATTTTTTATAGGCGAGCTTTTGGATGTAACGGGGCAGTTAGGCAGCTTTAATTTTCAATGGTCATGGGCTTCAGGCGTGGCGTGTGGCCTTGGGTGAGGGTAATTAAGCTTTAATAAACAGCGAAATAGGCAAAAGTACCCCCCCCCTGTTTATTAAAAAGGATAGAATGCGTCACCATTGTTACGAGTTTCTTAAATTAAACCTATTACCCTAATCCCCAGATAGAAATGCGAATTAGAGTGCAAACAGTTGATGTGCATAGTGAACTCAAAAAAAACAATGTCACCTTATTGGTGATGCGTCTTTTTTTGAATTTACTAGGTGCGGCAAGGGTTTGTGCTATAAACGTATTTTCTATCTGGGGATTAGGGTATTAACATGGCCTTATTCACGATAATGACTATTTGGATATCACTATGAAAAAACGATTACTTATCCTATTAACCACGCTATTTTTAATCTTTCCATTTCAAGCATTAGCAGGGTTTGATGAAGGGCTTGTTGCCGATCAAAAAGGCGACTACGCAACGGCCTTGAAAGAGTGGAGACCTTTGGCAGAGCAGGGGAATGCGGATGCACAGTACCGTCTTGGCGTTATGTATGATAATGGAGATGGCGTCGCACAAGATGAGCGGCAAGCAGTTGTTTGGTATCGCAAAGCGGCGGAACAGGGGCATGCAACTGCACAGAACAATCTTGGCGTGATGTATGATTATGGAGATGGCGTCGCACAAGATGAGCGGCAAGCAGTTGTTTGGTATCGCAAAGCGGCGGAGCAGGGGCATGCAATTGGACAGAATAATCTTGGCGTGATGTATGCTAATGGGAGTGGCGTCGCACAAGATGAGGAACAAGCGGTTGTTTGGTATCGCAAAGCGGCGGAGCAGGGGTATGTAAATGCACAGTTCAATCTTGGCTGGATGTATGATAATGGACGTGGCGTCGCAAAAGATGAGGAACAAGCGGTTATTTGGTATCGCAAAGCGGCGGAACAGGGGGATTCAGATGCACAGTTCAATCTTGGCTGGATGTATGACAATGGAAGTGGTGTCGCACAAGATGAGCGGCAAGCAGTTGTTTGGTATCGCAAAGCGGCGGAACAGGGGCATGCAACTGCACAGTTCAATCTTGGCTGGATGTATGATAATGGAAGTGGTGTCGCACAAGATGAGGAACAAGCGGTTATTTGGTATCGCAAAGCGGCGGAACAGGAGCATGTGAGTGCACAGTACAATCTTGGCGTTATGTATGATAATGGAAATGGCGTCGCACAAGATGAGCAACAAGCGGTAATTTGGTATCGTAAAGCGGCGGAACAGGGGGATGCCGATGCACAGTTTAATCTTGGCAATATGTATAGAACAAGACGTGGCGTCGCAAAAGATGAGGAACAAGCGGTTGTTTGGTATCGCAAAGCGGCGGAACAGGGGGATTCAGATGCACAGTTCAATCTTGGCTGGATGTATGATAATGGAAGTGGCGTCGCACAAGATGAGGAACAAGCGGTAATTTGGTATCGCAAAGCCGCGGAACAGGGGAATGCAACTGCACAGTACAATCTGGGCTGGATGTATGATAATGGAAGTGGTGTCGCAAAAGATGAGGAACAAGCGGTAATTTGGTATCGCAAAGCCGCGGAACAGGGGGATTCAGATGCACAGTGCAATCTTGGCTGGATGTATGATAATGGAAGTGGCGTCGCAAAAGATGAGGAACAAGCGGTAATCTGGTATCGCAAAGCGGCGGAACAGGGGAATGCAACTGCACAGTACAATCTGGGCTGGATGTATGATAATGGGCGTGGCGTCGCAAAAGATGAGGAACAAGCGGTTATTTGGTATCGTAAAGCCGCGGTGCAGGGAGATGCCGATGCACAGAGCAATCTTGGTTGGATGTATGAAGGTGGGCGGGGCATCGCAAAAAATGAACAGCAAGCAATGGCTTGGTATCGGAAAGCGGCTGAACAAGGGGTTTTAAAAGCAAAAATAAGAATGACTAAACTGAAAATAAAGACTTTTTTATTAAAAATATTTAACGACTAAATAGTTTGGTGCTGCGGTTAAAAAAGCTGGTACACTCTAATTCGCATTTCTATCTGGGGATTAGGGTAAAACGAGAAAATTCGGTCTATTTTGCAGACACTTATCACTCAGAAAGTTTGCTAAGGCAGGCGAGGCTTGCAAAAGAAGCGGAGGCTCAGTCGAATAATTTTTAAGAGATTATTGAATTTTATCCCCCCCCCTCTTTATTGTTTTTACCGTTTAACCCTTTCTTGCCACCAGTTGGGTGAGGCGAGGACTACGTCGCCTGTTTCATAAAGTTTATTGGCGAGGTTAAGCGACTCTAAGCCGGCTTTGGATTGGATTAAAAAGGCATTTGGGGCAAAGGTTAAGGGCTTAATGGCGGTTAGGTTGTATTGTTTAAACCAGCGTTCTATTTTTTCTTGGCTCCAGTTATGTTGCATTTGAACAATGACGTTGCCTGGTAGCGCTCTTTTGGGTCCTGTGGTGGATGCTGTGTTATGCAGCACTGGAGAGAGTTGGGGTTTTTCTTGGCTTTTTCCTGAGGTTTGGAGGGCGTTAGTATCCGTTTCAATTTCTATAAATCGAACAAAGGGCATTTGTGTCGTTAGGTTGCTTGTGGAGGATGATTTTACGGTAGCCTCTTTTGTTGGCACATTAAATTCTGCCATAAGGTTGGGGTTAACCCAAACGGAACGTTTTTGATTGCCATCGTACCAAGTGTATTGTTGAAGCGTTTCTTCGGCTTGTTTGTTATGGGTATCTGTTTTTGTGGTTGAACTCATGGCGAAGCTAATATGCGGCGCAATGAGTACGATAACAAGGCTTAGAAAAATCCATTTGGGTGGTGCGAATTGTGTTGTTTTCATAATGATTCTCTTTAAACTTAGGTTCATGCTTTCGTTCGGCGAGGAGTTTGTCCGAGAGAAAGAGGGGGATGTTTTTTCAAACTTTTGTTAAGTACCATAAAAAATGAGCTGCCATGATTGAAAGGTTCCTGTGTTATTAGGGGCTTTATCTTCAATGATTAATTGCCAATTTCCATCGGCAGCCTCTCCTAGGTGGCGTGTTGAACCAAATCGCCATTTACTGTAGGGAACGCAGTTATTACAAGTGTGTGTGTTTGCCAAGCGGCTACTTGTTCCTGTGGATTGGTTTACGAGTGTGATCTCTAGGTCACCAGAATGTGGGTGGTCTTGGGCACTGAAGTAAATTTCAATAAATTCGATATTATGAATGCCACTGGAAGCAATATTTAGGGTTGAAGTAACAGAAGTGCCATTATTGTCACCAATGGCTTGGTTAACCATTTCTATGTTTGTTGAGTGTATTTGTTCTTCCTCTAAATTCACCCAGTTTTCGGCTAATAATACAGCGGCTTCGGCATCGACTACACCAAAACCATAGTTATGGTTGATGCTTAGCCCAGCACTATTGGTTTGCCAGTCTGGATTGGTGGGGTCATTGTGTCTGGCACTGCGTGCTAAAATAACATGAACATCACGCCAGCCTAAGTTAGGGTTGGCTTGCAGTATTAATGCGACAACACCCGAGACAATGGGGGTAGCTGCGGAGGTTCCTGCAAAGCAGTTGGTGTAGTTTTTATTAAGATCATCCCAAGGTGTGAGAGCCGTATTGTAGCCTTCGGAGCCTGTTAAATCACTGGTGACAACCCCTGAGCAACCTTCTCCACCTGGCGCACTGATGAGAAGGTTTGCCCCTTGCTCGCTGTAATAGGCTCGCTGCCCCAAATAGGTTACAGCTCCCGTTGCGATCACGCCACGATAGTTGGCATAGCCATCATAGTTTGAATCTTCGTCTGACTCGTGACCATTACCTGCTGCCCAAACATAAATGGTGCCTAGGCCATTTCGTCCCGTTGTATGCCCTGTGTCAATTGCTGTACGCCAGATGGTCGAAGAGTCCACAAGGGTTGCGGTATTATCGGCAGGCCCCCAGCTATTATTGGAGACATGATTTTGTATGACATCACGAGTCATGGCATCTATCTCATTTAAATTTGTTGGGGCCTTTAGAAGGTCGTAGCCCACCAATTCTGCACGTGATGCGACACCTACAACGCCAACACTATTGTCGCGAGCGGCAATTATGCCTGCTACGCTGGTACCGTGGTCTCCAAATGCAGGGGTTGTCGAGAAGTTTGTGTAATTGTAGCTTTTATCAGCAACAATGTTGGTGGCTAAGTCTTCATGTGTTATTTCTAAGCCGTTATCAACGACTGCAATTCGCACTCCTTCACCCTTGCAGGAATCATCTGTGCAACGGTTCCAAAGAGGTTCGATATTGATGTCTTCTCCTGTTTGAATGGTATTTTTAAGGTGCCATTGTTTGAAATACAGGGGGTCGGACAGTGCTGTACTATTAATGCTCCATTGAGATATAGCTGGGGTGGGGTCTGTATTGCCATTAAAATTGGTTGCTTGGACAGCGAAGCTATGGTTTCCTGACGTTAAACTTGTATATTGCATGGGACTATAGCAAGGCGTAAATGGAAGGTCGTTTAAACGGCATCTAAATATACTCAGTGTGGTGGATGAGGAAAAGTAAAATGTTGCATTGGTTGAGTTAGCTGAAATAAGGCTAGAGTCGATAAAGGTATTTGGCGTGGCTGTTTTATTGACGCTATTAAATTCAGTGCCATTGCTAGCATCACTCGAACTATTATTCGGTCCTTCACATGCTGTTAACAGCATGGTAGAAAGGCTTATGAATAAATACTTTGATAAAAAAGTTTGTTTCATTTCGTTAAATCTCTTTCTGGATAAGGATATTTACATACCGATAGGATGTCACAAATTAATTTTTCTAAAATTATACTGGATTTCTCTTTATCTAGGATGATGATTGATAAAATCGTATAAACTATTTGCTTGATAGAATCGTACCAAAAATAGAATAATGGAACTCGAATGAATTTATTAAATCTTAATCCTGAGCATAAGGATTCTTTTTCTAAAATTGTGCAAACCTTGGTTAAAAAGCATCAAACCGAGCCAAGTGAGATGTTTATGCATGCGCTGGAGAGTGAAGCAGAGCCTGAAATGAATTACTGGATGATTCGTGTATTGGTGCAAGAGTATTTTGTATCGCCACAAATGGTGGTGGGCAATGACTCAGAAGGCGAGCCTGTTAAAGCCCTGCAAGCGGCGTGTTTGTTGCAAAATGTAGGCGTGGTTGCGGCTTTGGTGGAGCTGGGTGGTTTTAAGGGCAGTGTAACCGATAAGGAGTATCAATTGGCCGCACGCATTGCATCGCAACATGAAGATCAGGCGGTATTGGGTGTGTTAATGAAGTATGCACAAGAAAATGATTTGCTTGAACCGTTTATGCGTGGCTTGCAAAGTAAAACCCTTCAGTAAATGTAACGACTCAGGCGCCATCTGAGCAGTTACCAATAACTCTCAATAGCTTCTTGCTATCGAATTGATTAAATCAATTAATTTTACTTATTTTTGTTGCCAGTATAAACTGGTTAGCAAGTCAAATATGACGCTCTTTTAATATTTTAAAACCCTTTTAGGAGACAACAAATGAGTTCAAATAATTTATCAAATCGCGAAGGTCAATCTGTTCCAAAGGTTACCTTTCATACACGTCAAAATAACGAGTGGGTGGATGTGAGTACCGATGATATTTTTAAAGGCAAAACGGTGGTTTTGTTTGCCCTACCGGGTGCGTTTACCCCCACCTGTTCTTCGGTACATTTACCGCGTTATAACGAGTTAGCCCCCGTTTTTAAAGCCAATGGAGTGGATGAAATTGTATGCCTTTCGGTGAACGATACGTTTGTGATGAATGAGTGGGCCAAAGATCAAGAGTCGGATCAAGTGACCCTGCTTCCTGATGGAAATGGCGAATTTTCGGAAGGCATGGGCTTATTGGTCGACAAAGATAACTTAGGCTTTGGTAAACGTTCTTGGCGTTATTCGATGTTGGTAAAAGACGGCGTGATTGAGAAGATGTTTATTGAACCAGACGTAGACGGCGACCCGTTTGAGGTATCGGATGCGGACACCATGTTGAACTACATCAACCCTGAAGCCAAAGCACCACAGGTGGCCACCGTGTTTACAAAAGTGGGTTGTCCTTTCTGCGCCAAAGCAAAAGCACTGTTAGAAGATAAGGGCATTGGTTATGAAGAGATTGTGATTTCACATCATAGCATTACGTTACGCACGCTCAGAGCGGTAACCAATGCAGATACGGTACCTCAGATATTTATTGATGGGAAACATATTGGGGATTCCGATGCGTTAGAAGCCTTTTTTAACGGGTAACTACTCAGCTAGCGCCTGAAAAAGGTCAACTCTGTGTTAAAAAATGATCATTTACACTTGTAAACTCACCTTTTTTGCCTTGATTTGACCATTTTCAGGCACCATCTGAGCAGTTGCTTTAAAATTCTTCCCCCCCCTTATACATCTTTTAAAAGTCTCTAAATATAGAGGCTTTTTTATCTCCAATTTTTAAAAGGATACACTATGAAATACGATTATGATTTGATTGCCATTGGTGCGGGAAGTGGTGGCTTGTCGGTGGTGGAACGTGCCGCAGAGTACGGTAAAAAATGTGCGGTGGTGGAAGCTAAAAAACTGGGTGGCACCTGTGTGAACATTGGTTGTGTGCCTAAAAAAGTGATGTGGTTTGGCGCACACATTGCCGAAGCGTTACGTGATGCCTCCAGTTTTGGTTTTGATGTTGAACAGAAAGGGTTTGACTGGTCGCATTTGGTGAAACAACGCGAGCAATATATTAAAAACATTACCACTTGGTATGCCGGTTATATGGCTGACAAGGGGGTGGATATTTTACAAGGCTGGGGCAGTTTTGTGGATGAACACACCATTTCTGTCGATGGCAAAACCTATACTGCGGAAACCATTGTGATTGCTCCGGGTGGTAAACCGTTGATTCCAAAAGAGACCGAAAATTCAGAGTTAGGACTCTCATCCGATGGTTTTTTTGCTTTGACAGAGCAGCCTAAAAAAGTAGCGGTGATTGGCAGTGGTTACATTGCTGTGGAATTAGCAGGGGTGTTTCAGGCCTTGGGTACACAAACCACATTGGTAAGCCGTAAAGATTTAGTCTTACGTGGCTTTGATGACATGATTCGTGAAAACTTAACTGAGGCGATGTTGGCATCGGGGTGTGAAAAAAAGTACCATTTTGCGGTCAAAAAATTAGAGCGTCAGGAAGACGGTCGTTTAACTCTTTACAGTACGGACAATGAAGTTTTATCTGATTTTGATGAGGTAATTTGGGCGGTTGGTCGTGAAACCGTGGTGGAACCCTTGGCGTTAGAAAATGTGGGCTTGGAGGTCGATAACCGAGATTTTATTGCGGTAGACGATTACCATAAAACCGCCATCGACAATATTTATGCCATTGGGGATGTAACCGGTCAACCGCAATTAACACCCGTGGCGATTCGAGCCGGTCGTTATTTGGCAGAGCGTCTTTACAACAATAAACCCAACTTAATATTGGATTTAAGTCACGTACCCACGGTTGTATTTTCTCATCCACCAATCGGAACCATTGGCTTGGCGGAGCACGATGCTCGTGGCCAATATGGTCATGACAATGTAAAGGTTTATACCTCGGTGTTTACGCCCATGCGTTATGCGTTTACTGAGCACCAAACAAAAACGGCATTAAAATTGGTTGTGGCAGGGAAGAATGAAAAGGTGGTGGGCATTCACATTATTGGCGATGGTGCCGATGAGATGTTGCAAGGGTTTGCCGTGGCGGTTCAAATGGGCGCAACCAAAGCCGATTTAGATGCTACGATTGCCATTCATCCATCCAGCTCAGAAGAGTTGGTGACGATGCGTTAAGAAGAGCGGTTAAATTACGCGTACGGAATGGTTGCACCATGGTTGTTATCTATTCTGCGGATAACGAGGCCGCCAATATAATATTCCAAATCGATTTTGTGACAAGACTGAACGTGTACGGTTAATTTAATAGGATTTGTGTTTTGATTCTGAAGTGAGAGGTTCATATTAACCACTTCATTTTTTTTAAAGGGTCTGGCAGACAAAAAGCCAACCCCTTTTTTGGATAGATTGACGACGGTAGTATAAAGCTCAGATGTTTTTTGTTCTAAAATGGATTCTAGATGTGTTGGACGTCGCGTTTCTTGCCTACGTTCATTTGTACGCTGTTGATTTTTTTTCATATTCCTTAACGCTTTTGATTACTTTTAGCTGTAAAAATACTTACTAAAGTAGCAATTCTAACATTTATTTTGCAATGCGTTTTGTTTAAGCTATAGAACAAGTAGGTTTTTTATTGTTTGGTATGTGTTGTTGTAGAGTGAATGAATTCAAAAAAATGATTAAATGTGGATGTTTTGGTCGCAATGATGCCACCAATATAATATTCCAAATCGACCTCACGACAAGAAAGGACCTGTATTTTAAGTTTAATAGGGTCTGCAAGGCTGCCATGGTTGTCAAACGTAATGTTTACAATGTCGCCTGATTTAAATGGCTTGGCGGATAAAAAACCAACGCCTTGTTCGGATAGGTTGATGACGGTTGTATAAATAGAGTATTCTTTTTGTTCTAGAATAGATTCAATATGTGTTGTATATCGGACTGCTTTTCTGCGTTCTTTGTGGTCGGGATAGGCGCGTATTTGAGTGACGTTCATGTCAAAACCTTTAATGATTTAGATGTATCAAAATTTATTTAATGGCGAGCCAATTTTGGAACAGAGTAGCGTAAAGTCTGACAAAGATTAAATGGCTATTTGCTTATAAAGCTTACATGGATTCTATGTTATTTATTTGCGTGATTCAATGTGTTTTTATGGCAAAGTTGAATAAACTTGTTTTAAGATGGAAATGCCCTGTTTAAAGGGGTGGTGGCATTACTTACGGGGGCATTTGTAGTTCGTAAAGCCTGCTGTTTACTTAGGGAGTATTTAGATGAATATTCGTACCTATCAAGGTGTTTTTCCGCAGGTGTCTGAATCTGCTTGGGTGGATAAAAGTGCGGTTGTAATTGGACGGTGTGCGTTGGCAGAAGGGGTAAGTATTTGGCCTAATGCAACCTTGCGTGGTGATGTGAATAATATTACGGTAGGTGCGCGCTCCAATATTCAGGATGGTGCGGTATTGCATACCACGCATGACAGTGAATTGACCAAAGGTTCGCAATGTGTTGTTGGTGAAGATGTAACGGTTGGACATAACGCAGTGTTACACGGCTGTACCATCGAGAATGAATGTTTGATCGGCATGGGGGCGGTGGTGTTAGATCACGCCGTGGTGCAAAGCCAAGTGTTGGTGGGCGCAAACAGTTTGGTTCCATCGGGTAAGGTGTTAGAGAGTGGTTATCTGTATTTGGGCTCGCCTGTTAAGCAGATTAGAGCGTTGACAGAAAAAGAGAGAAGTTTTTTTAAGTATTCCGCCAACCATTATGTAAAGCTCAAAAATGAATACCAGCGGGCAGAAATGGTTGAGTCCTCGCTGGAGCGATTAGGCGAAGACGCGGCCGATTATTTTTAGAGAAAAGTTTGATTTGAACGTGTTTACATGTGAGGAAACGTGCTGGATAAAGTGTTTGTTATCTATGAGTAAGTACGTGTCTGGGTATGATATAGTTCCCGTTTTAGGCTATTTGTAATTTTAAGAAATCTGGTGAAAACGTTTATGAAAACATTACGTGTTGAATTAGGTGACCGAGGTTATCCTATTTTTATTGGTCAAGGGTTGATGGGGCAAGTGGCGCTTGTAAAGCCCTATGTAAAAGGTCGGCAGGTATTGATTGTGACCAACACTACCGTTGCGCCTTTGTATCTTGAGTTGTGTAAAAAAGCCTTTGCTGGTTTTGATGTGCAGTCGGTCGTTTTGCCAGATGGTGAAGTGTATAAAACATTGGAAACGCTTAATTTAATTTTTGATGAATTGATCGGGCAGCGTTTTGACCGCAGTTGCACGCTGGTGGCATTGGGCGGTGGTGTGATTGGCGATATGACGGGGTTTGCGGCGGCGTGTTTTCAGCGGGGGGTAAAATTTATTCAAATGCCTACAACGCTGTTGTCACAGGTGGACTCTTCGGTAGGTGGTAAAACAGGGGTAAATCATCCGTTGGGTAAAAATATGATCGGTGCATTTCATCAGCCTGAGTGCGTGATTATTGATACAGAAACATTAAGTACGTTAGAGGATCGACAGCTTTCGGCGGGACTGGCGGAGGTGATTAAGTATGGCTTGATTCAGGATATTGAGTTTTTTGAGTGGCTGGAAGGCAATATTGAGCGTTTAATGAATCGTGAGCCAGAGGCGTTGTCGTATGCCATTGAGCGGTCGTGCCAAGATAAAGCAGAGATTGTTGCAAAGGATGAAAAAGAGGCGGGATTACGGGCTCTGTTTAATTTAGGTCATACTTTTGGCCATGCCATTGAGTCGGGCATGGGCTATGGCAATTGGTTACATGGCGAAGGCGTTAGTGCGGGTACCATGCAGGCGGTGTATATGTCGATGCTATTGGGCGATTTGAGTGAGGCAGATGTCATTCGTGTTCAAGCGCTTTTTGAGCGTGTGGCGTTGCCGATAAAACCACCTTTAGTGTCAGAAATGGATAATGATCGCTTTTTGGGCTTAATGGCGGGTGATAAGAAAGTGCAAGCGGGAACGATTCGTTTGGTGTTGTTAAAGTCGATTGGTCAGGCTTATGTAACGGGCGATTATCCAGATGCATTGTTAACAAAAACGTTGACCGATTGGCGATAAGTGTATGTGTTCTATGTCTAGTGTGTCCTTTGATGTGCAAGGTGCGCTCTCTATTATTACGGTTGAGAATGCATTTGCCATGGCTAAAATCACGCCTTACGGCGCTTGTGTTTTAAGTTTTATTCCTAAGAAAGAAAAAAACAGATCCGATCTTTTATGGGTTAGTCCCTCGGCTATTTACAATGGAAAGAAGCCTGTAAGAGGCGGTATTCCTATTTGTTGGCCATGGTTTGGTAAGCACTCTGTAGATTCAACGCTTCCTGCGCACGGATTTGTACGAAATAGGGTTTGGCAGTTAGGCCGAGTGAATACCTTAGAAAACGGTGCCACAGAGTTGATCTTTAGTATTGAGTCCAGCGAAGAGACTATGAAAATATGGCCTTATCGCTTTCGCTTGGAGGTCATAATGACCATCGGAGATACGTTATCCCTCTGTTTAACCACGACGAATTTAAGTGATCAAGAGATGCAATTGACCGAGGCGTTTCACTCGTATTTTAACGTGAGTCATTCGGGTGAAGTGGTTGTTTCTGGACTGGAAAACAGTCTGCAAGTTGATACTTTAAGTGGCGTGACTAAGCCTTTTCAAGCACAAAAATTATTTTTATCCCCCCCTATCGATTCTGTTTTTCTAAATCATTCAAGCGATGCAATTATTGAAGATGTTGGCTTTTCAAGGTGTATTCTTATTCGAAAACAAGATTCAATGTCGACGGTTGTTTGGAATCCTGGCTCTGAAATTGTAAAAGGTTTTAGCGACATTCCTAATGAGGCGTGGCCTAGGTTCTTGTGCGTTGAGTCAGGTAATGTGTTTGATGACGTTATCAATGTAAAGGCGGGTGATGTGCATCGGTTAAAAATACGTTTACAGATGGTATAAACATAGAGTATTGTATGTGGGACTTTTTAAGGAGTCTCTGAACAAGCTCTTTAAGTAAAGTTCAATTTTAAGGAATTTGTTCAGAGACTTCTTGATGCACTAAAGAGTTTTTTCTTTGGTGTTGTTAAGGAGTCTAAAAGTGGAGTACTTAGTATATTTAGGATGAGTTTCCTAGAGATGTATAGACTCTAGTCAATCCTTTATATCATTTATTTCAATTGGCTAATCTGTAGACTGTTCTATAAGATTACGCTTGAGTTTAATTCAACTCCAAACCCTAGAGGAGAAGTTCTATGTCTACACAAACTTTTGATGCGGGTGTGCAAGATTATCAGCTGACTTATTGGACGCCTGATTATACGCCGCTTGATACAGATTTATTAGCATGTTTTAAAGTGATTCCACAAGAAGGTGTTTCACGTGAAGAAGCTGCAGCTGCGGTTGCTGCTGAGAGTTCAACTGGTACTTGGACAACAGTATGGACCGATTTATTATCGGATATGGAATATTACAAAGGTCGTGCTTACAGAATTGAAGACGTACCTGGTGATAAAGCAGCGTTCTATACGTTTATTGCTTACCCATTAGACCTTTTCGAAGAAGGTTCTGTTGTAAACGTTCTAACTTCATTGGTTGGTAACGTATTCGGATTTAAAGCGATTCGTGCTTTACGTCTTGAAGATATTCGTTTCCCAGTTGCGTTCGTTAAAACGTGTAATGGACCGCCAAGTGGTATCCAGGTTGAGCGTGATAAGCTAAACAAATATGGTCGCCCAATGTTAGGTTGTACGATCAAGCCTAAGTTAGGTTTATCTGCTAAAAACTACGGTCGTGCTGTTTATGAGTGCCTACGTGGTGGTTTAGATTTAACCAAAGATGATGAAAACATCAACTCACAGCCTTTCCAAAGATGGCAAGATCGTTTTGAGTTCGTTGCAAACGCTGTAGATAAAGCAACGCTTGATACGGGTGAGCGTAAAGGTCACTACTTAAACGTTACTTCTGGTGATGTTGAGCAAATGATGAAACGTGCAGAGTTCGCTAAAGAACTTGGTCAGCCAATCATCATGCATGATTTCTTGACAGCAGGTTTCACTGCAAACACTACCCTTGCAAAATGGTGTCGTGATAACGGAATGTTACTTCACATTCACCGTGCAATGCACGCAGTAATCGATCGTAACCCTAATCACGGTATCCATTTCCGCGTATTAGTTAAATGTTTACGTTTGTCAGGTGGTGATCATCTGCATACGGGTACGGTTGTTGGTAAGCTTGAAGGCGATCGCGCTTCAACACTTGGTTTTGTTGATTTATTGCGTGAAGATTTCATCGCAGAAGATCGTTCAAGAGGAATTTTCTTCGACCAAGATTGGGCCTCTATGCCTGGTATCTTCGCCGTTGCTTCTGGTGGTATTCACGTATGGCACATGCCTGCACTATTGAATATCTTCGGTGATGATTCTGTACTTCAGTTTGGTGGTGGTACGCAAGGACATCCTGCTGGTAATGCAGCTGGTGCCGCGGCTAACCGTGTAGCACTTGAATCTTGTGTTAAAGCACGTAACGAAGGTCGTGACCTAGAAAGAGAAGGTAATGACATTCTTCGTGACGCAGCTCGCCACAGTCCAGAGCTTGCAGTTGCTCTAGATACATGGAAAGAGATTAAGTTTGAGTTCGATACTGTTGATAAACTTGACGGCTAGTTCACTGCTTACCTAAGTAAAATATAAGGAGTATACCTATGAGTAACTTAATTAAAGACGATTACCGCACTCGCATTACGATGGAAACGTTTTCATTCTTGCCTGAGTTAACAGCAGATGAAATTTACGACCAGATTGTCTACATTATCAATCAAGGTTGGACGCCTGCGCTAGAACATGATAAGCCTGAAAATTCAGCAGATCATTATTGGGGCATGTGGAAGCTACCATTCTTCGGAATGCGTGATCCTAACCTTTTCTTGAACGAGATTGAAGAGTGTCGTCAAGCGTATCCTGATCATTTGATTCGTGTAGTTGGCTATGATAGCTACACTCAGTGTCAAGGGCACAACTTTGTGGTTTACCGCCCAAGAGGCATGTAATCCAACGCAATAAATGAATATGGAGACATTTAGTATGAGTAAATCTACTAAAACCCTAAGTGGGCGCTCCCAGGCTATTGCACGTCGTAAAACTAGAGGAAATAGCGCAGCTACCGTTGCGCCTATTGCCACTAAAAGAACAGCAAGAGGAGTTTCGGCTCCCGTTGCTGTGGTTGCTACGACGGTTAAAACTTCGGTTCGAGCTTCAGTCGCTCCTTCTAAGCCCGTTGCGGTTTCAGAAGGACGTGATATGGCAAAACAAAGAAGAAAGCAAATGATGAGCGGTCAATCTACTTCAGCAAAGTCTCAGCCAGCGTCTAGAACTAGACAAAAGCCTACTAAGCCAGAAGCGATTGTTGAGCCTAGAGCAAAGTCTGAAAGTAAGCCAAGAAGTAGTGTGAAAAACAGCGCTACCAATGGCAGAGCACAAGTTAAATCAACGGTTGTTGAGGCTTCTAGTGGTCGTTTGCTTTCTAAGGCAAGACGCAAGTCTAAAGCAAAAGGACAAGCAGGCGTTGCCGCTTATAAATCAAGCGGTGGTGCGGCAAGCATTGTTGCTAAAGCGTGTAACCCTGATGCATCAGGTCGAGATATTGCTAGATCTGTTCGAACAGAGCGTGGTAAACGTGGTAAGTCGGGAGGGGTTTCCTCCTCTGATGTTTCTAAGAAACGTCAAGGCCGTAAAAATCGTTCAGGAGGGCCTGTTGATAAAGTGGGTTTTTCTGAAACGTTGAGCGGTCAGACTGTATCCGGTACACAAGTTGGACAAGGTCAATTAACAGGCGCAGAAAAAGGCGATTGTCAATTGGTTAGTGGCACTGAGTATTTAGGCACAGAAGAGTTTGTTGCTCACTGTTCTGACGTACCAGCGGCAGGTTTGACTAAAGTAACCATGACTCAAACAACCAAAGGTCAAACGATCAGCGGAAGTAGAATGGGTCAAGCGAAATCCGTTACTGGAGATCGTACAGGTTTGTGTTCTGGTGTGACGGGTACTGAGTACCTTTCGGCCGATCAAGGTGGCTTGTTTTGTGGTACGCAGTCTTCTGGAGTGAATGCATCAGTGGGTGGGTTTTCAATTAACCCCGCTTTATCTGCGGACACCTCTAAAAGCAGTGGAAATGGTAGTAAAGTGAGTGGAGGGAATGATTTTCCTGTGCAATCTGGTTCGATTCAACCCTCTTCTGTTGAACAGGGAGCAGCCCCTAAAAAGGTTGTGATGTCGACTACGTTTGCAGGCAATAAAACCAGTGGTACTCAAGTGGGTCGTTTAGAAGCGGTCACGGGTGTGGCAAGTGGTTATTGTCAGTCTGTTACTGGAACGGGTTATCAAGGACAAGAAGAGATTGCAGCAATTTGCCAAACTCTGACTGTTTCTGATAAGACGAGAGAAAAGGTTGCTGTTTCAGGTACTTTTTCGAGTAAGCAGAATGTGACAGGAGATCGTACCTCTGCGCCGTTGAGAACCAGTGGAGCTTCAAACACAAATTTTCTGGCCGGTAATTCGTTTGTTCAGCAGTCGAATGTAAAGCAGCAAGTGCAGCCGGTAGAAATAAATAGCGGGCACCCTTTAACAGGCGCTCAACCAGGTATTTCAGGCTTAACGGGCGCTCAAACGGGCGCTTGTGAACTGGTAACTGGTACTCAATATCAGGGTGTTGATCAAATGAGCTTGGTATGTCAAGGTTCAAATGTATCGATGCCTGGTGAGTCAGACTTTCCAATCTCGATTGGAGAGCCGAGTCCTGTTGACGTGTCTCAGCCAGTAAGTGTTGATGCGATGGCATCCGCAACCAGTGTTATTACTGGAGATGGTTGGGACAGTGGCAGTAAAGTAACGGGTACAGGAGCACCTTTAACGCCAGCTCGAAACCCTTCTATTAGAGGGACGGCTGGACAATCACCATTGAATGCGTCTAATTTTAGACCTCATTCGATGGAGGAAGTGCCTCCTAGTCCAATTACGGGTTCTGCAGGAAACACAAGTGATGGTGCGAAAGTAACGCTGTCCGGTGGTGCTAGAGCTTAGCATAAGAAAATTAAGTGAGATGGTTTTGAAAGCTAAGAGTCGTAAAGTTCCGATGTTTCGGCGCAAAATATGTGTGCGTTGGCCATCTTATGATGTTTTATCACAAGATGTTAATAGTGCCTCGTTGGTTCAAAATGAATTGGGATTTAATCCATTAGTTCAGTTTAAACAAAATGAGATGCTACGTGCTTATGAAGTGCGTATTAAATCGGCATTTGATGAGGTCAAATCCGTTGTGCAAGAGTTATTTGTACAACGAACTCGATCAGGTTTTGCTTGTAAAATTCAGGATGTTGTTCGTACTCGACTTGGCATTACGTTCAGTCAGGAAGTGTTGAATAAATTTGAACAAAATAACTTTGACAGTGATTCTTTTTATTGTGAATGTATTTTTGCTCAGTTTATGGCAATGTCTAAAGAATTTTTTGAGCAGGATCCTTTAAAAGGTCAAAACAGAGCAAAAGCAGAAAATATGTTCAGAAAAGCGGGGTTCCATGCAGTTGGAATTGCGCCCTGTGCAGACGGACGCTTAGCGCACTTAATCAGTTATGTCTTAAGGCTTCCTTATTCTTTAGTAAGAAGAAAGGCGCATGCGGGCGCTTTGTTTGATGTAAGTGAAAGTGTCCGCAATTGGGTGTTTATTGAACACAGTCGTTTTCGAGAAAGCGTGCCGAATTCAATAGATGAACCCACACGATATTTAAAGATAGCCGTTTATCATTACTCTAAGTCCGATCCTAGTCATCAAGGCTGTGCGGCACATGGCAGTGATGATACAAAAGCAGCTGAGGCTGCCTTGTCTAAGTTAAATGATTTTAGGCAAGCGATTGAAAATCGTTTTGGGTGCGGGTCAACTGTACAGACGCTATTGATAGGGATGAATACCGATGACGACAGTCTGAAAATGTACATTCCAGATAAAGAAGGAAAAGTGTGTTTAGATCGTTTCATTGAAACGAATGCACTTTTTCACCAAACAACTAAAATGACTGCCGAGCAAGCAAAGGTTCAAATTCAGCAAGCTGTTATGCAGTGTAATGCTAGAAGTGGTTCAAGCCCAGCGCTTGAGTCAATGAATGAATTGATTGCTTGGTTCATAGAGAATAATTTTTCTCAAATTGAGTACGTTAACCAATATGAAAAAGGTTGCTACTCTGATATTGGCCATGCAGAGCGTTTTATTGGAATCGGAAGTGGTTTTGAGGAAGTTCAGCTCAGAAACTTAACTTACTACAGCTATCTAGACACAGTAGAAGAAGGTTTTAATGATGTGGATGTTGGTATTAAAATCTTTACAGGTTTAAACATCAATAAAGGACTGCCAATTCCCATTATTATTCGCTGTGATTATGACGGCAGAGTTCCAGGTTCTAAAGAACGTGCTGAAAGCAAGGCTAAACGAATAGAAGGTGCAGTGCACAGTCGTTATACCGATTTATCGGAGGCAGGTAAGCTGCAAACTTTATGTACATTGAGAGATAACACTGGGCACCAGCCAGCCGAAAGAATATCGTTGGCTTGCCAGCTCTAGCCATTAAGGAGAGAATTAGTTGAAGATTTTTAAGGTTGAACGTACGCTAGTCTCTACTAATCGTATTGCGAGTTTAGAGCATAAGCCCTTACTGGTTTTAACCGAAAAACCAGGTGGAGCACCCATGGTTGCAGTAGATCCTATTGGATGTACACCTGGTGACTGGGTTTTATGTGTCGGAAGTTCTGCTGCACGAGATGCCACTGGCATTAAAGGGTATCCTAGTGATTTAACCATTGTTGGAATTATTGACAAATGGGAAGGGATGTCGGATGGAAATTCATCAAGTTAAGCAACGATTAATTTTAACCAGTCGACTTGAAGGAATGGGGTTATTGCCGGTAAAGGTTTTACAAAGTGCTTCCGGTGCAACGTTAGTTGCTTTGGATCCCATTGGAGTGAATAACGGCGATTGGGTTTTTACCATCGCAAACTCTTCAGCACGAAGCGCGGCGGGTGACGATAAAATTTTAACGGATTTAACAGTTGGTGGCATTATTGATAATTGGCCACCGAAACAGAATTAATAAATATGTATGTAACAGGAGAGACAGTATGAGTGAGTACGGAATTGCTTTAGGAATGATTGAAACACGTGGGCTAGTACCTGCAATCGAAGCAGCAGATGCAATGACGAAAGCGGCAGAAGTACGTTTAGTAAGTCGTGAGTTTGTTGGTGGTGGTTATGTAACTATTTTGGTTCGTGGTGAAACTGGAGCGGTTAACGCAGCAGTAAGAGCTGGAGCGGACGCTTGTGAACGTGTTGGTGACGGTCTTGTTGCAGCGCACATCATTGCTCGTCCTCATAAAGAAGTAGAGCCTGTTTTAACAGCAAAATAATACGTAACTATTCAGCTAGCCCCTGAGAGAGTCAACTCGGTGTTAAAAAATGATCATTTACACTTGTAAACTCACATTTTTCGCCTTGATTTGGCTCTCTCAGGAGCCACCTGAGTAGCTACATTAAATTTTAATCTTTTTAGGAGAAAACCATGAGCACAGAATACGGAATTGCTTTAGGAATGATTGAAACACGTGGGCTAGTACCTGCAATCGAAGCAGCAGATGCGATGACGAAAGCGGCAGAAGTACGTTTAGTTAGTCGTGAGTTTGTTGGTGGTGGTTATGTAACTATTTTGGTTCGTGGTGAAACTGGAGCGGTTAACGCAGCAGTAAGAGCTGGAGCGGACGCTTGTG
>JAKISK010000027.1 GCA_021648625.1 Thiomicrorhabdus sp. | reverse complement strand
GGTCGTCTGCGGTAACGGAACCTAAATCACGGTCTTGCAGTAATAAACCACCGGTGACTTTTTTGTAGTCGTAAGCGGGCAACTGTGCTGTTAATTCACCACAGACTAAGAGGCGTAAATTTTTCTTCGCTTCAATAATGGTTTTGGCTTCGTCGGATACGGTTGGGGCAATAATGACTTCCACAAATTGACGATCCACAATGGCTTGTGCGGTTTGGGCATCTAATTCGATATTGAAGGCAATGATGCCACCAAAGGCAGAGGTAGGATCGGTTTTGAATGCACGGTCATAGGCTTCAAACGGGGTGCTTCCAATGGCCACACCACATGGGTTGGCGTGCTTCACAATCACACAAGCGGTCTCTTCAAACGTTTTAACCAACTCTAATGCGGCATCGGTGTCGGCGATATTGTTAAACGATAGAGCTTTGCCTTGCAGTTGTGTGGCGGTAGAGATAGATGCTTCGTGTTGCGTGCGTTCGGTATAAAATGCGGCTTTTTGATGCGGGTTTTCGCCATAACGCATGCTCTGTTTTTTAACAAACTGGGTGCTGTAGGTGCGCGGAAAGGTGTCGGCTGTGTCTTCGTTGAACATAGTGCCAAAATAGTTGGCAATGGCACCGTCGTAACGGGCGGTTTGTTCAAAGGTTTTAATGGCTAAATCAAAACGGGTGGCGTGTGCCAGTTGTCCGTTATTGGCTTGCAACTCTTTTAAAATACGCGCGTAATCCGCTGGGTCTGTGACCACGGCAACGTCTTTGTGGTTTTTAGCGGCCGAACGCAACATGGTGGGGCCACCAATGTCGATGTTCTCAACCGCATCTTCCAAGGAGCAATCGGCATTGGCAACGGTGGCTTCAAATGGGTAAAGATTAACCACAACCATGTCGATTGGATCAATGCCATGTTCAGCCATAATGGCATCGTCGGTACCACGGCGACCTAAAAGCCCCCCGTGAATTTTAGGATGCAGTGTTTTAACACGCCCGTCCATCATTTCTGGAAACCCAGTGTAGTCCGATACTTCGGTTACGTTAAGCCCAGCGTCTTTTAGCACTTTATAAGTACCACCAGTGGACAAAATGGCAATGTCCATGGCAACAAGGGATTGGGCAAACTCTAAAATGCCTGTTTTATCAGAAACACTGATCAGTGCGCGGCGTACGGGTTTCATATGGGGGTTCTCCAAAAATAGATAATCTTAAAATAGGGGGGGTATTTTTTTATACTCGATTTTGATGCTTAAATCAGTTGATATTGTTGCATCTTTTTTCTAAGGGTATTGCGGTTAATTCCTAAGGTTTGAGCGGTTTGTGTTTGGTTGTTGTTGTGTTTTTCTAATACAAATTGAATCAAGGGTTTTTCCACTTGCTGAATCACCATCTGGTGTAAATTACTGATTTTTTCGTCTTGCAATACATTGAAGTAGCTTTCAAGCGAAAGTGTGACGTGTTCACTTAATGAGTGAGAGGATTTAGTGGGGCTGGATGGTGTTAAGTCGCTCATAAAACAGGGGTCTCAAAGTATTGTTTAATTAAGTCTAGCTGTGCTTGTGGCGAATTGAGCGGGTTAAATTGTTTACGCAGTTGATCGCCGTGCGGTAGGTGTTGCCCATACCAGCCAATGTGTTTGCGGGCAATGCGTACGCCAAGGGTGTCGCCATATAGCCGATGCAAGCCTAAAACATGCTGCAAAATGGTTTCATAAAACTCATTGAGAGAGGCAGGGCTACGTGTATTTCCAGTGGTAAGGTAGTGATTTATCTCACGAAAAATCCACGGATATCCTTGCGAAGCACGTCCGATCATAATGCCATCAGCAGCCGTATATTTTAATACAAATTGCGCCTGTTTTGGGCTACAAATGTCACCATTTGCAATTACGGGAATATCCACCGCGTGTTTCACGGCTTTAATGGTGTCGTATTCGGCACTGCCAGAAAACTTATCCGCACGGGTTCGACCGTGAACCGTAATGGCTTGTAAGCCATGTGTTTGGGCAAGTTGAGCAATTTGCACGGCATTTTTATGCTGTTGATCGGTGCCGGTTCGTATCTTGACGGTAACGGGAACATTAACCGCAGAGACCACGGATTCAAAAATATCCACCACTCGATCGGGCATCGCCATTAACGCCGAACCCGCCGCCACACTGCATACTTTTTTGGCAGGGCAGCCCAAATTTAAATCAATAATTTGCGCCCCTTGCGACACTTGCCAGCGTGCGGCATCGGCGAGCTCGGTAGGGTCGGTCCCAATCAGTTGAATGGCGCGGGGTTCTGGGTCGTTCTGATTTGCGTGACGGGTTGAAGATTTTTTAGAGTTTCGTAGATTTTTTTTAGACGCCACCATCTCAGCCAAGGTATAGCCAGCGCCATGTTGACGGCAAATTTGGCGAAACACCGCATCGGTAATGCCAGCCATAGGCGCGAGTGCCACAGGGTTTTTAAATGTGTAAGCACCAATCGTGAGTGTGGGAGGGGAGAACATGGTGTTAGCCTTTTTTACCCGCCAACAACCCCCACTCCTCTTGCTGTTCAAAGGTGGCAAGTTCAATGCCTATGCTGTGATAGTGTGCAATCAATTCATCGGCTTGGTTGGCCAATAAACCCGATAAAACTAAGGTTCCGCCCGGTTTTAATAGACGATTAAATTCTGGCGCAAGCGCTTTTAAAGGCCCTGCTAGAATGTTTGCAATGAGTAGATCACAAGGGGGGGGGGTAAAATTTTCGACCAGCTCAAATTCAATCTGTTCTTGATTACGTTCCGCATTTTGTTTACTGGCAGTAATCGCTTGTGGGTCAATGTCGGTACCGGTAACAGAGGCGGCACTTAATTTTTGAGCTGCGAGCGCTAAAATTCCCGAGCCACAGCCGTAATCAATCACCGACAACGCTTTAGGGGGGTGTTGGTCTAACCAGGTTAAACATAAAGAGGTCGTCGGATGCGTACCTGTACCAAAGGCCAGACCCGGGTCTAACATCAGGTTAACGGCATTGGGATTGGGGGGCGTTGACCAACTGGGTACAATCCATAAATTTTGCCCAAACTGCATCGGTTTAAATTGATCCATCCACGCACGAACCCAATCTTTGTCTTCGAGTTGCTCAACCTTATAAGTGTCGGCTTTAATCTCGGGTATAAGTTGCGTGAGCTGTTGAATAATGGCTTGGGCATCCACTTGTGCATCAAACAATCCAATTACCTTGGTCTGTTGCCAAACAGGCGTGGTGTTTAATTCAGGCTCAAAAATAGGTTGGTCTT
Organism: Thiomicrorhabdus sp.; assembly: GCA_021648625.1. Classification (GTDB taxonomy): domain Bacteria; phylum Pseudomonadota; class Gammaproteobacteria; order Thiomicrospirales; family Thiomicrospiraceae; genus Thiomicrorhabdus. Next base: position 20,029 of record JAKISK010000027.1, on the reverse strand, counting down.
GCGCATCTTGAAATGTAACGGATGCCGCATTGGCCTCCATAAAAGCATCAGAAAGGGGTTCGGCAAGGTTTTCCGAAACGGTGGTGTTGATTTGAATCCAAGCCATAGGGGGTCTCTTATTTTTGATACGAATACCTTTTTATACAAAGGCTTTGGTTTACAGGGTTTTACTAAATAGCTATAATTTTTTTCAATTGAGTTTCATATTGATAGTATTGAATCTGCCCAGCTATAATTAATTCTATTGCTCGATTAATCGCTTCAAGCGGTGCAATAAACCATTCGCGAGGCTGGTGCATTCTGCCTTTACGGTCGGCTACTTTTAAGTCCAGACAAACCTCTGCAAAGAAATTATGCAATAGGTTTTCAAATTTTTGGGTATTCATATTGTAGGCTTCATATTCGGCAACAAGGCTTACAGGAGCCATTAAATAGGTTGGTTCATATTCGGCATTGGCGATGCGCTGTTCCACCGTGGTGGTAGAAAACCCAACTTTATATAAGTTCTGAAGGCTTTGAATTTCTGCATTGTTGCTTAATGATTTCAGAACATAAATAGTGCCTGCTAATTTATCTTCTTTTTTGAGTAGGCCGTCATCTGTGCTAAAGTTTTCTTGAAACGCGTTATTTATCTGCTCTTCTGTTTGGGTGACTATTTTTCCGCCTTGGTATAACGCCTTTGCCAAAGAGCGATACAGCATGTTTGATTCTGTACCATTTTCAAAAATGCAGCGGGTTCTGCCATCCTTTCTAAATCGTTTACCATCAATTGTTTTTTCAGGAGAGCTAATATCAATGCTTTTCAAGTATAAAAGAATACCGCCTAAAATGTAGTAGTTACCCTCAACTAATGCTTGCCCTTTATCTGTAAAAATAATCAATTTACGCTTGTTTTCTTTAAGCTCCTGTTGTACCTGAATCAACTGTGTTTCATAGTGTTTAAAGTCCTTACACGGTTTACGTTTTGCCATGTAGTCGGCTAAGACTCTTGATTTTGAAGGTAGGTTTTTCAAGTCAAAAATGTCAGACTCTTCGCCCATCTCACTGGCACCAAGCAAACCTAGTGGATCAGCCTCCAGCACATCATCAATTGATTCAATAATAAACGGCTCAGGGACTTCTACACTCTCTAATAAATTGTGTTTGTCTAAATCTAATAACATAGCTGCTTTTTCTGGGCTTTCTTTTAACCCTTCCAAACGGCTAAAAAGCCTTCTTTCGTTAATGTCTCGGCTTTTTTTAGGCTCATGCCCATTATCATCAATAAACTGATTGATCTCTTCAAAGGAATTTTTTAAACGTTTGTCGGGGCTCATTACAGACGATACGTTAGGCTTTGCCTTTAAAAGATTCAAAGGGTCATTTTCAAGAATTGAGTTTAGTTCTTTTTCAAAGTTAATCATCAAGCCTTACTTCTGTCTCTGCGTTTATTTCTTAGATAAACAATGGCTTCAGCCAGTCGTTTTTCTTGTGGGTCACTGGCGTTAATATTGGGCTCTCGTTTAGCCCTCTCCATAAAAGGCGGAATTTTATCCCGATAAAGAATTACCGCCTCTTCATCCGTCATTATAATGCGTCCAGCATCAATCGTATCCTGAATGGTTTTAAGTAGGTTGGCGGTTACATTTTTAGACAATACTTCAAAGGCTTTCTGAAAAGGGTTCACTTTATCAATTAAGTCAATATGCAAGTCATCAATATTGACAAACTTACCCGCCATTCTAATAAATTTTTTATCCCCAACTTCTTTCACTTCTCCATTTTTGATCGCTGAATCCACCACAACATGTTGACGAATAACTTCAAGCTCTTCATCCGTTAAATCAGGATAGGCTTTCTGGATGATTTTAGGAATCAATACCTTATTAATGACTTCAGGATCAATCACATCACTGGGTAAGGCTTTTAATAATTGTTCATCCTGTAATATTCTGGCTTTCAAATCATTCAAATCATTTTCAACAATGGTTTTAACGCGATCCGTTTTGGGCTCTTTAAACCCCCCAATTTTAATCGTTCCAGCCTCATGTTCCTCATCAGGAAATTTACGGGTTTTAAAAATAAAATTTGGAGCTAATACCTGCTCCATCAAAAGCGATGCGCTAATGGCTTTGAGCATATTGTTCACAGAGAGCTTAACCGCATCATCTTCGGCATCGGGCTGGGCTATCAAGTTGGTAAACTGCGAATGTGTTTTATTTGAGCTATCACGAGTTGCACGACCAATAATTTGAATAACCTCCGTTAAAGAACCACGATAACCCACCGTTAACGCATGTTCACAATAGGGCCAATCAAAACCCTCTTTTGCCATGCCTAGCGCAATGATTAAATCTAGATCATCAACATCATTCATTTCACGCAAATAAGCGGCGACTTTATCTCTGTCTTTCGGGTTGTCATTCACTAAATCAGCCACTTTGATGATTTTGCCATCCTTGTGGCGTTTGACATAAAGTAGCCCTGTTTTTTCATCTTGTGATGCCACCTCACCGATAATATCCAGAATTTGATCCACTTCTTTATACTTGTCTTTGGTCGATTCACCTGTATTTACATTCGGGATATGCAAAATGGTTTTTTTGTCGGTATCCAGCACCTCATCAATTGCGGTTAAATAACTACGCTGATAAAAATGATAGCCGATCCCTAGCGTTTTTAGATGTTTATAGCCGTTTAACTGTTGATAATAATTGTAGATTACCTTGGTGAATTTTTCCTCTTCTTCGGGCAGTAACACAGGCACACTGTCCCCCCTAAAATACGATCCCGTCATGGCAATAATATGCGCGGATGTATTCTTCATAATAGAACGCATGACTTCACCCAAACGGTTTTCTGCATCGGCAGATACATGATGAAATTCATCAATTGCAATCAGGCAATTATTAAACTGGTTTTCATTCACGGCATCAAATGCAAAACGCAAGGTTGCATGGGTGCATATTAAAATAGTGGCCGCACTATCCTCCATAAAAGAAACAAACGCATTCACCTTGCTTTTATCCCCCCCCGCTGTACACAGGTTATATTTATGCTCAACGTCCCAATCTGCAAAGAAGCCGTGAGTCTTTAAATCAGTGGAGGCAAACGATGCACCAATCGAGCGTTCAGGCACCGCTACGATTACCTTTTTAATATTTTGGTTAAATAATTTATCTAACGCCAAAAACATTAAAGCACGAGACTTACCCGATGCAGGCGGCGCTTTTAATAATAGGTATTTTGCCTTTTTAGCGACAAAGGCTTTGGCTTGCATATCACGCATACCCATTGCATTTGTATTTAGGCTGTCACCTGTTTGGGCATAAGTTACGTCTACAAGGTTTGGCATATTTTTCCTTTAAATGTCAGGTTATTCATTATCCGTTCCCAGTCTCTTAATATCTTCTTCTATTTCTTTAAGACTATTTTCAACTTCAATATCTTTTTGCTGCTCACGGTATTTTTTTAATTCTAGTGCGGATTTTTCTTTGGCTTGTTGCTGGCTAATTTTACCTGCATGTTTGAGTAATTCCCTGCCATTTAATTGCAAAATAGCATCAAGGCGCTCGCTCCAATCTTGCATCGTCATCGGCATTTTTTGTTGTGCCATTGTTTCAGCAAAGGCAAGGTATTGCTCTACCAATAAACCGAGTAGCTTTATCTCATCTTCATTCAAATAGTTTTTGGCAATGCTGGCTTGTTGTTTGTTAATGGATTGACTTTTTGAGTCAAGTGACCGCATTCCCAACAGTGGTAAACTAGCATCGGCGCGACGATAGACCAACTCAGCCGCAGTTTGTTGGCTAATTGCCCAAAGGAGTTTATTTTGTACTATTTGAAAAAACTGGCGCGTTTTTTCATCCTTAGAGTTGTAATCCACGCTGGTGGTATAAATGTCTTTTATTTTTTGGTAAAAGAATTTTTTAGAAAGGCGTATTTCACGAATGCGCTGTTGCAGCTCATCAAAGTACTGCATGGATTGACCTGTTTTAAAACGATCATCATTTAAGGTAAAGCCTTTAACAATATACTCTTTTAAACGCTGGGTTGCCCAGATTCGGAACTGTGTGCCTTGTTTGGACTTTACGCGGTAGCCAACAGATATAATGACATCTAAGTTATAGAAATTAGTCGGTTTAGTAGAAAATTCGGAATTTCCGAATTTTCTTAAAGAGCCTTCTTCAGACAACTCTTTCTCAGCGTAAATATTTTTAATGTGCTCGTTGATTGTTGAAACCGCTTTACCAAACAATTCACTCATTTGTGTTTGCGTTAACCAGACCGTTTCATCATTAAGACGCACATCAAGTTGTACGCTACCCTGCTGATTTTGGTAGATGACGATTTGACTTTCATTATTCATTGTTTTTTTCTCTCTGCCTCAATCATCTCCTCATACAACTTAAACAAATACTCAAGGCGTTCTTCATCGCTGGCAAAGGGCTTTTTGCGATAGCATTACTCTACGGCCAAATCCATTTCGTGATGTGCTTGGCGCAAGCCTTTGGGCATTTTGTCGGGATCATAAAGTTCGGCCATGGTTTTTTCGGGGTGTTTTTCGCGTTCGTCCAATACGTTGAATACATGGTCTTCGAGGTTGGTTTTTTGAGCCTTGGTGATGTCAGGGAAGGGAAAGGTGTTGTAGCACAGAGTGGACGAATAACGGTAATCGGTTTTAAGGCGACCTGCTACGGCGCGTACCCATGTCATGTGGATGCGGGAGGAGATTATGGCGAAAATGTGGGGTTCTGGGTCGTAGATAGCATTATTTGGAGCAACAATTACAGTTTTTTTATCTAAAAAATTCATCGGGATATATTTACGTCTTTCAGATGTAACGGTTGGTATTATTATTGATGTGTCAGTTGCAACCTTTTGCTCTCTAAACATATAAGGCGTTAGCGCCATTTTATTGGCAGCTTTATCAGTGCTTTTTTTTCGAAAAAGTTTAACCCTTTCAACTATTGTTTTTATAGGTTTAATTTTTAAAGCAATTGTAACCTCGTTTGGAAAAATCCATATACACCAACGAACCTTACCTTTGAGCAATTCATTTGCCCCAATGAGTTTTCTTATGAATATATTACTCTCAGGATATTCAGAAACTAATTTATTTTTTTCTTCTGTAGATAAAATAAAATTACCATCATCTTTTGGCATATTCCCTAAAGTAACTGCTGATAGTTTAGACAGTGGTCTTCCACGCTTTAAAATCACACTGCATGGGGCTGTTGTGAGATATGAATTTATATGCTCTACGACTTGGGTCGTTAAACCGCTGAATAAATATTTAGGTTTCTTAGAAAGATTTCTTACACCTACGACAATGCAGGTTACACCAGCATTTCCTTTGGCATTATTTGTCCACTTAAATGATTGATGCGCAAAACTAATTTCCAAGCTTAAATTATAGATATGAGGCCATAAAAGGCTAACATGTTCTCCTTGACATATTGAGTTAGTAGAAACAAATGCAACACTTGAATTATTCTCTTTGATAAATTTGGAAGCTTTATAAAACCAGCACGTAATATAGTCTAGTTTCTTATAATTTTTAATGCCTTTAAAGACTTTTTCAATATCAGCCTTCTGTTCACTGTCTTGCATTTTGAATCCCAAATAAGGCGGGTTCCCCATAATATAAATTTCAGTCCCTTCATCTTTAGGACAAACATCTTCCCAATTAACCCGTGTAGCATTCCCACAAACAATATGCCCTCCGTCTTGCAAAGGCAGTGTTGGTTTAGCTGACCCAAACACGTCTTTAAATTCCAGGTTCATTTGGTGTTCTGCCAGCCATAGGGAGAGTTTGGCGGTTTCGTGGGCAAAATCATCCAGTTCAATGCCGTAAAACTGGGTGAGCTTTATGCCTGATGTGGCGGTATTCCATTTAGGGCTGATTGCCTGTAAATGTTTAAAGATTTCAATCTCTAATTTACACAGTTCTTTATAGGCAATAATCAGGAAATTACCTGAGCCACAGGCAGGGTCAAACAGACACAGGTGGTAGAGTCTGTCGAGCAGTTTGGTGAGTTTTTTCTCATTGCCTTTTTCAGGGTCAACGGCCTTTTCTAACTGCTCTTTCAAGTCATTTAAAAACAGCGGTTCTATCACCTTCATAATGTTGGCAACGGAGGTGTAGTGCATTCCCAAACTGCCGCGTTGATCGCTGTGCACCACGGCTTGCATCATTGTGCCAAAAATATCGGGGTTAATTTGTTTCCAACTTAACTTGCCCGAATCAATAATCATTTTACGCGCTTTGGCATTGAGCTTGGGGGCAGGGTGGTTAACGGCAAACAGCCCGCCATTAACATAGGGAAAGGCTTTGATGTGAGCGGGTTCGTTGGTGCGCTCTTTAATGTTCATTATCTTAAAGAGCTCAATCAAATACCCTTGTAAGTCACTGCCATCTTTTTGGGTGTGTGAGGCGATGGCACTGGTAAATTGACCGGCTTCAAAAATGCCAGTGTCTTCAGCAAAAAAACAGAATAGTAGTCGTGATAAAAAAATATTTAGCTGGTGGCGCTCTTCTGTTGTCTCAATGTGGTTTTCTTGAATAATAATGTCGTAAAGTTGCGCGAGCTTTTCGGCGGCTTTAATGTCGGCAAGGTTGAGACTTTGAATTTGGGTTTTTTCCCTTCCTGCCCATGGCAGAAAAAAGGCATAGTTTTCGCTGAGTTTTGCCAGTGGAATATCAAGGGTGTCGTTAATTTTGGTATCGACGGCTAAAAAATGATTAAAGTCGGTGGTAATAATAAAGCGCGGGTGCTGTTTTAATATGGCGGGGTCTTTTTGCGCTTGATCTATGGTTAAGTGCAAGTCTTGTTGGAGTTCAACTTTAAAATAAAGGTTTTTTGATAATACTTCGTCTTTATTTTTGGCTTTGTTCAAAGAGCCTTTTTTTAGACGTGTAACGGTTGCTTTAGGAAAGCTGTAAGCCAGTAATAAATCATAGATAAATTCATTTTTATTTTTGTCCTGAGTCAGGTGCTCAATAATTTTTGCTATGTTTTTTTCGAGCTTGTTTAAATCCATTTTGATGGGCATCTCTTTGTTATTGAGGTTTAATAATCTAAGTCATTTTTTTGTAACTGCTCAGATGGCGCCTGAAAAAGGTCAAATCAAGGCGGAAAATGTGAGTTTACAAGTGTAAATAATTATTTTTTAACACAGAGTGGACCTTTTTCAGGCGCCACCTGAATAGTTACTTTTTTTATACATCATGGAGGGGGGTATTAACCCCCTCCCAACCGCCCCCTTGGCAGTGGGAGGAGCGCAAACACTTCCATACGTTTTTTAATATTTGAGCATTACTTGATAAGAAATGTTTGTTTTTTGGCATCTTGTCTTGAAATGTAACGGATGCAGCATTAAGCTCCATAAATACATCAGAAAGAGGTTCGGAATGTCTTCTAAAATACGCCTGATTTTTGTTGAAAACCTTGCTATTCCCTGCAGTTTCCGCCTCAATCGGTCAAATTTTATACCCTCAAGGGGTACTTACGTCAATTTTTCTCTCGCGCCCCTCTCGTGCAAAGGCCTCTTATTTGAATCCAAGCCATAAAAAGTTCTCAGTTAATAGTTTTTATAGTTCTATCAAATAACCATCAAATAAGAATTTGATTGTATCTTCATGATGTATAAGGTTTTTTTTTATATAGATGAATAAAGTAAGTAACCTATCAAATAAGAATTAAATAAAAAATAAATTAAGTCCAACAAGGAACATACTTCATATATTTTCGGCTAGCATTTTCATCATGCGGGATAATTTCTCCAGCGTTTATTGTATCTTTAATAATTCTAGAAACGGTTGCACTGTTCTTTTGTTCAATACCAAATCGCTCTCGTAAGCTTTTATTTGTCATAAAATTACGCTCAACGTAACGCAGGCATGAATGCAAATAACACGCTCTAATACGATCTGCTTTATCCATGTTTTTAAACTCACGGTGAGCAAAAAGGATTGTCCGTGTATGTTCAGTAGTTGCTTCAAAAATAGGAGCTGGCAATTGGTACTTCTCTGTTTCAGAAACTACTTTATCTATTCCACTACCTCGTTGTTCACAAACACCAGCACGGCGCATAAATGCAGCAAAAGCTTCATTGCGTGACTTTGGAGGTTCATCTAAAAAACGACGAGTGTCAATTAAAGGTTTTCCAGGGTTAGTGATTTCTATTCGACTAGAGAAAATTTCAATTAAAGGAGCGGTGCCTTTGACGTGAAAATCTTGATGAATAATGGCATTAGCTACAAGCTCTCGAATGGCTAGACTAGGAAATGTTGGAACATCGTCACGAAGAGCTTTGCCTATTATTTCATTGCTAGGCACCATGTCAGTAATAAACTTAATCAAGCCTTCAAACCCTGAGGCATAACCTTTAGAGGCTTCTTGCTCACGTATGGTATAGACTTTATTGTCACCTTTATATAGGATTACACGTATTGTTTTATACTCTAAGCTTTGAAAATCACTTAGCTTTCTTGCAAATAGTACTGCTCCAAGGTTGGTAACATCCCAGTTGCCAGTGTCATTGTAAGTAATCATTTTATCTGCTTTTAAGGCAGATAGAATGCCATCTTTTCCATTAGGAAAGGGTAATTTTAAAAGTTCAAAATAGGAGGGGCAATCTAGTAAGGATATAACTTGATCTGCAGTGATATTTTTTTTAGCAATTTCGCTTTCAAAAGGGGTGTTATTGAGAGTTTTCCATAAATCACGTGCTTTTTCAGGATGATCTTTTAATTTTTTTTTATAGCTACCAATGCGAATAAAATCGGTACCTTTGAATAGAACAGGGTTACGAAAAGTAGGATTTATTTTTAAAAGAACAATGGCTTTGTCATTAATATTGAATTCAAAAAACTTGAAATTTATTTTAGGCTCTAACAAGCGTAGCAACCAACTCTCTAGTTCCTCATTTCCTTCTTTATGTTGAGAAGGTTTAAAGGTTGTACCAATAATATTATGAGTAACATCATCTATCCCCCAAATCATATAAGCATTGGGCTTACCATAAAGGGCAGCTGAATTGGCTAATGCTGAAATGTACTCGCCAATTTTATCATTAGAAACCGCATGATTTTGCTTAAACTCTAGCCACTCGGTCTCTTTAGGTTGCTCGGATAGTTTATAGACAGTATCAATTAGATCTTTTTGGGGGCGATCACTTATCATTTACGTAGCCTTTAGATATATGCTTGTTTTCTGAGTTTTGTCCAATTGTTTACATTCTTATTCAAGACATTGGGAGCTGGCTTTAAACCAAATGCTCTAAACGCTCTTCCAAATAGTGGATGTTGCGCCCACCTTCACAGAAACCACCGTCGTTCATGATTTCACGTTGTAAGTGAATATTGGTTTCGATGCCTTGAATGACGATCTCTCTGAGGGCGCTGTCCATACGACGAATGGCGGAGGTGCGATCACCACCAAAGCAGATGAGCTTACCAATCATTGAGTCGTAGTGCGGAGGCACCGCGTAGCCCGTGTAAATATGCGAATCCCAACGTACGCCTAAACCACCGGGTAGATGCAGGCGCTCAATGGTTCCGGGAGAGGGCATGAAGTTTTTGGCTGGGTTTTCGGCATTGATACGACACTCAATGGCGTGACCGGTTATTTTGATGTCTTCTTGTTTTAGACTCAATGGAATGCCCATGGCGACTTTGATCTGCTCTTTGACCAAATCAATGCCCGTGACCATTTCGGTAACGCAATGCTCAACTTGCAAGCGGGTGTTCATTTCGATGAAATAGAAGCGTCCATTTTCATATAAAAATTCAAACGTACCCGCGCCACGGTAGTTGATATCAAGACAGGCATTGACACAGGCGGCACCAATTTCGGCACGTTGCTCGTCGGTAATGCCGGGTGCTGGGGCTTCTTCGACCACTTTTTGATGACGACGTTGCATGGAGCAGTCACGTTCACCTAAATGAATCGCATTACCTTGACCGTCGGCCAGCATTTGTACTTCGATGTGACGTGGGTTTTCAAGAAACTTTTCCATGTACACTTCTGGGTTACCAAAAAAACTGCCTGCTTCGGATTTGGTTAACTGAATGGATTTGATTAGGTTGGCTTCGGTATGCACCACGCGCATTCCACGTCCACCGCCGCCACCAGAGGCTTTGATGATTATGGGGTAGCCAATTTTTTTGGCGATGCGGTGATTTTCGGCATCGTCCGTTCCAAGTGGTCCGCCAGAGCCGGGAACGGTGGGAACACCTGCGGCTTTCATGGCACGAATCGCTTGTACTTTATCGCCCATAATCCGAATGGTTTCGGCTTTGGGGCCAATAAAGGCAAAGCCACTCTCTTCAACGCGTTCGGCAAAATCGGCGTTTTCGGATAAAAAACCGTAACCAGGGTGAATCGCTTCGGCATCGGTAATTTCCGCTGCCGCAATAATAGCGGGTACGTTTAAGTAGCTGTCTGCAGAGGCGGGAGGGCCAATGCAGACGGATTCGTCGGCTAATAATACGTGTTTTAAGTGTGCGTCAGCGGTGGAGTGAACGGCCACGGTTTTGATGCCCATTTCTTTGCAAGCACGTAAAACGCGCAATGCCACTTCGCCACGGTTGGCGATGAGAATTTTTTCAATCATGATACGCCTTCCTTATTCGATAACGAACAGTGGTTGACCAAATTCAACCGAATCACCATTGACACCCATAATTTTGGTAACGGTTCCGGCTTGATCCGATTCAATCGGGTTCATGATTTTCATTGCTTCAATAATGCATAAGGTATCGCCGACCGCTACTTGATCGCCTACTTTGACAAAATCACCTGCCTCGGGAGAGGGTGCGGTGTAAAAGGTGCCGACCATGGGAGAGGTGACTTTATGCCCTTTGGTTTCGACGGGTAGGGTAGAGGTGCTGGCCTCAGGCACGGCGGTTGCCACGGGAGCGGCCGCTACGGGAGCGGATTGTGCGTGCATAGCGGGGGCTGAGATATAAACAGGCTCTTTGCTACGGGTAATGCGAATATTGTGCTCACCCTCTTTGATCTCTATTTCAGCAATATCGGACTGCTCTACGATTTCAATTAGTTTACGTATTGAACGAATATCCATAGTTATTATCCTTTTTTAAGGTTCTTTGTAAGACTTCTCCTCCCCCCCCCCCCTCTTTTAAAAGTCTTGTTTAAAGAGGGGGGGGGGGGAGAAATTTTTTATTTGATTTTTTCGACGGCGGCTAAAAAAGCCAGCTCATAACCTTGAGGGCCCAATCCTGCAATCACGCCATCCGCTAAATCGGAGAAATAGGAGTGCGCTCTAAACGGTTCACGTTTATGAATGTTAGACAGATGAATTTCGATAAACGGAATGCTTACCGTTGCCAGTGCATCCCGAATCGCAACGCTGGTGTGGGTAAAGGCGGCGGGGTTAATAATAATGTAATCGGTTCCGTCGTCCATCGCTTGATGAATGCGTTCAACAATTTCATGTTCGGCATTGCTTTGAAAATTGAACAGGCGAATATTACATTCGTCCGCCAGACTTTCGAGTGATTCAATAATGTCCGCAAGGGTGTGACGACCATAAATTTCGGGCTCGCGGCGACCTAACATATTTAAGTTGGGACCATTGATGACCAAAAGCGTTGCCATAGTGTTTGTCCAGTGAGGTTGAATATTGGAAATTATAGCCTAGCAGTGGGTTTTTCTCTATGTAAATGCGATAAAAAACGAGAATTAGTGTGTGAACTGATGCGTTTTGTTTTGAACAGCATTAAACCCCTTTTAGGAATAAGCACTTTGTCGATGTTTAAAGTCAACAATCATGACAATGAGCTGTTCGTTTTCGATTAAATAAAAGAGGCGGTAGTTTCCTAAGCGATAGCGGTAAATACCTTCTAAATTGTCTTTTAATTTTTTGATATTAGGACCGTAAAAAGGGTTGGCCTTAAGCTGAGGATAGACAATTTCTATTATTTTTCGATATAATTTTTGATCAAGTTTTTTCTTGGATTTTATAAAGGTTTTGGTTTCTGCAATTTGAAAGCTAGACAAGGGTAAAGTCGCCGTTTTTTACGTCAGAAATTCCTTGTTTTAAATTAGAGATGAGTTTTTTATCGGATAATATTTCTGACATTTCAGCACTGTCTACATATTCATTAGACGTTAAGTATTGAATGGTCGCAAATTCAATAAAGTTAGACATGTTACGTTTTTGTCCATTTGCGGCCCGTTTAATCATCTCATATACTGCATCATCAACACGCATGGTGAGTGTTTTCATTTTATCTTCCTTGGAGCTAAATTTACTGAGTATTCAATTTTGTTCAATTGTATTCAAAATAGCAAATAAGCCTCTCAGGATTCTGGTTTTCAACGCAACGCCCGTTCAATATTCCCTGTAAATTCTTCCGCCGATTTAAAGCCCACCACACGCTGGACTTTTTGTTCTTGCCCTTGTGGGTTAAAGAACAAAATTGCTGGAGGCCCCACAATGCCAAAGTGTTGCATGAGGGCGATGTCAATGGCATCGTTTTGAGTGACATCGGCTTTGAGCAACGTAACGCCTATTAAGGCTTGTTGCACTTGAGCGTCGCTAAAAGTGAGGCGCTCCATCTCTTTGCAACTGATGCACCAGTCGGCGTAAAAGTCGAGCATGACAGGGTTGCCTTTCGCCAATTCAATTTCTAAATCGGCCACACTTTTAATGATTTTAAAGTTCAGTTTGGTGCTTTGAACTTGCCCAGCATTGGCGCTTCCTTGAAAGGTTTTAAGCGGTTGATATACATCTTTACTGCCGCCCATGAGACCAATCAAAATGATTAAACCGTATAAAAACAGGACAATTCCCAGCCCTTTTGCGAGTTTAAACCAGCCTGTTTTTTCGTGAGTGGTGTCAAACGCACCCATGTAAACCGCGGTGACAATAAAGAGAATCGCCCAGTTGATCATGGTGATTTCAACGGGCAAGATGCGTTCCAGCATCCAGATAGCCACCCCAATGAGCATGACACCAAAGAAGGCTTTGACTTTTTCCATCCATGCGCCAGCACGTGGCATGAATTTAGCGGAGGAGGTGCCGATGATGATTAAAGGCAGTCCCATTCCCATGCTCATGGCAAATAGCGCCATTCCGCCCAAGAAAGCATCACCTGTTTGTCCTATGTAAATCAGCGCACCCGCTAAAGGCGGCGCCATGCATGGGCCGACAATTAAGGCCGATAAAAAGCCCATAATGGCTACGCCCGTTAAGGTACCGCCTTTTTGTTGATTGGAGTAGTGGGTTAACTTGGATTGCAGGCGTGCGGGCAGTTGCAGTTCGTAAAATCCAAACATGGAGAGCGCAAGCAAAATAAAGATAAAACTAAAGGTTCCAATGATCCATGGATTTTGAAAGGTCGCTTGTAAATTTTGCCCAAACATTCCCGCCAATACGCCGGCAAAGGTGTAGGTTAATGCCATCGCCAACACATATACCAGCGACATAATAAAAGCACGGCGGGTAGTGAGGTGAACCCCTTGCCCGACAATAATGCTGGATAAAATGGGAATCATGGGGAAGACGCAAGGGGTAAACGAGAGCAGTAACCCAAAGACAAAAAAGGTACCGATGACAATCCAAAGGCTGTTGTTTTTTAGGGTATTGGTAATAAGATCGGTTTCGGAAAACTCGCTGTCTGGATTGTTATCCAATGCTTGGTTTGAGGTGGCAGTTGGAAGCGCTGCAATGGCATCGGTGTTAATGCTATTTTGGTCAATTTGAATGATTTGCTTGGTGGGTGGGTAGCACACAGCCATACTAATCGAGCAGCCTTGATAGCTCACCTCAATGGTTGCCGTAGGCGTTATGATGTCAGTAATCGGTACAATGGCATTGAATTGACCGTGGTAAACGTCTTTAATGCCAAAAATAGGGTCGTCTACGGTAGTGGCGGGGGGGAGAATAAGCTGGCCTATTTTGGCTTGGCCTTCGGTGACTTGTACTTTAAATTTGTCTTGGTATAAATGGTAGTCGTCGGTAACGTTCCAGCTTAATTCGAGTTGACCATTTTGATTAATTTTATGGCTAAATTGAAACGCTTCTTCTACGGGAAGCAGTTTGGGTTGGCTGGTGTTGCTGGTAAATAAGTCATTTAGAGCCGCTAAAGAACCAAACAGCCCCCCTTCTTCGTCGGATTTTGAGTTTGAGGTAGTGTTTATTGCGGGTAGATCAATGGTAAAGGTTTGAGTTTGAGGTGGGTAGCAAACCCCTAACGTGGCCGCACAGCCTTGGTACTTAATGGAGAGCGTAACGGTTTTTGAAGCCAGATCATCCGCATAAGGGATTTTAATATTGGCGTGATTTTTATACACATCGGTTTTACCGAATAGAGGGTCATCTACTCGTTCGGCTTTGCTGTAAACAGCGGCATCTGTATTTAAATCATCTGAGGTGAGTTTGATTTTATCTCGGTAAAGATAATAGTCGTCTGCAATTTTCCACTCAATAATCACTTGCTGGTTTTCAACTACAGGTGTGTTAAGTTGAAATGCTTCCTCTACTTTTAATAGATCAGCGTTGGCATGGCTTGATACACTCAGAAGGAGAAACAGGATTAAAAAGGGTGTGAACAAGTTTTTAATCAGCGTTTGAATTTGAATCATTTTAAGTTCTCATTGAAAATAGAGGGAATGCCCCATATAAAATAGATATAATTTTTAATAGTACCTATATCTCGTGTTTCTATCTGCGGATTAGGGTAGTAGGCCATTCTATAATACTTTTGTCGATAGGTCAGTTTGCTTATTCATAGAGTTGTCATTATCTGCCTGCAACCGCTACATTTTATCTAACCTTTAAGAGAACCGCTTTATGCGTATTTTGTTTCTATTTTTATTGATTGTTCCACTGATTGAACTTTATTTTCTGATTCAGCTTGGAGATGTGATTGGTGCGTTGCCCACCGTGTTGCTAACCATTTTCACCGCAGTAGTGGGGATTGCATTAATGCGTGCGCAAGGGTTGGCAATTATGCAAAAAGCCCAACTGGCCATGGCCGAAGGTCGTTTGCCTCAAACCGAAGTGATGGAGGGGGTGTTTGTTTTTTTGGGGGGTGTTTTTCTGTTTTTCCCTGGGTTGATTAGTGATAGTATCGGATTTTTGTTTTTGATTCCGTTTGTTCGTCAATTTTTAATTGCACAAAGTTTGAAAGGGATGGCCACAAAAGCACGCGCTCGTAATCCTCAAGGCGATTATTATGAAGGTGAATGGACAGAAGGCGTAGAGCCTGAACGAAAAAGGCTGCCTTCTGATGTCATTGAGGGCGAAGTGGAAGAGCCTAAAAAGCCGTTACGTTAATTCGTTAAATACACCAAAAACCCCTCTTTATAAGTGGGGTACTTAAACTCGTAGCCCAACGCTCTTATTTTGGCATTTGAAATTTGTTTGTTGCTGCGCATCAATCGTGACGCCTCTGAGGGTTCTTTTCGATCCGGTTCTGGAGCGGAGAGTTGTTCTGCCAGCCAATCATAAATTTCGCAAGAAAGGGTAGGTTCATTGTCCACGCCAACATAGAGTGAGTCAACGCTACAGGGCTCTTTTTCATGACACGTCAATAAGTGGCTTAACATCCCCGCGCAATCTTCAGAGTGAATTCGATTGCTCCAAACCCCCTCCATACAATGCGCTTTGCCTTCTTGAATTAAATCAATTAAATGGGTGCGTCCCGGTCCATAAATGCCACCAAAGCGAACCACGGTTGCATTTAAATTACTGTTCAGCGCAACCTCTTCGCCCTCCAATAAACGTTTGGTTGAAAAAATGCTGTCATCCGTTGGGCTGGACTCATCTACCTTTTCACCCTCACTCTGACCAAACACCGAGCTGCTGGAAATAAAAAACAACTTTTTAACGGGGTGCTCTTTTAAGGCTTCTATCAGGTTTTTAAGCCCCAAAACATATGCCTGATAATAGGCACTATCTTTATATTTACCCGCCGACGCCATGTAAAACACATAATCAATATTAGGCGGCAAGTTATCAATAGGCGTGGTTAAATTTTCCTCAATAGGTTGAATGCAGTCGGGCAATGCATCCACATTACGGCGCAACCCAAATACTTGATGCCCTTGTTGTGACAGTTGAGTTCCCAATAAACACCCAATATCGCCACATCCTGCAATTAACACATTTGCCATGTTGTATACACCTCAGTCGATTTGTAATCATTTTTGACATAATACCCTAATCCGCCAGATAGAAAATACGTTTATAGCGCAACCCCTTGACGCACCTAGCAAACTCAAAAATAACGCATCACCAATAAGGTGACACCGTTCTTTTTGAATTCACTATGTACATAAACTGCTTACACTCTAATTCGTATTTCTATCTACGGATAAGGATAGTACGACAAAAGAGGGGGGGAGAAAAGTGCCATTTTGTGAAAGTTTTGCGTCATGAGGTAAAGCTTGAAAGGCTTAAGATTTAGGGTTTCTTGATGTCGGTTAAGTAATGTTTTGTTTGCTCGGTTATTAAACAGGCATATAAACTACCTATATTTTCTTATTCATTGAGGGGTTGTAACACTGTTTATAGGTGTCTATAATGCGCAACCTTCTGTTATTAAAGGATAAATTACCACTTTGTTTGTGTGTGATTTAGATGTCAAAGTTGTTTTAAATGTTATTTCAAATGTATAAAAATTATTTTCGCAATAAAGTCTTCATGCTTTCTTGGTTTGTATTGTTTTCAGGAGGCTCTGTGTTTTCTAGCATGACGCTTGCAAATGAGTTAATTGATTTAGATGCGCAAGAGCAAATTCAGGCCCAAGAGCGAGAGAGTTTTTTACAGCAAAGCCTAGAAAAAACGCCTACGGTACGTTTAAAAGTGGATGCAATAGACGCTTCTGGTCGATTACCTGAAAGTGAAAAACCCTGTTTTTCGATTACAACAATTGGGATAAATACTTTTCAAAACTCGAATAAAGACCATGAATCATCAGATGATTTTAACTGGGTTTTAAGGTATGCAAATCACACGTTAGAAGGTGAAGATGATTTTGTACTGGGGCGCTGTTTAGGAACCCAAGGGATCAACCTAATTGTTAAGCGACTTCAAAATGCACTTATAAAAAAAGGCTTTATTACGACGCGTATTATCGTAGAGCCTCAAGATTTAATTGTAGGTGTTTTAACGCTTACGGTTGTGCCAGGTTACATTCGTGATATTCAGTTTTTAGACCCAAAAGCCCGAATAACGGCATGGAACACCGTGCCTTCCAGCACTAATGATTTGCTTAATTTACGTGATATTGAACAGGCCTTAGAGAACTTTAAACGCATACCAACCGCCGATGCGGATATTCAAATTACGCCCTCTACCGCACAAAAATCAGCCCCTGGAGACAGTGATTTAGTGATTGACTGGAAACAACGTTTTCCTTTTAGAGTCAATTTATCGTTGGATGATTCGGGATCGGATTCGACCGGAAAATACCAAGGCAGTGCCACATTGTCATACGACAACCTGCTTGGCTTAAGTGATCTTTTTTATATTACGTTTAATAATGATTTAGGGGGTGGTAGCTCAGGAAAACGAGGTTCAAATGGGCGTGCTATTCACTATTCTATTCCTTACGGTTACTGGTTGTTTTCACTTAATTCAAGTGAAAATAAATATTATCAAACCATTATTGGAGCCAATCAAGACTATGTTTACAGCGGAGAAAGCAATAATCAAGCACTTAAAGCATCTCGAGTGGTGTATCGAGATTCCCGTCGTAAAACCACGTTAAGTGTTAAAGGTTGGTTAAAAGCCTCTAAAAACTACATTGACGATACCGAAGTACAGGTACAAAGACGTCGCACGTTTGGTTTGGATTTTGGTGTGCAGCACCAAGAGTTTATTGGTCGTGCCACGTTAAATGTCAGTCTAAATTACAAACGAGGCTATAAAGGGTATGGATCACTTCCCGCTCCAGAGGAACCATTTGGAGAAGGTACTGCAACCCCCGATATTTTAACCACCCAAATACAATTAAATGCCCCTTTTCGAGTTCAAAACCAAAATATGAGTTACAGCGGGTTTCTGAAAGCTCAAGCCGAAGGAACACGATTGGTGCCCCAAGATAAATTTAGTATTGGTAGCCGATATACCGTTAGAGGGTTTGATGGCGGAAACCAGCTGTCAGCTGAGCGAGGCTGGCTGCTGCGTAATGACTTAAATTGGTTTTTAGGTCAAACCGGACAGGTGTTGTATGCAGGGCTAGACTACGGTCGTGTTTCTGGGCCAACCAGCGACAATCTGGTCGGTACAGCACTAAGTGGTGCGGTGATTGGCCTGAAAGGACGTTATAAATTTTTGAGTTATGACTTATTTGTGGGCAAGCCACTTATAAAACCAGCCAAATTTACCGCTTCCGATATTGTATCGGGCTTTAGTCTTAACGCTTCTTTTTAAAAAGAGTAATCACCATTCTCAAGAATGATTGCTTAAAAAAAAACAAAAAAATAGAACTGGAAAAAAACATGAACAAGCACTGCTACCGAATTATTTTTAACAAAGCCCGTGGACAATTGATGGTGGTTGCCGAAATTGCAAAGAGTCGAACCAAAGGCGTTAAAAATAGTCAAGGTAGTGGTTCGCCTAAAATGGCTACATTTGGTTTAAAGCCACTCTCTTTTTGGGTTTGGTCGGTACTTGGAATGGTTAGTTTTTCAGCGACGGTTCAAGCACAAATTGTAGCGGACAGAAGTGCTCCAGGTACGCAGCAAGCCACCATCTTACAAACTGCCAACGGTGTGACTCAAGTAAATATTCAAACTCCTAGTGCCGCCGGAGTCTCCAGAAATACCTACAGTCAATTTGATGTGGCGCAACAAGGTGCTATTTTAAATAACTCACGTGCAGGTACTCAAACTCAACTAGGAGGAGGGGTTCAAGGAAACCCTTGGTTAGCACAAGGCGAAGCCCGAGTGATTTTAAATGAAGTTAACGCCAGTAATCCAAGTCAATTAAATGGTTTTATTGAAGTGGCTGGCCGTCGAGCGCAAGTGGTGATTGCCAACCCCGCAGGAATCACCTGTGATGGCTGTGGCTTTATCAATGCCAATCGAGCCACCTTAACCACCGGAAGCGCCGAGTTTGAAGCGGGTAATTTAACCGGCTACCAAGTGAAAGGAGGTGAAATTAATATCACCGGTTCTGGTTTAAATGCATCACAAACCGATTACACCGACCTGATTGCACGATCCGTTAAAATTAATGCCGATATTTGGGCAGATAATTTAAAAATCACCACTGGCGCCAACCGAGTGGATGCAGAAAACACGCAAACCACCACAATTCAATCAGAAGGCGCTGCACCGTTGTACGCCATTGATGTCGCGCAATTAGGCGGAATGTACGCAGGTAAAATAACCCTTATTGGTACAGAGCTAGGGCTTGGCGTTCGTAATGCTGGCACCATCGCTGCCAGTACAGGCGGGTTTGTTGTAACCGCCAGTGGGCGAATTGAAAATGTAGGAAATGTATCCGCCAATGGAACGGTTCAACTAGCCTCAAATTCAGACATTGAAAACAGCGGAACAATAAACGCACAGCAAAATATAGAGATTAATACCTCTAAAAACATCACCAATCGCGGTACCCTTATCGCCAAACAAAACACCACCTTGAATGCATCAGGTAACCAAAGCAAAATACAAAATACAAGTGGAGCGATTCTAGGCGCAGGAACCTTAGCCGATGGGTCGCTTGAAAATTCAGGCGATTTAACCCTGAACGCCAGCGGTTTAATTGTTAATAATGGTATACTTATCATTGATGCTTTCATCCATAAACTGGGTAAAGGCAATGACTTTTTTCAGGAATTAAACCTTGGTTAAAAAACTGTTGTCATTGGCCAATTCTAGGAATACCAAGGAATAAGCCATTCACTAAATATAAGTTTCCAGCATGAGTGATAACAAAGCCCCCAAGCGAGAGTTTGAAGATACAATTCGGACCGATTTCAAAAAATCGGGAAAACGGGAAACCTATTCTGATTTTCTACAGCTCGATGTGTTGTTGAATTTGCAGGATACTTTCACCACCC
>JAKISK010000026.1 GCA_021648625.1 Thiomicrorhabdus sp. | reverse complement strand
TTGGTAAATGGCTTTGGTTTGTTTGGCAATCTCTTTTTCTGTTTCAGCTTGATAGTAAATGGCACTGCGATAATTACTGCCAATGTCATTGCCTTGGCGATCGCCTTGAGTGGGGTTGTGGTTTTCCCAGAACTTAATAAGAACGGTTTTTAGGGAAACAATATCAGGTTGGTAGGTGACCTTAATGACTTCGGTATGGTTACGTGCTTGTGATTTTCCAGATTGAATTTTCTTCTCTAGCGCTAAAACATCTTGGTAGCCAGCATTTGGGTTATCGCCATTGGCGTAACCACTTTCAACGTTTATAACACCTTTTAGCTCAGATAAACGTTTTTCAGCACCCCAAAAGCAACCCATGCCTAAGACGATGGTTTGTGTTGTATTGTGAGAGGGGGGGGTAAAATTTTCTGAACTCATTTTTGGTTCCTTCGCGTGGCTTGCTAGGCTTAGGCTAAGCAGTATAAATAAAAGTAATAGGGGATTAGGGTTTAAGAAAAGAGGTTTTTTTTGACGTTGTCTATTTAAAGTAGAATGAGCATGCATGATGTAAAGCCTTTTGATTACAGGAGTCTATTATAGAACGGAATTTGTTGTGAATTATTTCATTGAGAGATTAACCTATGACCATAGGGGGGGGGTAAAATTTAATTTTGAATAAGATTCAACCTCAAAAAAGCGCCTTTTAGGGTGCTTTTTTGGTTAGTAGCAGTAAGAAAAATACTGTGGCGACCATAACGATGGCGGGGCCGGTGGGTAGGTCGGCGGTGTAGGAGAGCCATAGGCCAATGAGAACGGATAGGCTGGCGAGAATGAGGCTGATCCAGAGCATTTTTTCGGGGGTGTTGGCGAGTCGTCTGGCGGCGGCGGCGGGGATGATGAGCAAGGAGGTGACCAGCAGTACGCCTACAATTTTCATGGAGAGCGCAATCATTAGGGCAAGCAGTAGAATAAATTGCAGTTGTACTTTTTTGACGGCCACACCCTCTACGTGTGCAAGCTCGGGGTTTAGGGTAATATTGAGCAGGTCTTGCCAGTGTTTTCGGTAAAAGAGAAAAATAAGTACGCCTATTAAAGCGATGAAGCCAAGGTCGGTGGTGTTGATGCTCAGTATGTCGCCAAACAGGTAGCTCATTAAATCAATTTGTACGCTGTCTTGTAAGCTGATAATGATGAGACCAAAAGCGAGGCTGCTGTGGGCAAGAATACCGAGTAGCGTATCGGATGAGAGCTGTTTGTAGTGACTGAGCTGAAAAATCGCCCATGCAATTAAGAGTGAGACCACTACTACGGTTAGGGTAAGATTGGTCTCTAAAAACAGCCCAATGCTTACGCCAAGCAGTGCCGAGTGGGCAAGAGTGGCACCAAAATAAGATTGCCGTTGCCACACTACAAATACACCCAGTGGCGCGGCGATGAGTGCCAGTCCTAGGCCGCCAATAAGAGCGAGTGTCATAAATTCAGGAAACCATGCCATATTAACTTGCCTTTGAATCGCTGGGGGTTGCAACGGGCGTTTGACCGTGCGTGTGTTCGCAGGTGGTGTGGTCGTGATGGTGTTCGTAAATTGCAATGCCTTCGGAAGGTGTGGCAAGATTGGAGAAGAGGGTTTGGTATTCGGGCGATTCACTGACGTTTTTAGGGTGCCCCGAGCAGCAAATGTGTTGATTTAGGCAGAGGACTTGGTCGGTGTGCTGCATTACAATGTGTAGATCATGACTCACCATTAAAATTCCACAGCCGTATTTGTGCCGTATTTGGTTGATGTATTGATAGAGTTCGGCTTGTCCTTTTATGTCTACGCCTTGTACGGGTTCGTCTAGCACGAGTAATTCAGGTTCTCGAATGAGGGCGCGGGCGAGCAAAATACGTTGCATTTCTCCCCCCGATACTTGTTGTATGGGGTGTTTTAGCAGGGCGGATAGATTAAGTTCTTTGGTGATTTCTTTTAGCCTTGTGCTATCATTGTCCGCCGCAAAAAAGAGGTTTTTAAGTCTCTTTTTAAGAGGGGGATTAGGTGAAGTGCGTTGCTGTGAATTGGGTTTGAACCCGAGCTTTAAAAAACGCTCGACTGACATAGGTAGCGCGGCATCAATTTGAATTTTTTGTGGCATAAAGCCAATTTTGAGCCCTTTTTTTACGTTTACCTGCCCCGATGTGGGGGGGATTAATCCAAGCAATATTTTAAGCAGTGTGGATTTACCCGCGCCATTGGGGCCGATGAGTGTCACAATTTCTTTGGGGTGAATGCGAAGCGATACTTGACTTAATACGGTTTTTTGGTCAAAGGTTTGGGTGATATTGGTTGCTTCGATCAGTGGGGAGGATGTTACCATTTGGCTCTCTTAAGTCGTTTCTTAGAGTATTTTAGCGAAGTTAAAAGAGAAAGGGGTTAAATGCGGTATTTTTTTGGAGAAAGGTTTTTGTTTTTAAAGAGGAGTGGCGCCTCAATGCTTTTTGTATTGTTGTTGAGTGGCCTATTATTCGCTGGAACATCCTCTGTTTTGGCGGTAACGGTGACGGTTTCTATCCCGCCTTTGGCGGGGGTTATTGCGCCTTTATTGGGCGAGCGTGACCAGTTGAATGTGCTGTTAAAACCAGGCGTGTCTCCGCATGGCTTTCAGTTACGCCCTTCGCATTTGCGAACCTTGCAAAGCAGCGATTTGGTTTTATTTGTTGGGGGCGGGATGGATGCTTGGATTGAGAAGCCTGTACAGTCGATGAGTAAACCTCATATTGAGATGATGGCGTTACCCAATTTAATCCAGCTTTCGGTAAGGGAGGGCGGATTGTGGGAGCCTTCACCTCATGAGAGAGGTCGTCATACTTCTCACCGCCATGCGCACAATGAAACCGATAATCATATTTGGTTATCGCCTTTAAATGCGGCGTTAATGATTAAAGCGGTAAGCCTGCGGTTGCAAGCGCTTATGCCCGCGCAAGCACAAGCGATTCGCATACGTGAAAAAAATTGGCTATTAACCCTTAGCGCCACCGATGCGCAGGTTAGTCGGTTGTTAGCGCCTATTAAAAACCAGCCTTTTTTGGTATTGCACGATGCTTTTCAGTATTTTGAGGCGCACTATGGGCTGAACGGTGCGGGAGCCATTCGGTTAAACCCAGAGTTGCCCCCCAGTTTAAAGCGTATTCATCAGTTGCGAGAGCAAATTAAAGCGGGGAATGTGCGCTGTATTTTTAAAGAGCCGCAATTTTCAGAAAAACGCTTGCAAGCCGTAACCTCGGGATTATCCGTTCGGATTGGGGTTTTGGATCCGATGGGGGGGGGTATTTTGCAAGGTAATAAAGGCTCGCTAACCGATTATGTACGGTACGATGCGTTTTTAAAACAGATGGCGCATGCACTGCTGGAATGCTGGTGATTGAGAGTTGGTTTGAATTACTCTTGGCTGGCATAAGTTGGTGCTACCTATGCAAGCATTTAATATGCATTAATACGTGTATCGGTTATGATTGATGCCGTCTAATTGTTTTTGAGTGGAAAAAAGGTAAAGCGTTGTGCATCATTTTCAATGGACTTTTGAGCAATACCCTACTAAAATACTCGGATATTAAATTTTAGGCGATTACGTGAATGGTTGACGAAAAAAACATCACCGAATTAGGTTCTTCAGATACACAGTATCAAGAGATAAACGATCTACTGGATAAAAAACAACACTATAAAGAAGGTTTTTTTACTTCGACACAGGTTGAAACGTTTGAAAAAGGGTTAAACGAATCAGTGGTTCGTGCAATTTCTGCGAAAAAAAACGAACCTGAGTGGATGTTGAATTTTCGTTTAAAGGCGTTTAAACACTGGCAGACCTTAGACGAACCGCACTGGGCAAAAGCAGAGTATACTCCACTGGATTATCAAGATTACAGTTATTATTCGGCACCTACTTGTGGGTCTTGCGATAGCTCGGATGACGGTGCAGAACCTGAAATTGATCCAGAAATTGCCAAGGCTTTTGCTGAGTTAGGTGTACCCATTATGGGCGATGACGCCAACATTGCTGTGGACGCTATTTTTGACTCCATTTCAGTCTCTACTACAAAGCGTGAAGACTTGGCGGAGCTGGGTATTATTTTCTGCTCTTTTTCAGAAGCGGTGCAAGATTACCCTGAGCTAATACAAAAATATTTAGGCACGGTTGTGCCGTATCACGATAACTATTTTGCCGCCCTTAACTCGGCAGTGGCCTCCGATGGCACCTTTGTGTACATTCCCGAAAACGTGCGTTGCCCGATTGATCTGTCAACCTATTTTAGAATTAACGAAGCCAAAACAGGGCAGTTTGAACGTACTATTTTGGTGGCCGATAAAGGCAGTTACGTCAGCTATTTAGAAGGGTGTTCGGCCCCCGCTAGAGATACCTATCAGTTGCATGCGGCCGTGGTGGAGGTGATTGTGTTGGACGATGCCGAGGTTAAGTATTCGACCGTGCAAAACTGGTACCCAGGGGACGATGACTGCAAAGGAGGGATTTTAAATTTTGTGACCAAACGCGGCGTGTGCGAAGGCAAAAATTCTAAGCTTTCTTGGACGCAAGCGGAAACAGGCTCGGCAATTACATGGAAGTATCCAAGTTGTATCTTAAAAGGTGACAACTCCATTGGTGAGTTTTATTCCGTGGCCTTAACCAACCGTCGTCAGCAAGCGGACACGGGCACCAAAATGATTCATATTGGTAAAAACACCCGCAGCACCATTATCGCCAAAGGGCTTTCGGCAGGAAAAAGCGATAATACCTACCGTGGGCTGGTTAAGATTTTGCCCAGTGCCGAAGGGGCAAGAAATTTTACCCAGTGTGATTCAATGTTAATTGGCGACCAGTGTGGCGCACATACCTTCCCTTATATTGAAGTAGAAAACGCAACAGCTCAAGTGGAGCATGAAGCCACAACCTCACGCATTGGTGAAGACCAGCTGTTTTATTGCAAGCAACGCGGAATCAGTGAAGAAAATGCCATTTCAATGATTGTAAATGGTTTTTGCAAAGAGGTTTTTAGTGAGTTGCCGCTGGAGTTTGCACAAGAGGCCGAAGAGTTATTGGCTATTAGTTTAGAGGGTTCGGTAGGCTAAAATCCTGCGGAATCGTTATACAAAATCAATCCATCTTAAAAAAGTAGTAAACCATGTTGTTAACAATTAAAAATCTTCAAGCTGAAATTGATGAAAAACAAATTTTAAAAGGGCTTAACCTAGAAATTAAGCCTGGTGAAGTTCATGCCATTATGGGGCCTAATGGGGCAGGAAAAAGCACCTTGGCCAGCGTGTTGGCTGGAAAAGACAGTTATGAGGTGACAGCAGGTTCGGTGGAGTTTGAAGGGGAAGACCTCTTAGAATTAGCCCCAGAAAAGCGTGCGCGTAAAGGGCTGTTTTTAGCGTTTCAATATCCTGTAGAGATTCCAGGGGTGAGCAATAAACTGTTTATGCAAACGGCGGTTAATGCGGTGCGTGAAGAGCAAGGCCTGCCTGCGTTGGATATGTTTGATTTTGATGAGTACGCGAAGGATAAAATTGAGCTACTGGAGATGCGACCTGATCTGTTAGAGCGTTCGGTAAATGTGGGCTTTTCAGGGGGGGAGAAAAAACGTAACGACATCTTCCAAATGGCTCTGTTGCAGCCTAAATTGTGTATTTTAGATGAAACCGATTCGGGGCTGGATATTGATGCCCTTCGCTTGGTGGCAAATGGCATTAATGCACTGCGTTCAAACGAGCGTAGCTTTATTGTGGTGACCCATTACCAACGACTTTTGGATTACATTAAACCCGATTTTGTACACGTTTTGTATGATGGAAAAATCATAAAATCAGGGGGTTTCGAGCTGGTACATGAGCTGGAAGAACAGGGGTATGACGAAATTATCCAGCAAAGTAAAGCAACATCAAAATGTCACGTTGAGTGTTAAGGAAATTTTGAACAAGATGTTAAAACAGAATACCCGAAAAATGTCTCCGATGGCAAAAGCGGCGGTTAGCCACTACATTGGCGCTTCTGAACAGTTAAATAAAGCGCACTCGCTTGCAGAAGTGGTGGCGTGTCGTACTCGTGCACAAGCAGTATTATTGGCGCAAGGGTTTCCAACACTGCGTGATGAAGCGTGGCAGTACACCAAACTGGTTCAGTTTGTTCAAAAGCGTTTTGAAACGCCAACATTAGAGACGACACAACACGGTTTAACGGCCAGTAAACTTCAAAATTTTCTCCCCCCCTATAACGCGATTAAGCTAATTTTTGTGGACGGTGTCTTTGATGAAATACTGTCGGACGACCGTTCAAACTTGCCAGCAGGGTTAAGTATTAAGCTAACCCGAGCAGAGCTTAAAAATTCAAAGATTGCCAAACCGTGGTTGGAACACGAGACACTCGTGAATACGGAGCCTTTTGGTGTTTTAAATCAGGCATTACTTTCGGAAGGGTTTGGAATAAACGTCGCTAAAAATGCGACCATTGAAACGCCTGTTTTTGTATTAAATGTACAGACGAAACCAAATAAAATCAGTACCTTAAGTAATTGTGTTGTGGTTAAAGAAAATGCTGAGCTTACGTTGGTTGAGCAGTTTGTATCGCTTATTGACAACACGGAAAATGCCGCGTTTGAAGCCTGTACCAATGTGGTGACGGTGATGAACATTGAAGCATCCGCACGTGTACGTCAAGTGGTGTTGCAACAGCAGTCAGATTTTGCGTATTACTTTCACAATCAATTTATTTTTCAGTCGGATCTAAGCGATTTTAATACCTTTTACGGAGGGCTAGGCAGTCAGTTATCACGCCATCAAAATCACCTGTTTATGAATGGTGAGCGTATTGAAAATACACAAAATAGTGCCTGTTTAGCACATAAAAAACAGGTGGTGGATTCACGTACAAATACACAGCATAAGCAGGTATGGGGAGCAAGTCGCCAGTTGCATAAATATGTGTTAGCCGACGCTGCGGTCGGTGTATTTGACGGCATGATTGGTGTCGATCGACAAGCACAAAAAACCGATGGGCAGATGGATAATAAAAATTTATTGTTATCCAGCGCCGCAAAAATGAACTCTAAACCTCAGTTAGAGATTTATGCAGACGATGTAAAGTGTTCGCACGGTTGTGCGACTGGGCAAATTAATCAAGAGCAAATTTTCTATTTGCAGGCGCGGGGTATTTCAAGAACCAAAGCGATTGAGATGATTACCAAAGCCTTTTTAATGGAACCTGTGGAAATGATTAATCGAGCGGATGTACAGCAGTGGGTGGCTCAGGCGTTTTCAGATGCATTAGTCTCGGGTGGCTACTTTACAACGGACACGCCAGTGGAACAGGGTTTAAAATAATGTCAGACATTCAATTAGAGTTTGCTCAAATTCGAGCGCAATTTCCTATTTTAGACCAAACTGAAAATGGTCAGTCATTGGTGTATTTAGACAATGGTGCAACGTCACAAAAGCCGTTAACGGTGATTGAAACATTGGACACGTATTATCGTTTACAAAATGCCAATGTACACCGTGGCGTGTACGGATTAAGTGAGCGAGCCACGGAGTTGTATGAAGGTGCCAGAGAGACCGCGCGTGCTTTTTTAAATGCACATTCGACCAAAGAGGTGGTGTTTGTTCGAGGCACCACGGAAGCGATTAATTTAGTGGCGCAAAGCTGGGCAAGAGCCAACTTAAAAGAAGACGATGAAATCATTGTGACCGAGATGGAGCATCACTCGAATATTGTGCCATGGCAGTTATTGCGAGATCAGCTGGGCATTCGTTTAACCGTGTTAAGAATTAACCAGCGGGGTGAAATCTGTTTAAATGCCTTAAAAGGGCTGGTCTCTAGCAAAACTAAATTATTGGCCGTAACGCATATGTCGAACGCACTGGGTTCGATTAACCCAATCAAAGAGATGGTTGAAATTGCACACGCTGTTGGCGCAAAAGTCTTGGTGGATGGAGCGCAAGCCACGCCACATATGGCGGTGGATGTACAAAACTTAAATTGTGATTTTTATGCGCTTTCTGGGCATAAAATGTATGGGCCAACGGGCATTGGTATTTTGTATGCCAAAGAAGCCTTGCTGGAATCTATGCCGCCTTACCAAGGGGGCGGGGATATGATTTATTCCGTGACCTTTGAAAAAACAGAATACAACGTGTTGCCCTATAAATTTGAAGCAGGAACGCCCCACATTGCAGGCGCGATTGGGCTGGCCGCAGCAATGGATTTTTTAAATGAGATTGGCTTGGATCGCATTGCCGCCTATGAGGCAGAACTGTTGACGTATGCTACGGAGCAGCTTAAACAGATTGAAGGATTAACCATCATTGGTGAGGCCGAGCATAAGGGAGCGGTAATTTCGTTTGTGGTGGAGGACATTCACCCACATGATATGGCAACCCTTATGGACCAAGACGGTGTAGCGGTTAGAGCCAGCCATCACTGCGCCATGCCTGTCATGCAACACTTTAATGTACCCGCAACAGTTCGAGCATCGTTTGGTGTGTACAATAATATGGATGACATTGATCGTTTGGTCTTAGCCATTGAAGAAGCTAAGGAAATGTTGCTATAGATTAGTGACTTATAACACCTTCTTAGGCGCTTTCTGCGCTTAAGTTCTAAATTTCCCCCCCCCCTACAATCAAATTGAATCACGTTGTAGTGGCCAAGTATTTCTACCTTTAAAAAGGTACGTAAAATAGTAAATACTCTTCTAAATTAAGGCCTTAATGGCGAAATCTCTAGTAGGTTATAGGTTTATTTCGAGCGATACGTAATACCTCGGTTGACGTGTTAAGAGGGGTTCCTTTAAGCTTTGGAGTAATGTTTTTTTAAAAAGCATAACTTCAAAATTTAAAGGAATACTTTCATGGCATTTGTTGTTGGGCGAGTTGTAGAAATTACGGGCAGTGTTCGGGTAAAAAATAATGACTCGAATACTGTTAGAAGTATTGATGAAAACAGTGTTGTTTATCAAAACGAGACGATTTTAACACCCCAAAATTCCAGTCTTTCACTGGAGCTTATTGACGGACGAATGCTCTCTTTAGGGGGGCACTTAACCCATAATTCAGCGTTAGTATTGAGCTACCTAGTGCCTTTTGATGCGATTAACGGCATTGTCTGGGACAGTGATGTAACATTTGATGCGTTAAAACAAGCGATTCAGCAAAATCAACTTACGCCCCTCTCTAAATTTATGCAGGATCTAACGGAAGCACAAAAGCTTGCGCTTCAAGAACGTTTAGAGCTGTTTCAAAAAACAGAGACACTTTTTGACGCTGCTGCAACACAGCCAGATTCGGCCAATCATGGTGCCGTTTTGTTTGACACAGATGTTTTGAGCAAACAAGATTTCTTTTATCAACGCCTTGCTTTAGAAGGTAATGTGACCGCAGGGTATGAAACGAATTTTAAGCGGCCTGTCTTTAAGCAGGAAGAAGACTTTCTTTCTGAGGTTGACTCGTTTTCTCCTGCACCACAACTTATTTTAGTTGGCAGTTCAAGTGTTCTTGAGGGGAGTCAAGGTCATTATGAGTTAATGCTTGATTTGGCGCCGAGTACGTCCTTTACAGCAACCATTAAAATCACGCATGTTTCGACAGAAACAGGTGATATTGAGACCGTTTATCAAGAGGTCTCTTTTGAAAAAGGCCAGTTAAGTGCCGTGTTTAGCTTACAAACATTGGATGACTTTCTTGCCGATTCAGGAGAAACATATCGTGTTTCGGTTGTAAGCACAGAGGGGGGCGGATATTCTTCTCAGCCCGAACTGCCTTTGCCAGTCACTACCGAAATTCTAGACGATTCTCAATCTTTAACCCCTTATGACCAAACCGATCAAATTGAGCTTGATACTGCCGATGTGATTGAGATTAAACTGTATGCCTTAAATGCGTCTGGCGAACGGATGGATGAAAATCAAGTAATTGAAGGGGGGGCCGCCTCATATATTGCCGTTGCATTTGACAAAGAGGGTAATGAGCTTGATTTACAGGGTAATTTGAGCATTCAAGTGAATGATGTTACGGCAACGGGTGTTGAACTTGCGAGCAGTAATGATGGCTCGGAAGATTATCTGATTCCGCCTCAAATTATTACGTTAGGCACGGCATTTCAATTAGAAACCATTAATGATTATCAAGCAGATAGCGGTGAACAGCTTCAAATTCATCTGGTTGCAGAAAGCTATAGCAATGCATTGGACTATGAGACCATTAATATAAATGTGACCCCCGTTACGACCACAATTGTTGATAACAGTGGTGTTGGGGCTGAAACGAATGCCATTCAATTTAAACTGTATGGCTTGAATGCTTCTGGTGAGCGTATAGATGCGATTGATGTGAGCGAAGGTTCCGTGGCGCAGTATGTAGTTATTGCAACGGACGGAGACGGTAATGAACTTACGTTAAATGGAACGATAAACGTTCAAACATTGGACGGTTCAGCAACTGGTATTTCGCAAACAACACAGCAGGACGGTTCTCAAGATTATATCAATACGTTACAAACCGTGAGCATTGGTGTTCCATTTGGTATTGAAACCATTGATGATTATTTAACAGAAAATGCGCATACATTTAATGTGCTATTAATGGACGACAGTTATTCCGATGCAGGCCTTTTTGAATTAATTGCGATTGATACTGCACCCGTTGTTACCACCATTTTAGATGGTGCGGGAGAAGTTGATGGCGGCCTTTCTGATATAGATAAGATTAAAGTTCAGCTATCAGGCGATACGGTTGTACAAGAAATTGATGGTCAAATCATTAGTCATTCTTTGACGTTGGTGGACAGTAATGGTTCTCCTGTTAATTTACCCGTAGGAGAAACAATTGATATTACATTAACTTACCTTAACTCTGCTGGGCTTGATGCGTCTGATTTTAGTTCAAGCGTGGTGAATAACTTTACGATTATTGGCAATGGTGGCAACCAATATTCGTTTAATAATATTGTCGCGGCAAATCTTGTGGATGAAGAGACTGAAAGCTATACGGTTTCGATTGAAGCGATTATTGGGCACAGTCAGTTTTTTGAACAGGTGGTCATTGATACCGCACAAAATGAATCCACGGCAACCATTTTAGAAAATATTGTTTTAGTTGATGACACCGCAATCCTTACTGAAAATAATGTGGTTATTTCGGATGCAACACAGGGTAATTTACTGGCAAATGATGTCGATTTGGGGCAAACAGGGCGCATTAGCCAGTTCAATTTTATAAATGAATTGGGTCAGACTGAAACAGCCGTTTTAAGTTCTGGAACTGCAACGGTTGATACACAATATGGTTCTTTAACCATCAATGAGCTGGGTACATGGCAGTACACATCGGATACATCCGAAGATCATAGTTTAGGGAATCTCGTTGACCCAATTACGATAACGGTGTTGGACTCTTCTGGAAAAACGAGTACATCAAATTTTGATATTACCGTGACGGATACAGGACCCATTGCGCATAATGATGATGAAAATGCACCAAGAACGACAATTGAATCTGCACCAGCGATTCAAGGAAATGTGATTGATAATATAACCGATGATTTAGGTGGTGATGAACTTTTTGGGGATTTAGTCACGGTTGAACGCTTTGTTTATAACGATGTATTAGGCCAGCCCGCCACGTATGTTTTTGGTACTCAGGATGATGGCGTTACGTTAAGCGGTGCTTATAAAATGGTCACGACTCAGTACGGAGCGTTAACACTTTATGAGGATGGGAGCTGGGCGTTTTTACCTAATGCATCCATTGATCACACCTCTGGTGAGGTGAATGCGAATTTTGACTATACGTTAAAAGACAGCGATGGTTCAACGTCCAGTGCGACTCAATTTATAAATATTGCAAATGGTGCTAATCCATTTGTTGGAGCGGTAGACGATACACAAGTAGACGAAGAAAACCTGCCCAATGGCAGTAACCCAGTGCCAAATGATTTAACGGTAGCAGGCAGTTTAGCCGTAACAAACGGTACGGATGCGGTTGACGTTGCTTTTGATCCCGCATTAACCGCACCCGTAGGACTGGCATCAGGCGGTACACCCGTGGTGTACACGTTAAGTGATGCCAATCATACGTTAACCGCCACGGCTGGTGGTGCAACCGTGTTTACCGTTGAAATTACCGACCCAACCAATATCGGGGCAGGCACAAGCTATCAATTTATACTCGCAACGCCATTAGACCACCCAACCGGATTGGCTGAAAACACACAACCGTTGAATTTTGATTTTATCGTCACCGACAGCGATGCCGACACCGCGTCAGGCAACTTTACCGTTACGGTCGTGGACGACATACCCATCGCGATTGCAGACGAAAATCCCACCGAATTGATTGAAGACGGTGTAAGCAATAGTTTAACGGGTACCGTTTTTAGTAACGATCATATCGGAGCAGATCAAAGCTCGCCTATTACAGGCGTTGCCGCAGGTAATACAGGGAGTGATGCCAGTGGCAACGTAGGCAGTAGTTTAGAAGGAGCATACGGACACCTAACACTCGACAGCGATGGAAGTTATAACTACACACTCAATAATACCGACAGTGACACCCAAGCACTTGCCACCGATGAAACCGCGACCGATGTGTTTACCTACACAATTACCGACCAAGATGGCGATACCGCCACGACAACCTTAACGGTCAATATTAAAGGGACTAACGACGCGCCCATACTGGATTTAGACAGTGATGATTCAACCACCAATGGTCAAAATGCACTTACCACCTTTGATGAAGACGGAACAGCAGTTTCCATTGCAGACAGTGATTTAGGTATTAGCGATATTGATGATAGCCTCTTAGAGAGTGCCCAAATTGTATTAACCAACGCCTTTTCTGGCGATGTATTAGACACCAGCGCGGTGGATCCTAAATTTACTGTCGTCATAGACAACAGCGATCCAAGTAAAATTACAATTAGCTTAACAGGCAGTTACTCCCCCGCAGACTATCAAATCGCCCTTCAAGCCATTATGTTTAGTACCCCCTCACAAACGCCAGACGAAACCGATCGAATTATTGAAGTCACCGTGAATGATGGCGAAAGCGACAGCAATGTTGCTATTTCGACCATTCAAGTGAATGCAAAACCCGATCTGGTTGTAAATGGAATAGAAATTATTGAAGGGCAGGGCGCAGTTGATGAAACGAATCTAGATACGAATGCTTCACTGATAGAAGGGAACTTATTAAGTAATGATGATTTGGGTTCGCCTACTGGCACCTTCACCTCCTTTACCTATACTAATTTATCAGGGGTTTCTGGTCAGTCTGGTGTATTTGGGGTAGCCACGACGACAGAGTTTGGCGTATTGTTGGTCAATGAGGATGGTACTTGGCAATACACGCCTAATGATACGTTAGATCACAGCTTGGGTGTTTTGAATGATGAGATTATCTACACCGTTGAAGATGGCAATGGAGACAGTGCAACCTCCACATTTAGTTTAGTGATTCAAGACGGTGCTAATCCAGTTGTTGGAACCACCACTAATACACAAGTAGGCGAAGAAAACCTGCCCAATGGCAGTAGCCCTGTGTCGAGTGATTTAACGGTAGCAGGCAGTTTAGCTGTAACAAACGGTACGGATGCGGTTGACGTTGCTTTTGATCCCGCATTAACCGCACCCGCAGGGCTAACATCAGGTGGTACACCCGTGGTGTACACGTTAAGTGATGCCAATCATACGTTAACCGCCACGGCTGGTGGCGCAACCGTGTTTACCGTTGAAATTACCGACCCAACCAATACAGGGGCTGGCACAAGCTATCAATTTACGCTTGAAAATCCATTAGATCACCCAACAGCATCGGCAGAAAATACACTTCCACTGTCCCTTGACTTTATTGTTACCGACAGCGATGGAGACACCGTATCAAATAACTTCATCGTTACGGTCGTGGATGATATACCCATCGCAATTACAGATGAAAATCCTACCGAACTGATAGAAGGACATGTGGCCGATAGCCTGAATGGCAACGTGTTGAGTAACGACACTCTCGGGGCAGACAGCAATACACCCGTTACAGGCGTTGCCGCAGGCAATACAGGGAGTGATGCCAGTGGCAACGTAGGCAGTAGTTTAGAAGGAGCATACGGACACCTAACACTCGACAGCGATGGAAGTTATAACTACACACTCAATAATACCGACAGTGACACCCAAGCACTTGCCACCGATGAAACCGCGACCGATGTGTTTACCTACACAATTACCGACCAAGATGGCGATACCGCCACGACAACCTTAACGGTCAATATTAAAGGGACTAACGACGCGCCCATACTGGATTTAGACAGTGATGATTCAACCACCAATGGTCAAAATGCACTTACTACCTTTGATGAAGACGGTGCGGCTGTCTCCATTGCAGACAGTGATTTAGGTATTAGCGATATTGATGATAGTCTCTTAGAGAGTGCTCAAATTGTATTAACCAACGCCCTTTCTGGCGATGTACTAGACACCAGCGCGGTGGATCCTAAATTTACTGTCGTCATAGATCACAGTGTTTCAGGTCAAATCACCATTAGCTTAACAGGCACTTACTCATCAGCCGATTATCAAAGCGCCATTCAAGCCATCACCTTTAGCACACCATCACAAACGCCCGATGAAACCGATCGCATCATTGAAATTACCGTGAATGATGGCGAAAGCGACAGCAATGTTGCTATTTCGACCATTCAAGTGAACGCCAAGCCAGACTTATTGGATAACTCAATTGAGCTAATTGAAGGCTCTATTTTGGTGGATGAAAATTCGACGGATACAAACCTTGCAACGGTTGAAGGCAATTTATTAGCAAATGACGAAGCAGGAACGCCTACGGGTTCTATTACAGGCTTTACGTACTTAGATGAATCCAGTACTTCGCAATCAGGTGTAATCGGTACGTCAGTAAATACTCAATATGGAACCTTGATTATTGAAGCAAACGGTAGCTGGGGTTATGCTTCCGATCCAACCGAGTCTCAACCAAGTGATGCGCCAGCTCAGGATGTAATTAGCTACACGTTTACCGATGGAAACGGAGATGCTGAAACGGCCAATTTTACGGTGAGTGTTTTGGACGGTGCAGACCCTACCATTGCGCCAAACAACCAAACCGTGAATGAAAGTGGTTTAGGCTCTGGAGGTACATTAACCCCTGTAACGGTGTCAGAGAGTTTGGGGCTGGTTCAAGGAACGGATGCAACGACCACAAAGTTTGTGGCAACACAAACGGATTTAGACGCGCTGAATATGAGCTCGAATGGCGTGGCACTTGTTTATACCATAACGGATGAGAAAATAACGGCTATGGCGGGTGCAGATACCGTGTTTGAGGTGACCTTAACCAATCGTAATGCAACCAATGCGGGTTATGATTTTACTTTGTCTAAAGGGATTGATAACTCAGTTTTGGGTACAACGGACAGTGTTTGGCAGTTGCCTTTTGATGTGATTGTGATAGACAGTGATGGTGACGAACACAGCGCACAATTTATCGTTAATGGAAATGATTCCGTACCGTTAAGCACACCACAAACCATCACGATGGATGAAGACAATTCTTATGTGATTCGAGTGAGTCAAGAACCCTTATCGGTGGTGAAAATTACCGCGTTAGATGGTGTGGAAGTGGATATATCCACAAGTGGAACCAGTACACCTATTTATGATGTGGATGGTGTGGATGTGGTGGGGCAGTTAACCAATAATGGGGACGGTACGTTTACATTTGTACCCGAACCCAACTACAGTAATTATAATGTAAACCCCACGTTTAATTATGAAGTAACCGATTTTGATGGTGACAGCTCTTTAGTCACCACAGTAACCGTTAACGTAAACCCAGTTGCCGATGCGCCTATCCTTGTTTCTGATCTGAGCATTAATGTGCCAGAAGATAATAACAACACCGAGGAAGGTAGTTTTTCTGTTCCTTTGCAGCTTACATTACCCATTTTGAACGATCAAACAGATGTTAATGGTGCGAGTACGGGGGATAACCCAGAACGTTTAGGGCTGATTGTGTTGGAGTTTAATGGTGGAAATGGCGCGGTTAATGGTGCCATTATCGAAAAAGCAGATGGAACTAATTTATTTACGGTGAATGGCACAGATGCAATGAGCATTTACATTACCCCCGATGGCCTTGCAAATACAGCGTATCACTTTACAGGGCTAGACCCTAATGCCGCAGGCGTGGTGACATTAACGCAAACCGAATTTGAAAACTTGAAAATCATTCATCCAGAGGATAACGATACCAACATAAATATTCTAACGACAGCGGTTTCTCATGAAGTAAAAGATGATGGAACGTTATTGGATGTGGATGTTTCAAGTTCTGCAACTCAGACAACCACAATTAATATTGTAGCGGTTACCGATGCCGTGAGTTTAGCGTGGGACGATACTGCAAGGGGCACGATTTCAACGGTTGATTACACGGGATCTGGTGGCAATAATAACGCCAATAATACCTATACATTTGTAACGATTGATGAAGGCGATGCCTCACGTGTTATTGATTTAAAAGGGTTATTATCTGCAACCAGCGGAGTAGGATCGGATGTTACACCTTTGGGAGGCGATTTAGATGGAACGGAAGCGCGTTCTTATACATTAAATGGCTTGCCAGAAGGCTCCGTTATCACATTAAATGGAAACAGTGTGGCCGTAGCCACTGGCGATACCAGTGTCACCATTCCTTTTTCATCAAGCAGTAATTTGCTGGAAGATCCCAGCTTTTCTTTAACATTGCCAGAGCAATATGGTGGGGATATTGCAAATGCAAGCATTACATTAAACGTAATCGATAAAGACAGCGACAGTGGCGTGAACAGTGTGACCGAAACGGCCGAAGTGTATTTTAATATTCATGTAACGCCCGTTGCCGATATTGTAACGTTACAAGTAGACCCGTCGTTTGGTGTAGAAGACGATGGGCGCTCACAAGGAAATCTTACAAACGATGGATCTGCCGCCCTCATTGATAATATTGCGGGTGGTATTCCATTAAGTATTGCTGTGGTGTCAGACGATCAAGATGGCTCTGAAAACTATACGATTACCATTGAATCGTTGCCATTTGATGCCGATCCAAATTTGAGTGGACATATTTACTATAACGGTATTGAAGTACCATTAATTGAAGGCGATGCGTTAGGCGGAAGTTTGGGCGCTGGGGTTGGCTACATTCAAATTGTTAACTTTGATAACACGGCTCCATTGATTTTTGTGCCAGGTCATAACAGCGATGCCAACTATCAATTTAATGTATCAGCGTATTCCGTTGAAACCTTAAATGGCGATGATAGCTTGACTCAAATTCAATCACTGCCCTTATCGGTTGTTATTGCAGAGGTTGCGGATATTCCCATTGAAAATAGCCTGAACAGTGTCGTGATCGTCGATGATTCCTCTGTCAACCAAACATTTAATCAAGTCGTTTTGGAAGACAGTGGCAGTATTAATTTAAAAAATGTATTTGCTACCCCTAATGCAATGGCTTCTTATGACAGCGATGGTTCTGAAAGTTTAACGTTAAAAATTACGAACTTGCCTGATGGCTTTGACATTACAGGCACCGGCACGTCTTTTTTGGGCGGAACTGGAACAGGTCGTATGTGGTTTGTGGATTTAAACGCCTTGCAAACAGATCAAGTTAGCCTAGTCGTGCCAGAGCATTTTGCAGGAGAAATCTCGTTTGACAGCATTATGATTACCACCGAAAATGCAGGAGATAGCGCAACGCACCCAGTGCAAACAATTTCGATTATGGTTCAGCCCAGCGTGGATATGAGCATTAATTTAACCGATGAACAAACAGAAGACGTACCCAAAATCTTAAACTTTGATTTAATCCAACTAGACAGTGGTAATTTAACTCAAGGCGTTGAAACATTACAAAGTTTTGGCATTGATATGAGTACCGTTGATGCTGGCGTTGTATTAACAGGGTCCGTATCAGGCGTGTTAAATGCAGGCGCAGGGGGGTATGTTGCATTAGATGTGAGCGCAGGGGTACTTGAAACTGTGACAGCAACGTTACCTACCCATTCCGCAATGAGTGGAAGTTATGATTTTAATATTCAATACAGTTTTCAAGATCAAGCGGAAGACACGAGCGGAAATACCTATTCCGATTTATCCACAATGACCGATCAACTTTATCAAGTAACCGTGATTCCGATTACCGATAATACGACATTAACCACCGACACCACAACGGTCGATATAACCGATAACACCTCTTTTACTAAAGTGATAACTTTATCAGGTGATGACCAAGATGGTTCTGAAGTGTGGACACATTTAACGGTGCAAGGGGTTCCAAATGGTATAACCGTTGTAAATGGTAGCTATGCTGGAGACATTAATGACGGTCAATATTCTGGCTTATGGTACGTGGAGTTTTCACCCGATAAACTTATTGACTTAGATGGCGACAACTATGATTTAACGTTTAATGTAGACGGAGAGCCTGCTAATCAAATTGCCAATATTACCGTAACCGTATTTAATGAAGATTCAAATAATGACACGGTTCTTTCTGACAGCGTGTCGTTTGATCTAAACATTGATAACACGTCTGGCAGCTGGACAGGTCAAACCATTGGTAGTTTGATTACGATAGACGCTTTTGTTCAAGACATTGACCAAGATAATGTAAACGACAGCAGTGATTCCGATGCCTTTGCAAACAGCATCTTACGAGAAGACACCCTTTTCACGCTAGATCAAGTGATTGATGTGGCCACCACAAATACAGGCAATTTTTCAATTACCCTAAAAGATGTGCCAGCCGATGTCATCGTGACTGGCGCAACGCAAACGCCATTAGGGTTTTGGACCGTATCTGGTGTAGGCGGGCAAGCCGAGATTATTGCCAAGCTTGCAAGCATACAAATTACCCCCGAACCGAATATCAATAGCAATGCGTTAGACACCGCTAACACCAATTTACAGTTTGATATCGAATTAACCAGTTATGCGACAGGGGGGGGAGAAAATACCGCCATTATTCATTTTGATGCCGCTGTATTACCTGTTACAGATTTGATGTCGCTAACCGTTGTAAATGATGGCCTAACACCAGAAGATACAGACCAAGCCTTTAGCATTCAGTTAAACAACCCAGAAGATGGCGCTCAGACAACAATTGTTGGAGACCGAGTTTATTTACAAATGACCGAAACATTAACCGATATTCAAGGCAGTAATGGTGTTTCTGGAACACTGACGTATAACGATGGTGTGACGTCCTCTGTTTTGAGTTTACAAGCCGTATCAGGGGTAACTGGTCTTACAGATGGCAATTACTATATTGTTGAATCCGTTAGTGTGAACGAGACATTGGATTTTATGTATTCACCACCAGAGGATCGTGATGGCAGTGTATCCATAGAGGCCTTTGTTGTTAATCTGGAATCTGAAAGCTGGAATCCCTACAACACAACCGAGTTAGTTTCAACTCAAACAATCGCCTTTGATATTGAACCACAAAGTGACGGATTTATTTTTGATACTACCTCTGTACCAACCATTGGAGATGAAGACACACTAATTGAAGTGTCTGTTTCGGTCAGTAATACAGACGATTCCGAACAATTATTGTCCGTTGCATTAGACAATGTTCCAAATGGATTTTTAGTCTACTACGGAGCGAATGCAGGCAGTGCCGTATTAGCTCAAAATACTGGCGTAAATGGCAGCACAACCGTACAACTTATCTATGGCGTAAATGACGTGGTAGATGTTAATTTATGGAATATCCCACTTAACTCAAATCAAATGCCAGGGTTCATTGGCATTAAAGCGCCTGAACACTGGAGCGGTACTTTAACCGATTTACAATTTAAAGCCACCGATGTGAATGGCACAATCTCAACCACGCCATTTAATCTAGAAATATCTCCAGTTGTTGATGCCATTAGCTTAAATTTAAGTCAAACCTTTGGCGATGCAGGGGATGCAATTGATATTAACTTAAATGCATACACTCAGGATTTAGACGGTTCAGAAACCTCCATATTAACCTTCACAGGAATAGGTGCCGATGCCGTTTTTGCCGCCAATGGTTCCAGCATTACATTTAGCAATACAGGAACAGGCACAGAAGCCAGCTATAACAACGGAACAGATACCTATACCTTAACCGGCGTTGCAGCAAGCGATTTAAACCAGTTAACCTTTCAACAAACCGCCTTTTCAGGCGGGGTATCCGTTACGGTGCAAATGGTTGAACAAGCCGATTTAGGTAACCCATCGCCGCTTATTTCAGGCACATTTAACGTACAAGTTAATCCTGTTGTCCCAACCTCAGGCGATGACTTTTTATACCTAGGTGCAGGCGATGATGTCATTGATGGTGGCGCAGGAAACGATCAACTTTATGGCCGAGCAGGCGCAGACACACTCACCGGCGGCGCAGGCGACGATATTTTTGCATTAACCAAATTTGACCAAGGCACGACCGATACCATTACGGACTTTGGAAATGGTCTAGATAAATTAGATATAACCGATATTTTAGAAGGAACAAATCTTATTAACGATGCCACATCCCTAAACGAATAT
This sequence comes from Thiomicrorhabdus sp., assembly GCA_021648625.1. Taxonomy (GTDB): domain Bacteria; phylum Pseudomonadota; class Gammaproteobacteria; order Thiomicrospirales; family Thiomicrospiraceae; genus Thiomicrorhabdus. The sequence continues at coordinate 3,077 of JAKISK010000026.1, read as the reverse complement.
TTTGACTTTTCTCAAGAAGGCGATGACCTAAGGCTAACAATCGATTCGAACGGAGAATCAAATTCAGGCGGTGAAATTTATCAAGTTTTACTCGAAAACACCTTAATATCCGAATTTGATGAAACAGATATTTTGGATTGACTGTAATGGTTAAAGTTTAAAATATCCCCTCCCTTATTCTCGGATGCTTTGCTCGACCTTTAAAACCAATTGACTGGTTTTAAGCAAACTATCAGGGGTTAAGCTTAAAGAGTCTACACCGAGTTCTACAAAAAATTGTGCCATTTCTGGGTAGTCTGAAGGGGCTTGACCGCACACTCCACTGTGCAGGCCATTACGTTTTGCGCCTTCAATTGCCCACTGAATCATTTTTTTGACCCCTTCATCGCGTTCATCATAATTATTTGCCACCAGTTCAGAGTCACGATCTACGCCTAAGATTAATTGAGTTAAATCATTGGTACCAATGGAGATACCATCAAAGTAGGGGGCAAACGCATCAATTTGCAGTATATTATTGGGTATTTCGCACATCATGTAGAGTTTTAAACCGTTTTCTCCGCGATTTAGTCCGTATTTGGCGAGGGTGTGAATCACTTGTTTGGCTTCGGCTACTCGACGTACAAAAGGAACCATGATGATTAAGTTGGTTAATCCCATTTGTTCACGTACTTTTTTAATGGCCAAGCACTCTAGCTCAAAGGCGGGCTCAAATTGTTTGGCGCTGTAACGAGATGCGCCTCTAAAACCGATCATTGGATTTTCTTCTTTTGGCTCAAAGGCTTGTCCGCCGAGTAGCTTGGCGTATTCGTTCGATTTAAAATCAGACAGCCGAACGATCACAGGCTTGGGATAAAAAGCCGCGGTGATGGTTCCAATCCCTTCGGCTAATTTATGGATAAAGAAATCACGACCAGAGGGGCTATTTTTAATGAGTTGAAAAATCTTTTTTTGTGCTTTGGCATCGTTTACTCTTTCAGGGTACAGTAACGCCAAAGGGTGTGCTTTGATGGATTCATTAATAATAAATTCCATGCGTGCTAACCCCACGCCACGGTTGGGTAAAAAGCTGGTTTGGAACGCCAAGTCAGGGTTAGCAAGGCTCACCATCATTTCGGTTTTAGGGGGTTTGAGTTGGCTTAAATCGGTTTCAATTATTTGAAATGGAATCTTACCAAGGTAAATATTTCCTGTTTCACCTTGGGCGCAAGAGACGGTCACATAGGGGTTGTTGTGCAATTTAAGGGTTGCATCACCACAGCCCACAATGGCTGGAATGCCCAGTTCACGTGCAATAATGGCTGCATGACAGGTTCGTCCGCCTCGGTTGGTTACGATGGCTGAGGCCAGTTTCATAATGGGCTCCCAGTCGGGGGAGGTGATGTCGGAAACAAGAATTTCTCCAGCAACAAATTGATGGATGTCATTGACACTCTCAATAACATGAACCTGCCCTTGGGCAATTTTTTGACCAACTGAACGGCCTTGAGCTAATGTTTTGGTTGTATTGTCGGGGGACATTTGATAGGTTTTAAGAATGTTTTTGGTGCCTTGTGAGGTCACTGTTTCAGGGCGAGCTTGCACAATGTAGAGTTTGCCATGTTCACCATCCTTAGCCCATTCAATGTCCATGGGTTTGGTGTAGCCCGCTTGTTTTGAATAATGTTGTTCGATTTGAATGGCGTAATCGGCTAAGGTAAGCACTTCTTCATCGGTTAAACAAAAGGCTTCTTGATCTTTAATAGGCGTTGGTACGTTGATGACAGGGCTTTTGGTGGTGTCTTTGGCGTACACCATTTTAATTTTCTTTTCGCCTAAATGGCGCTTTAAAATACAACGATAGCCTTGTTCAAAGGTGGGTTTGTGTACATAAAACTCATCGGGCTCCACCGCGCCTTGCACTACGTTTTCGCCTAAGCCGTAAGCCGCCGTAATAAACACGGTGTCTTTAAAGCCGGTTTCGGTGTCAATGGAAAACATGACACCAGAGGAGGCTTGATCGGAACGAACCATTTTTTGCACCCCAATGGATAATCCTACCGAAAAATGATCAAACCCATTGTCAATACGATAGTGAATTGCACGGTCGGTAAACAGGCTGGCAAAGCAGCGTTTACATGCATTTAATAGGGCGCATTCTCCCGTGACATTTAAATAGGTGTCTTGTTGACCCGCAAAACTGGCAGTGGGTAAATCTTCTGCGGTGGCCGAGCTTCGAATAGCCAAGCTAATGTCATCTAAAAAACCGGCTTTGAGCTGTTGATAGGCTTGTAAAATTTCTTGTTCGAGCTTATCTGAAAAGGGTGCGTTAAAAATTAACGTTCGGGCTTGATTCCCACGTTTGGCAAGTTCAACCATGTCGTCTTCATCAAAGTCATCCAATATATGGTGCAGCGGCTCCCAAAGATGGTTATCGCTTAGATGTGTTCGGTACGCTTGTGCCGTAATGGCAAACCCATTTGGAACTAGAATACCTTGTGGTGTTAAGGCTTGGAACATCTCTCCCAAAGAGGCATTTTTCCCCCCCACAATGGCAATATCCTCAATGCCCACTTGATTGAAAAATTTGATAAATTCAAATAACGTTGGAGTGTTTGACATAAAAGCTTCCTTTGTAAGTAGATAGGAGAGGTTTTAAAAAGGTAACGCCTTAAATAATTTTTTCAGGTTAAAATCAGACGATTGTTTGTGTTTTTAGCATGAGTAAGGGGGGGGTAAAATTTGAATCTAAAATATTCCCCCCTACCATGTTATAAATGACTGCAATTAAGCCAAGTAATTATCACCCTAAACCCGACAGCCTCCTAGATAGAAAACACGGTGTTTTAATGTCTGTGATCTCCATGATCGTCATTGTTTGAGTGGGATGGTGTCATTGCATCAAGTGAATCGTGTGTGGGTGTATCGCTCGCATCGTGTGCGTGGCTGTCGTGGCCAAAGCCTTCTTTATGTGTGTGTCCACCTTCGCCTACCAGTTCTTTGTATTTAGATTCTGACATACCGTTCAGTACCTGCATAAAGGCGACCATTTCCCATAGTTGTTCTTCGGTATGAAAGTCACCCCATGCTGGCATTCC
>JAKISK010000025.1 GCA_021648625.1 Thiomicrorhabdus sp. | reverse complement strand
ACAACTTATCGGATGAAAAAATTCTAAATCAAATTGACTTTTCACAATCCAGCCGCCAATACCAATGGAATGCGCCCACTCAAGTACTCACTGAGCAAGAAATTCAAAAAACCAGCAGTAATATCCATCTGATTCCTGCAAATGATGACGTTGCACAACGACTCAAACAACTTAAAATCGGGCAAATAATCTATTTAAGCGGAACATTAGTGGATGTAAATAACCCTTCAGGCTGGAACTGGAAAACCTCGTTGACTCGTACCGATACCGGTAAAAAATCGAGTGAAATATTGTATTTAACCGAGTTTGAAATTATTGAATAATCCCCCTCCATTGAGGGGTGAAAAATACGGTTTAAGCCACTGTTATTTTTCTGTCATCCCTATCCCACCCACTTACGGGCGTTTCTAAACAAGCGCATCCATGGGGCATCTTCTGAATTCCAATCGTCTGGGTACCATGAGTTTTGCACGGTTCTAAAGACTCGTTCGGGGTGTGGCATCATTATTGTGACACGACCATCGGTTGTGGTAAGTGCTGTCATTCCCCCTTGTGTGCCATTTGGATTAAATGGATAACGTTCGGTGGGCTGACCTTTTGCATCGACATATCGCAGGCCTACTAAGCCTTCAACATCTTGAGCTGTTCCTGTTCCAAAGTCCATTCGCCCTTCGCCGTGTGCGACGGCAACGGGGATTCGTGTTCCTTCCATTCCTGTTAATAAAATAGAGGGCGATTTTTGAATTTCTACCAGTGAGAAACGAGCTTCAAATTGCTCGGATTCGTTTCGTACAAAGGCTGGCCAATTTTGCGCCCCTGGAATAATCTCTTTTAGGTTTGATAACATCTGGCATCCGTTACAAACCCCTAAGGTAAAGGTGTCTTGACGGTTAAAGAAGGTTTCAAATTCGTTACGGGCACGTACATTAAATAAAATGGAGTTTGCCCAACCTCGACCTGCGCCGAGTACATCACCATAAGAGAAGCCGCCACACGCGACTAGCCCTTTAAATTCGGTTAACTGTACGCGTCCTGAGAGAATATCGGTCATGTGTACATCAACCGATTCAAAGCCTGCGTGGTCAAATGCGGCGGCCATTTCTTGCTGACCATTTACCCCTTGCTCACGTAAAATAGCAATTTTTGGTTTTGGTTTTCCTTCAAACTCTGCGGTAATATCGTGTTGCATATTAAAGGTGATTATGGACGAAATCTGGGTGTTTTCGTCTTGCTCAATAGCATCAAACTCTTGTTTTGCACACAGGTGGTTATCACGTAACGCTTGCATACGATAGGACGTTTCGGACCACCACCCTTGCAAAACCTTACGCGGCATTGACAATAAGGACTTGCCATGTGAGGTGATTTCAATTTTATCTGATTCTGATACGCTACCAATCCAGTGAGTCCAATAGGTTAATTGAAAGTCTGAAAAAATGGTTTTTACTTTTTCTTTATCGGCTGTTTTGATTTGAATGACAACACCGATTTCTTCGGAACACATGGCTGAAACGGGCTCTTTCCCTAACGCTGACACGTCAACTTTTAGACCGCAGTGCCCTGCAAATGCCATCTCCAGTAAGGTCACTAATAGGCCGCCGTCCGAACGGTCATGGTAGGCTAAAATTAAGTCATTTTTTAACAGTCGTTGTATGGATCTAAACAGGCTGCTAAGATTTTTAGCGTGATCTAAATCAGGGGCTTCGTCTCCTATTTGGTTATAAACCTGAGCTAAACAACTGCCTCCCATACGGTTTTGTCCTCGACCTAGGTCAACCACTAATAATTCGGTCTCGCCCATATCGGTACGCAATTGTGGTGTGGCCGTTTTACGAACATCTTCAACGGGTGCAAACGCGGTAATGTTAACGGACATAGGCGAAATAACGGCTTTGGACTCGCCCTCTTCTTCCCAAACGGTTTTCATGGACATGGAGTCTTTTCCGACGGGGATGGCAATGCCTAGTTGTGGACAAAGCTTTAAGCCCACGGCTTCTACGGCGGCATAAAGCGCGGAATCTTCACCAGGATGCCCTGCGGCCGACATCCAGTTGGCGGAGAGTTTAATGTCACTCATACATGCAATTTTAGCGCACGCTATATTGGTAATGGCCTCTGAAATGGCCAAACGTGCAGACGCTTGAGGATTAATTAATGCGACGGGAGGACGCTCTCCTGATGCCATTGCTTCGCCTGTGTATCCTGTGTAATCGGAGCAGGTTACGCCTGCATTGGCAACGGGAACTTGCCATGGCCCAACCATCTGGTCTCGCGTAACCATTCCGGTAATCGAACGATCACCAATGGTGATTAAGAAGTTTTTGCTGGCAATGGTCGGTAACTTTAATAGGCGTTCTGTGACTTCTTTAAAGTCTAGTATTGCGGTTTCAAAACCTGCTTGTGGCAGTGAACGTGTCTCTGCGGTTCGGTGCATTTTAGGCGTTTTACCTAGTAGAATATTTAATGGCATATCCACTGGATTATTGTCAAAAACCGTATCATTCACAACCAACTCTTGCGCTTCGGTGGCCTCCCCTACAATGGCGTACAGACAACGTTCACGTTTACAAATGGCTTCAAACTGCTCTATTTGATCGGCAAAAATGGCAATCACATAACGCTCTTGTGATTCGTTACACCAAATTTCCATTGGCGACATACCTGGTTCATCGTTGGGAACCGCACGTAAGTCAAAAATTGCGCCACGCCCACTGTCGTTCACCAGTTCGGGGAATGCATTAGAGAGCCCCCCTGCTCCCACGTCATGAATGGAGGCTATGGGGGAGTCTTTTCCTAAATACGTGCAACGATCAATTACCTCTTGGGCACGACGTTCCATCTCTGGGTTTTCACGCTGTACCGAGGCAAAATCTAAACGCTCAGATCCCGCGCCACTGTCTACTGACGAGGCCGCACTGCCACCTAAGCCAATTAACATTGCAGGCCCACCCAATACAACCAGTTTTGCGCCGACAGGAATCTCACCTTTTAACACATGTTCGTCACGAATATTACCTAGGCCACCCGCCAACATAATTGGCTTGTGATACCCGCGAATTTCAATGCCGTCGTGCGTAACCAGTGCATTTTCGTAGGTTCGAAAGTAGCCATTGATGGCGGGACGACCAAATTCATTGTTAAACCCTGCGGCACCCAACGGCCCTTCGATCATGATGTCAAAGGGTGAAACAATGCGTGAAGGCTTGCCATAATCACGCTCCCAAGGCTGTTTAAAACCGGGAATATTTAGATTAGATACAGTGAACCCAGTCAAGCCAGATTTTGGCTTGGAGCCACAACCTGTTGCACCTTCATCACGAATTTCTCCCCCCGCCCCTGTGGCAGCACCCGGCCAAGGTGAAATTGCGGTTGGGTGATTATGGGTTTCGACTTTAATTTGAAAGTGCACGGGCTCTTGGTGTGTTTGATAAATATTGGATTCTGGATTGGGGAAAAAACGCGTTGCCTCTGGCCCTTCTAACACGGCGGCATTATCGCTGTAAGCGGATAACACGCCTTCTGGATTTTTTTTGAACGTATTACGAATCATGCCAAAAAGAGAGTGTGGCTTATCTTGACCATCAATGGTCCAATCGGCATTAAATATTTTATGACGACAGTGCTCAGAGTTGGCTTGTGCAAACATCATTAACTCGGCATCAACGGGGTTGCGCTTTAAACCATTAAACGCATCGACTAAATAATCAATTTCGTCTAAACTCAGCGCGAGTCCCATCTCAACATTGGCCTGCACTAAAGCGTCTCGCCCCCCAACTAAAATATCCACCACTTGAGATGCTTTAGGCGTTTGATGCGAAAACAACCCATCCAATTCCGTCACATCATAAGAGATTTGCTCCATCATACGATCATGCAACAAGGCTTCAACCGAGGCTTTATCTTTACTTGATACGCCCTCAAAAAAGTAAACCACGCCGCGCTCAATACGCTTAACATGTTCAATTCCACAGGTTTTGGTAATATCCGTCGCCTTTGATGACCAAGGCGAAATGGTGCCTAAACGCGGAGTTACAATACAACTATTGGGGGTTATTTCAGAAGAAAAATTTTGTTCAGAACCATTCAATAAAATGCATAGATGCGAACACTCCGTTGCAGACACTTCACCCTCTATTTCAACAAAATAGATAAATTGTGAACGTATGGCTGTAATGCCACTGACTGCTTTGAGTTTTGTTAACAATTGATTTAATCGATAGGCTGAGTGGGCAGTGTTACCCCAAATGATTTGCATTATGTTTGTCCTTTAAAAAACAAAACCCTCAAACAAAGGAGGGTTGTAAAACGGTCGAATTAATTCGAGTTTTATAAAAATTATTGCGCAAGTAACCCAAGGCTTTCAAATATATAGCGTTTTTGTGATCCTTTTAACGGGGCATCTCCTTCGGATACTTGAGCCGTTAAATCGGTTTTATCAGGTTCGTCCTCGGATGTACTAAGCTTTAGCTTAATCACGCTGGGCAAATCTTGTTGCTCTGAGCTTTTCCAAAAAGATAAACTCGTTAATAAAGATTTCTTTTGCTGTACAGAATCAGGGACTTCAATCCAGAGCGAATGCTGAGCAAGACTTGTTTTAACGATTTTCCAATCCGCACGGTAAAGCATCGCTTGCAAATAACTCCAGCTTTTATCTAGGTTTGCACGTAAAACGAGATGGCTAAACGCTTCACCATCAACCAGCTCTACCATTTTTTCCGTCACTTTTAACTGATCCAGTGCCTTTTGACTGCTTGCACCCAAAAAGACCATTGCTTGATATAACGCTTGCGCTTCCATCTCAGGGCGATAAGGTTTTATTTTCCAACGCTCTGTTGCGCCAATCGCTTCATTGGTTTCAGGCGAATACAACATGTGATGGCTAAAATACACGCGTGTTACGGATGCACTTTCATCCGTTTCTACCCGAGCGACAAATTTATCATAAATACCTTCCGCCAATTCGGGGCGCCAACTGTTTAGCATTTTGGTGATAAGGCCAATATCCTCCATGGGCACTAATTCTGTGCGCTTAAGGTATTCGGTTTTTAAAACACCAATATCTTGACGTTCTTCTGCAATGGTAAAGCCAAAACGTTGTAAAAATTGTTTTACATTTGACCAAACTTGCTTGCTATCTGTTGTATCAATCTCTAACCAGCGCTCAGATAAATTGGATTTGATGGATAACCCATCCGAGTTAAAGCTTGGAATTTTGCGATCATCATCTTGTTCAACAGTATCATCCTGCGCTTGTTCTGAGGCCTTTATGGCTAATAAACTTTTAGCCTTACCAGGATTAAACAGATTTGGTGGCATTTCAAGCGTTTGAACCATCTCCGTTTCACTGTCTCGATAATTTTCCTGATAAGTGCTTTCAGAACTCTGAAACATTGAACAACCACTTAAACCTAAAATGCTTAGAGAGGCCGAAATAAAAACAACTTGTTTAGATAGGTGCATAACCCTTTGAAACCTTTAATATAATTTATTTTACTTTACTTGAATATCAGCGTCTTTCAATGCTTTTAGCACAATTGGCTGGCACGCTGTAGAAAGCGGTGTAAGTGGCAGGCGAATGCCCTCTTTTATTAAACCCATTTTAACCAACGCCCATTTGACGGGAATGGGATTAGACTCAATAAAAATATCGCGATGTATGGCACGTAATGGGCGATCTAATTCTTGCGCTCTTTCAGCATCACCCGCCAACGCCGCTTGATAGACTTCATGCATTTGTTGAGGAACAATATTTGCCGTCACAGAGATACCGCCATGACCGCCCGCTAAAATAAATTCAACCGCACTTGAATCATCGCCAGTATATAAATCAAAACGGTCATCCACACCCGCTTTAATCAGTGCAACACGCTCAACTTCTCCCGTTGCCTCTTTGACCCCGATAATATTTTTTATCTTGGATAGACGAATAACGGTTTCAGGCAACATATCCACGGCTGTTCGCCCAGGAACATTGTAAAGAATTTGAGGAATATCAACGATCTCTGCAATTTTTTTATAGTGCAAAAACAGACCTTCCTGAGTGGGTTTATTGTAATAGGGCGTAACCAAAAGACAGGCATCCACCCCCGCCTCTTTAGCACATGCAGTTAACTGAATGGCTTCGGAGGTTGAATTGGCACCCGTTCCCGCAATCACTGGAATACGTTTATTCACTTTCTTGACCACAAAACGAACCACTTCACAATGCTCTGTCATATCAAGCGTTGCAGACTCTCCCGTGGTGCCCATCGTTACAATGGCATCGGTCTTAAACTGAATATGAAATTCAATCAGTTTCTCAAGTGACTCAAAATCAACGGAACCATCCTTGTACATAGGAGTGACTAACGCCACCATACAGCCTCTAAACACGACCATTTTCTCCAAAAATTAACGCAACAATAAAACGTGTAATATACCCTTTCCCCCCCCACACTTCAAGCCATTACCCAAATCCTCAAGTAGAAACACAGCTTAGCGTACAAACAATGAATTAGATATTTTATCTGTTTAGCGGTTGCTAAGAATTTTAAAAATTGTCATACTGAATTATAACTATTCACATAAGTAGGATTATTTTAAGATGAGTACATCCAACACAAGCATTGCAATTGGCCAATCCCTTCCTGATTTTTCGGTTGAAACAACCGCTGATAGCCCCTTGACCCAACAAAACTTACAAGGTCATTACACGGTCCTCTACTTTTACCCCAAAGACAGTACGCCTGGTTGCACCACGGAAGGCAAGGATTTTAATCAACGCCTTGCTGAGTTTACGCAACTTAATACCATTATCTATGGCGCTTCCATGGACTCAATGAAACGCCACCACAACTTTAAAACCAAACAAGGCTTTAATTTTGAACTTATTTCAGACCCCGATGGAACCTTTTGTGCGCTCTTTGATGTTTATCAATTAAAAAAGAACTTTGGTATTGAATACATGGGCATTGTTCGAAGTACATTTTTATTTGATCCTAAAGGCGTTTTAATTCATGAATGGCGAAAGGTCAAAGTAAAAGGCCACGCTCAAGAGGTACTGGAGACCATTCAAATGCATCAAGAGACAGATTCAAACTAGCCGTAACAACTCAAACAGCCAAGAATCCCCCCCTACTCTTCAAATGGAGAATACGTTATGACAAATGAAGCAAAAAGACTCTTTATTTTAGATACGAATGTACTCATGCACGACCCAATGGCGCTCTTTAACTTTGATGAGCATGATGTGTTTATCTCCATGACCGTACTCGAAGAACTGGATGCGGGCAAAAAAGGAATGTCCGAGGTAGCACGTAACGTACGTGAAACCAATCGTTTACTGGATCAAATCATTTGCAATGCCAGTTTTGAAGAGATTAAACAAGGCTTGCCCTTAGAGCGCATTCACCCTGGACATAATAAAAACAGTATCCACTTAGGAACGTTGTTTTTTGAAACCGAGCCTCTCTCGGTGGAACTGCCCCCCACCCTTCCCAGTCACAAAGCCGATAACCATATTTTACAAACGGGGCTGGCTTTAAAAGAGAAGTATCATGATCGCAATGTCACGCTGGTTACCAAAGACATCAACATGCGCATCAAATCGTCCGCTGTTGGCTTACACTCCGAAGACTATTACAACGACCGTGTACTTGAAGATGCTGACTTACTCTACCGCGGCTGGGAGACCTTAGACGAGCACTTTTTTGAAACCCACGGCAAAGAGATGAAATCGTGGCAGGATGAGGGGCGAACATTTTATGAACTGCTTGTTGATGAACAAAATAACTGGTATCCCAATCAAGCGCTCATAAGCACCAATGATGCGGGCTTTAATGTCATTGTTCGCGACACTCACAATGGCAAAGCCATTTTAGAGTATATGCAGGATTTCACACAACCCAACCATACCGTTTGGGGAATAAATGCCCGAAACTCAGAGCAAAATATTGCACTGAACTTTTTAATGGATCCAGATATTGATTTCATCTCTCTACTTGGGGTAGCTGGTACAGGAAAAACACTGTTAACACTTGCCGCTGCGCTAGAGCAAACCTTAGATCTAAAGATTTATAATGAAATTATTATGACGCGTGCAACCATTCCCGTAGGGGAGGATATTGGGTTTTTACCTGGTACGGAAGAGGAAAAAATGACCCCTTGGATGGGCGCTCTCATGGATAACTTAGAGGTTCTAACTCAAACCTCGGGAGACAATACCGAGTGGGAGACTCAGAGCACTCAGGAATTGCTTAACAAACGTATAAAAATCAAATCCATGAACTTTATGCGCGGGCGAACGTTCTTAAATAAGTTTATCATCATTGATGAAGCACAAAACTTAACCCCAAAACAGATGAAAACACTGATTACTCGCTCAGGCTCTGGTAGCAAAGTTATCTGTTTAGGAAACATTGGGCAAATTGATTCCCCTTACTTAACCGAAACCACAACAGGGCTAACGTATGTAGTTGATCGGTTTAAAGAGTGGCCGCACAGCGCGCACATTACGCTTGAACAAGGTGAGCGTTCACGTCTTGCTCAGTTTGCTTCTGATAATCTTTAATTCCATCTAACTCAAACAAAAAAGCCGTTTTCCTACTGTAAAGATGAGCAGTAGGAAAACGGCTTTTTTAAGCCTCCTAAAATCATTTATCGTCAGGCAACCTAAATCCTAGCTCTTTAGTGCGCGCTTCACAATACTCCGCCGCAAACTCTAAGAGTTCACCCACGGCTTTATGGCGATACTTATGCTTTTGTTTAATATGTGAAAAAGGTCTTAAAATAGGAGGATCTAACGGAATCGCACTTAACGTGTCCAGCTTTAATTCTTTAGCCAGTGTTGTTCTTGACACGATGGCAATACCCACATCAGATTCAACCGCCATTTTTACAGACTCAGGGCTACCAAGTTCCATCACAACATTTAAGTCGCTGTAACTCATCCCTTGCTCTTTCATATAAGTATCAATTACCGCACGCGAGCCTGAACCCTCTTCACGAGAGACGTAACCATATTTGCGAACATCTTCAACCGTTACTTTATCTCGATTTGCCAAAGGATGGTCTTTTGGGCAAATTAATTGCATTTCATCAATTCGACAAACATGAACGTCTAAATTTTTATTGCGAACAGGGGCTTCAACCAAGCCGAAATCAATCATATTGTTTTCAACCATTGCCACAATGGCATCGGTATTACCCACCTGAAGACGGATGTTAACATCAACGTATTGCTTTTTAAATGCGCCCAGCAAACTGGGTAACATGTATTCTGCCACCGTCGTACTTGCTCCCACCACCAGCGTACCCGCAACTTCTCCCGTCATTTCTCTAACATCGCTGTTCATTCTGTCGTACAGCTCAAGCACTTGAGCCGAGTAGTCATAGACGACTTTCCCAGCTTCGGTCAATGTAATTTTATTATGTGTACGATCAAAAAGACGGGTGTTAAAAAAGTCTTCTAACTGCTTCACTTGAAACGTTACCGCTGGCTGAGTCATATGCAATGTCTCTGCCGCTTTTGTAAAGCTCATTACTTTTGCAACAGTATGAAATACCTGAAGACGTCTATCGGACATATAAAGTTCCCTTGGTTCATCATAAAAATATTTTAAGACAAGCGAATATAGGTTGTTCTCTAAGGAATGTCAATCAACTTATCTACAGAATATTAAAAATAAAGCATTGCATAGAAGCCTGATAGATTCAGCTTATGACAAGCGATAAGCAAAGTTTATTGCATGTCGTAAATTTACCTATTCTTTGTCTCTTGTAATGCTTGCTTTAAGGATTCGATTTCACTGGACATGTGTTTTATTAAACGCTCAGTATGTTTTTCATTTTGCTGTGTTTGGCGAATAAACGATGCTTCCAACCCTTTTATATAGCGCAGCATATCGCCTTCCATTTTCTTTTGGTCAGAACCAATTAAAAAAGCCGCTATATTGGCGGAAACCAATGAGAAGAATAGAACACCAAATAGAATTAAGATGGCACCAAATATTCGTCCATTTTCCGTAGAAGGCACCACATCACCATATCCCACGGTTGTAATCGTAACAATGGCGTACCACGCGCCATCAATAAAAGGTCGATCTTCAATGTAGGAAAATACCGCCGCTGCACCGACGATAAAAAAGGCAAAAGCCACTAAAATTTGCCCAAATCGATTTCGGTTTAATACAATCGAAACCCCTTTAAAAAAGGCCGCAAAGAATCGTAAGAACAATAACAACCTCAAGGAACGAATAATCACCGCCCAGTCACTGCCCCACTCAATCCACGGAAAAGCAATAATAACGATTAAGACACCCAGCCAATTTTCTCGTAAATAACGTATTTTACGTTGAACCAATATGAGGTTAACAAATAGCTCTAATGCAAATACACCCCAAATAATATCAGACAGCCATGTTATCTCGGTTTCTTGACCTGAATAATACATAAACAACTGAGAAAAGGTGAGCAACAACGCCAATAAGACCAATATTTCAAGCCAGTGACTGACCCGACGAGCCCGCTTATTTTCTGAACGGTTAACGCCCGCAACCCCCAAAAAGGCTTTAATCTTTAATTTTTTCATTCAATGTTTTCTATTACGTTTTACATTTGGAATATTTGAGGTCGCCAACTTAGGCAATGCTTCACGCCCATTTAACGTTTGCGCCATTAGCCAGTTTTTAATCGGTATCAAACGGTTTGCAAGGGGTAAAAAGCCTTTTCTAAACGTTGTTTTTAAATTGGAATCTTGTTTAAACAACCAGTCAAACGCCTCCATAGATCGCTGAACAATTGCATTATCACCACGACGCCAGCGTTCATACTTTCTAAGCACCGAATAACGCCCCCAACGCTTGCCCGCTAATTTGGCGGCTAAAACGGTCTCAATCAATGCAGCGGCATCCAGTAAGCCTAAATTAACGCCTTGACCCGCTTGGGGATGAATAGTGTGCGCCGCGTCGCCCACCAAAGCCAAGTTGGATTTTACATAGTGCTCGGCATGTCGTCGTATGAGTGGAAACGCGGCTCTCTCACCCACTTCAACAACTGTGCCTAAACGGTAATCGGATGCCTTAGACACTTCCCGTGCAAAATTTTGATCGGATAAATTCAATGCCCACTGCATTTTTTCGGCTGGCAAGTACCATGCAATCGAACTCAGATGTTCACCCATGGATAAATAAGCAAACGGGCCGTCTTGTGTGTAACGCTGCCAACAAGTGTCTTCCGTTGGTAACTCCGTTTTAACGCACCCTACCACGGCACACTGTTCATAGTCATGCGTGTCTAGCCCAATGTAAGCCAGTTGTCTTATTTGAGAGAGTGCGCCATCTGCCCCCACGAGCAGTTCCGTCTGTATTTCACCCATACCTTCAAGTTCAAGCCTCGCTTTCCCTTCTTCTAACCGTAAGGATTTAATGGTTGGATTTAACACCAAGTGAATGGTGTCACACGCTTTAACTTGCTCCCATAATGCGGCTTGAATCACCTCATTTTCAACGGTATAGCCTAAATTGGGTTCGCCCATTTCTTGGGCTGAGAAGTGAATTTTTTCTGAAGAGAGATCATCCCAAACATGCATCGCTGTAAAGGCATGATAACGACGGGATGTAATCCCTTCCCATGCGCCAACATTTCGTAATACATTTTCAGAAGCCCGTGTTAAGGCGCTCACACGTACTTGGTAGGGTTTATGGTCACTCCAAGTCGTATCGACCGCTTGCCGCTCCAGCAATAGAACCTTCATCCCTTGTTGGCCTAATCCCAAAGCCACCGTGGCACCGACCATTCCGCCACCAACCACCACCACATCCCAAACGGTATCGGTTACATGTTGTTCCATCGTATTCATTTTTGCCCCCCCATTGCAAACCGAGCAAACCGACGTTTTACCGTTGGCATGGCCTGCATGGCCATTAACCCCAATCCCCTCAGGTGTCCAACAATGGGAGAATGGTGTTGAAAAATTTGAATCAAACCGTCCGTTAACCCCATTACTTTGTCATGCGCGGGTTTTCGCACGTTTGCATAATCGGCTAAAAACTCAGGTTCACCAAAATCAACAGCGGCCTCTTTTGAAGAGGTTTTTTTCATAAGTCGCTCAATATGGTTTAAAAAAACTTCAATATCTTGAATGCCTAAATTAAGGCCTTGTGCCGCAACAGGATGCTGAGTATGCGATGCGTTTCCCATTAACAACGCTCGACCTTTTGCCATTTGGGCAACATACGTCTCTTTTAATGGATAAGCAATACGCGGGCTTACTTTTGTAAACGCCCCTAAGCGTTCACCCATTTTAGAAGCAAATAGCGCCATAAAGTCTTCATCACTTAATCCTTTAATACGCTCAACATCTGTATCCGAGCAGACTAAAACGGCTTTATGCGCGTGCCCTTTCATAGGCAATAGCGCCACAGGCCCCTCTTCGGTAAACCGTTCAAACGACCAGTTATTAGGGTGTTCTTCCGTTTCTATTTGCGCTAAAACCCCAAAAGCATGGTACGATTTTTCTTCTAAAGGCAGTTGCAATATTTTTCGTACTTGAGAGTTCGTGCCATCCGCCCCCACAATCAATTTGGCTTCCACATCCATCACGGTATTTTCTGTATCAGAGGTTGCGTCAACAGAGATTTGTACCTGAACCTTATCCGATTGCATTTGAAAGTCCACAACCCGTGCGGGGCAAAAAACTTGAATACTTGCATGTTGCTTAACGTGCTGCCATAAAACACGCCCCAAATCGCTGGACTGAATACTGTACCCTAAGGCGGGCACTCCCACTTCATCGGCATGCAGTGTGGTGATGCCTAAATACCCTTTTTGCGAGACATGAACATGGTAAATATCGGTAACAAACGGAATTAAATCATGCCACAACCCCAATGATTCCAGTACCAACATTGAGCCATGCGATAACGCCAATACGCGACCATCAAAGGAGTTAGGCGCATTTTCAGCAGGCAAAAAGGCTTCGGCCAAAACAACCTGTTTTTCTTGTTGTGCCAAACCTAATGCCAGCATAAGCCCCACGGGACCGCCACCAGCGATGACCACATCACTTTTTATGGATTGTTGCACCTTAAGAGACCTCAATCGTTGCTTGTTCTTTGTCTTGACGCATCCACGTTTCAATCTCTTCAACCGTTCGAGGTAAACCCTTAGTTAAAACCTCTCTGCCTGTTGAAGTGACTAAAATATCGTCTTCAATTCGTATGCCAATATTATGCCATTTTTTATCCACATCTTGATGCACGTCAGAAATATACAATCCAGGCTCAACCGTCACCACCATGCCTGGCTTAAATGCTCGCCACTCTCCATTCTGCTTATAGGCACCCACATCATGCACATCCATGCCCAACCAATGGCCTGTTCCGTGCATAAAAAATCGCTTATACGCCTCGTCTTTTAATACCGCATCCAAATCACCCTGCAACAACCCTAAATCGAGCAACCCTTGTGCTAATACCTTTATGGAGGCTTGATGCACCATATCGTAACGGGCTTTAGGCTTAATCACATCAATGGCCGCTTGCTGTGCGTTAAGCACCAAAGAATAAAGCTGTGCTTGCTCTGTACTAAAGTGACCACTGGCTGGAAAGGTCGTGGTTATGTCGCCCGCATACCCCTGCCATTCTGCGCCTGCATCCACCAGAACCAAATCCCCCTTTTTAATCTCGGAGCGATTTTCGGTGTAGTGCAAAATGCAGGCGTTTTCACCACTGGCAACAATGGAGTTAAACGCCACTCTAGGCGAGCCTAAGCGTAAAAACGCTGCTTCCAAATCTGCCTGTACCTGAAATTCAAACACACTCGATTGCATCGATTTCATTGCGGCTAAATGCCCCTGCACCGAAATGGTGGCGGCTTTGCGTAAACGTTTAATTTCAGTCTCCGATTTAATAACGCGCATCTCATGCAAGTACGTATCTAAATCGCACACTTGCTTTGGTGCCTCAACGCCTTTTCGACCCTGCTCTTTTAACGCATAAATCCAACTGTGTACCGTTCCTAAAAAGTCTAACGATTGAGAAAACGAAACATACACCGATGCCACATTGTCAAGCAAGCCCAAAATTTCATCGTCCAAGCTCTCAATATCATATGCATAATCCAAGTTTAATGTATTGGGAACCGCTTCCACGCCTAAACGCCTGCCTTGCCACGTCTCTTGTTCAGGGTCTTTTTCTCGAACAAACAGGTGGCTTTTTACCGTCTTCGTTTTTAATAACACCAAAACCGAATCGGGTTCTTCAAACCCCGTTAAATAGATAAAATCACTCTGCGCTCTAAACGGAAACTCCACGTCTCGATTACGAATTTTTTCTGCACCAGAAGACACAAAGACCACACTGTTATCCGGTAACTGTTCCAGTAATGTCTGACGATTTTTTTGGTAAAACTCGGGCTGCTCTAATATAGTGTTTAACATGAAGGAGTCACTTATTTTTTTAAAAAATTAAAGAATAGCAATTCAGATGACGCTTAAAAAAGTTCCACTGAAATTAATGAACAGTACTCTCATCGTCATACGAATCAAAAGAGGTATTTGAGACAGGAATTGGCGTACCTTCAACAGGGTTTAACCACTCATTAATGATCATCACACCAATTTTAACAAACTCAACCAACTGCATTAAATCAAACTCCTCCGTTTCGCCATCGGTCACTGACTTTCCTAATCCATCTACATCAATACTGGAAATGTCACTAAAATCACGAATCAACTCTCTTACCTCTAAGGGAATTTCATTTTCCGCATCTTGCAAGCATCCAATCAAGCCCAAGCCATACAACACGCCTTCGCACAATTGCCCTATCATGGTGGCGCGATACACCAACGGCTCACTGTCATCCGGCAAACAAAGCTCCAACGCAAATCCAGAGCCATTTAGCCCCTTATTGGTTTCCAGATACAGTTCATGCAACCCCCTCAAAAAAGACTCTTTAAGCGATTTAATGTTCGCCTCTTCAATTAATTTTTTAATCCACACCGCTTCCTTCACATCGTTGTCGCCACATAAAAGCCCAATCAACATTCCTTGAATAAAAGAGGGGGACTCAAGGTCTGGATGTGGTGCAATGATTTCTTTGATTTGATCGAAATTCATAAAAAATTCTCTTGTTAGTAACTTATGTGGAATAATATCACAAGAAACCACCCTTTACCCCCTTCGGAGCCATACCGTGTTAACACTTACCTTAATGAACCACAATTTTGAAATCCCTTGTGAAGAGAGTGATCAAGAGCAATTAATTGAAGCGGCTACATTGCTAGAAGATAAATTGGATCAACTGCCTGCGCTAAAAGGGGAAGGAAAAGTTCTTATGATGGCACTTAACCTTTGTTACGACTACCTTCAGCTCAAAAATGATACCTTGCAATACACCGATCAGGTGGAAAAACAAATTGAAACGGTGATTACTCACGTATCCCAATCGAATGCCCCCGATTAACTTTATTATTTGGTATAATTGAGCTTGGCTCATTGTTGCGGGGCATAAACCCCTTTCCGATAATTATTATATTGGGGTCAGATGCTAGAAATGGTGTGCATCTCGTTAGTTTGTCTTGAAAGAGCTAATTAACCCGAGAAGCCTAAATTTCTTGAGGAGACTGCCACCTTGAACTGCTCGGTTCTCGGATTTTTGTTCAACAACAATGCGCCTTTCTATTTTCTCCCCCCCCCCCTATTATCCTTATAAAAAACTATTGCCATGACTGTTTTACCCCCTAACCTGCTTCGAAAACAACTTAGATTACAACGGCAATCACTCAGCTCAACACAACAACAGAAACACGCGAAACGCGCACAATCGCATTTAAAACATTTTCTTGCCTCGACGGCTCTATCACTCTCAAAAAAAAACTTAAACATCGCTTTTTTTCTTGCACAAGATGGCGAGCTTTCAACCGATTTAGCCATTCAATCTTTGTGGCAATCAACGCCCCATAAACTCTTTTTGCCCATTTTAAAAACCAACCCAAAAGGGTACATGGCTTTTGCCCACTACACCGCAACCACGCCCATGAAAAAAAACAAATTCTCAATACTCGAACCTGATATTTCTCAAAGTAAATGGCTCTCTGGGCAAGAACTCGACATCGTAATAACCCCTTTGGTTGGATTTGATGCCTCTGGAAACCGCATGGGCATGGGGGGGGGATATTATGACCGAACCTTTCAATTTAAACAGCAATCCTCTAAAATACCTCCCCTGCTCATTGGCTGGGCACACAGTTGTCAGCAAGTAGAACAACTGCTTGTAAATTCTTGGGACATTCCTTTAAATGGAATCATTACCGAAATGGGATTTACTGAATTTCACCCCCCCACACCCCAATAAGGACAATAAAAATGGACATTTGGTCTCGAATTTTCACCTACTCAAGCGCGGCATTTGGTGCCATTCTTTTAGTGATCGTACTCATTGTACTCTCCAATGCCGAAGGCGGAATTTTAACCGTTGAGAGCCTACAGCACATGGAAGGCTCATTAACCTCTTTTTACAATTTTATATTGCCGTTTGTTTATGTCTGGATGGCGCTTGGACTGTTTATTTTTGGGCGTTTTTTAATGCGCATGTTCAAAAAATAACCGCAACGAATCCAATAGAGGGGGGGATTATTCTAATAAAAAGTCCGCCTTCTTAAGTAAAAACTGCATCCCAGCAATATCAAAACTGTCTATTTTTTCAAGTAGCTGGCTGGCAAAACGATCCAATGAATCATTATGTTGCTCTACGGCTAAACACGCGACTTGTTTTGCAAAGGCCTTAATATCCTCAATACTGTTACTTTGAAGCGCACTTTCGTATAACGCCCCCAACTCAGATTTCATCACCGCTTTTAATGAATCTGTAAGGCTCTCAGCATCAAATATTACCTCATCAGAGCGCCCTTGAACCTCTTCTGGCTCCGCGTCACTGTACTCTAAAAATTGCGCCAGCGTTTCAATTAAGTCGCTACGCAATACGGGCTTTCGCAAATAATCATCAAAATAGGCTCTCCGTATTTTCTCAAACTCATCCTGCATCACCGAGGCGGTTAATGCGACAATGGGGATATCTGGGTTAAGTGATTTAATCACCTTCGCTGCTTCATATCCATTTAGCACGGGCATTCTAATGTCCATTAAAATCAGATCAATACGATGGGCTTTATACAAATCGATGGCTTCTTGCCCATTTTCAGCTTGAATGATCTCCAAGCCAGAATTCATGAAGTTTTGACAAATTAATTCACGGTTATCCAAAACATCATCCACCACCAAAATGGTTGCGTGTTTAAACCGCACCCTATTCGCATTAAAAGCCAATGAAGCGTCTAGCGCTTTATGTGAATGTATCGAAGCGATGTCTACCTTTTCAAGCAATATACTAAACATAGAGCCTTGATTAGGCGTACTTTCTACACTTAAGTGACCTTTCATCATCGCCACTAATCGCTTGGTAATGGAGAGCCCCAATCCTGTCCCACCAAACTTGCCTGAATCCTGACCCGATTGCTGTTCAAATGCGTTAAAGATACGATCTTGCTGATCTTTAGGAATGCCAATACCGGTATCTTCAACCGTAATCAATAAGTTCGTTTTACTCAAACTTTCAAATACATTTACCGACTTAACCGACAACTTAACCGATCCCGTTTCGGTAAACTTAACCGCATTGCCAAGCAAGTTAAACAGCACTTGCCTCAAGCGAACAGGATCCAGCAATAACGAATGCGGAATGTTAGGATCAATCTCAATATAAAAATCGAGCCCTTTTTTCTGAATATTGATCGTAAAAATATCCCCCACTTCTTTAAACAGTTCATGCGGATTGGTGGCAACCTGTTGAAGCGTCATCTTACCCGCCTCAATTTTAGAGAGGTCTAAAATATCATTAATTAACATCAACAACGTATGACCCGCCGATTGAATGGTGTTAATAAAGGACTTTAACCGTGGCTCTTTCACTTGCTCATTCAGTAACTCGGTAAACCCTAAAATCGCATTCATCGGCGTACGAATTTCATGACTCATATTGGCCAAAAACTCTGTTTTAGAGTGGTTTGCTGCTTCAGCACTCTCCATGGCTTCTTTTAATTGTTTTTCCGCTACAATACGGTCGGTTAAATCCACTGCAATGGTTAAAAATGCTGGTTGATTATGATAATTAAGAGGAATCACTGAGACCATCATTTCACGCGTCTCTCCATGAAAATTTCTCATCGTTATAATCTTTTGATTCACTTTTCCCTGACTTCTCAACATTTTGTGCACTTTCTTTCGATCTCTGCTGTTCTGATAAAATCGACTGATATTAAGCTCAGACAATGCTTTTGGTGTCATTTTATAATCGTCAAGCGCCTTACGGTTTGCGCTTAAAATAGTGCCATCCACACTGGAAACAATCACAATCAATGGAATATTTTCAATCAAGAGTGTAATTTGTTGTTCATTTTGCTTTAAGCTTTCCTCTAACGCTTTTTGCGCCGTTTTATCTCGCCACGAAATATAAATAGCGGGTTTGCCTAAATACGGAATGGAGGTATACACCACATCCACCCAAAAAGAGTGCCCATGAACGTCTTTCAACATCCAGTCAAAACGCTGCACGCCTTCGTTAAAACATTTTTGAACAAATTGCTTACGCTTAACGACAGAACATTCACCATCGGGCTGAAACTCAGGAGACCAGTCGGTTACCCTTTGAGAAAACAGCGCCTCTTTATTTTTTAATCCCAGCAGCCTTAAAGCCGCACGGTTGCAATCCACAAATTGATTTCTTTGATAGATCAAATGACCATCTGCCGCCTGCTCAAACAGATGTTTAAATTTATCTCTCTCTAAATTCAATTGCTTTTCAATACATTTTCGTTGCTTAACTTCCTTCGATAACTTTATGTTCCAATAAAAAATCAGCACGATAAAAAAGAAGGCCACGGATATGATTTGAAAAACAAGCCAATAATCAACCCTAGAGGCAAAGCTCAATTTTGTCCAAGTATTTAAAATTTCTCCCCCCCTATCCTCACTTACCTGACGCATGGCCTTGTCAAGAAGTTGGTGTAAAACGGGCTGATCTTTCGAAACAAATAACGTGAGATTCATTTCTAAGTCGGTTTTTCCCACAATTTTAAGACGATGAAATCCATGCTGCTTCATCAAGTAGCTTGCCACAGGAAATGAGAGTACCGCCGCATCACTGTCCCCCGAAGAGACACTTTCTAATACTTCAAGTGGCGAATTAAACCTCTTAAAATTATGTTCAGAAAACGCCTTTAACAAGGCATGGGTATAACCATACCCCTCAACGATAGCAATCGATTGATCTTGTAATTCAGACAACGAGCCCACAAACTCAGCCCCTTCTTCCATAATAATGACAATCGGTGTATTAATATAAGGCTCAATGGGTAAATAATGTTGCGCTAAATAGGTATCGTTCACATCTCCAGAAATAACATCAACCTTTTTTTGGCTTGCCAATGCCAAGGCATCACGCCAAGAATCAACAGGAATCTCATCAAATTGAAGTGGTAATTTTCGTTCAATATCTTTTAAAAAATCAGACACGATTCCCGTATACCGACCCTCTTTTGTAAAGGCTTCAAACGGCAACCAATCAGGATCGCCAGTAAAACGAATGCTGGAATTTTCTTGCAACCAGGCACGTTCCGCTTCATTGAGTTCTATCTTTAATCCCGTATTGGGGCGCTTTGTTAACCAACCTGAATTGAGCTCTACTCTCTCTGCTCTAGTAATGGAGGCCAAGCCTTTATTAAGAATCGAGACCAGCTCAGGGAGATCCTTTCTCACCATAAAGTGTAAATCTTGACGGCCTTGCGTTGCCTTAAATGGCACAATCGTATTCACCCCTGTTTTTCTAAGCCTATAGGAAATCGTGGGATACAGACCATACAATAACTGTGCTTTATTTTGAAGTACCGCCTCAACAGAGTCTTGAACCGAATTCGTTTCAAGGATTAAAATATTCGGATAATCTCGTTGTATTACAGGAATACTGGCATATCCTTTCGGTAACGCAACGGTTTTTCCATCCAAATCACTTAGATGTTCAACCTGCAAATCATCTCGAATAAAAAAATAATCTTGGGCTTTAAAATAGGGGTCTGAAAAATTGGCATAACGCTCTCTGTCTTTATTTTTTCCTGCCGCTGGTAACAAATCAATTTTTTTATACTCTAAATTACTTAAATTATTTGTCCAGTCATCGGCCGTCACGTTCAGCTTCAGCCCCGTTTTTTGAGCAACGAGTGCCAAATAATCTAAGGAAAGTCCCACAAGGGCTTGAGAATCGTCCATAAAATTAAACGGTGGCCAATTCCGTGTAGAAACCACATTTATTGCGCCAAATTCGTTCATCCATCGTTGCTCTTGATCTGTTAATTCAATGCCTAGTTCAGTGGGGCGCTTTGCAATCCATTTATCATAAATCTTACTTTTTTCAGCCTTACTCATCGCCGCCAAGCCTTTATTAATAATCGATTGCAGTTCAGGCAGATCATTTCGAAGAATAAAACGAACCGCCCTAGCCCCTTGTGGCGTCGCTTTAAAGGGAGTAATGGTATTAACCCCTGTTTTTCTTAAAAAATAAGAAACGGAAGGATACAAGCCATATAACAACTGTGCTTTATTTTGAATAACCGCCTCAACGGCTTCTTGCATTGATTCGGTTTCTAGAATCGAAATAGCGGGATAGTTGATTTGTATCAGCTCAATACTGGCAAAACCTTTAGGAATCGCAACTGTTTTTCCATTTAGATCACTTAATTGTTTAAGCTTTAGGTCATCTCGAATAAAAAAATAATGATTCGCTTCAAAGTAGGGGGTTGAAAAGATCGCAAACGCTTCACGCTCTTTTGTTTTAACGCCTGAAGGCAGTAAATCCGTTTGTTTGTTTCTAAGCTTGGTTAAATTGTTTGACCACGCATCCGACACCACATTTAACTGCAAGCCTGTTTTTTGTGCAATCACGGTCAAGTAATCCATCGCAAGCCCCGTAGGGTTTTGCGACCTATCCATAAAGTTAAACGGTGGCCAATCCAACTCCGATGCCACATTTAGCGCACCATGTGTACGCATCCAAGCGAGCTCTTTGGGGCTTAACATCACACTTTTAGAAGGACTTAACTGTCTTTTAAAAAGCCATTTTTCATTAATGGCACGCGTGGCTTCAGGCTTAATATCCGCCAATGCTTTTTGCATAATGGACATTAAAATAGGCTGGTTTTTAGCAATCGCAATGGATGTTTTGGTTTCAATGCCCTCCACCTTGGCCACAATTTTTAGATTGGTTAAATACTTTTCTCGAATCACATAAGTGGCAACAGCCACATTGCCTAAATAAGCATCCACCTGACCAAACGACACAAAATCTAACGCTTGTTCATTTGAATTGGTTAAAACAAGCACAATATCAGGGTGGTTGGTTTTCAACCACTCATGCAAATAAGAGCCTTTATTGACCCCAACGGTTCGCCCTTTTAAGTCCTCCATTGATTGAATATTCGTCTGATTTGTTCGAGTGACGATCGCTAACGGTATTGAGCTATAGGGGGGGGTGAAATTTAAATACGCGTCTCTTTCAGGCGTTTGTACGGCACACACTAAGCCATCTAAACGCCCTGCTTGCATGTCGGTCATTATCTCAGCCCAAACAGCACTTTTAATTTGGATGTCTAACCCCGTTTTTTGACGAATTATTTCAATGACGTCTGCTGAGATGCCCGCATGTTGATGTTGTTTGTTCACAAAATCATAGGGCGCCCAAGCGTAATCGGATCCTAATGTAATGGTGGGGTTTTGTTCAATCCACGCCTGCTCTTCTAGCGTAAAAGTTAAGGCATGAGCCTGCAAGGAGAGCAGACAAAGAGTAAAAAAACAGAGGGATTTAAAAATGAGAAATGGTAATAAATTCATCAATGTGCTCTAAAAAAATATCGACCAAAATAGGATCAAATTGTGTATTTTTATGTTGAGCAATGTATTCAACCGCTTCATCAACAGACCATGCATCCTTATAAACACGTTTGTGCGTTAAGGCATCAAACACATCCGCAAGCGCCACAATTCTTGCATAAGGGTGAATGTCTTCCCCTGCTAACCCTTTGGGATATCCCGAACCATCCCACTTTTCATGATGTTGCATGGCGATTACCTTGGCGGCCTTAATAAATTTTCGATCTGAAATTTTAAGAAAATCATGCGCACGTGTGGTGTGCGTTTTCATGATATTAAACTCTTCCTCAGTCAATCGACCAGGTTTGTGTAAAATTTCATGTGGAATTGCTATTTTTCCAATATCGTGCATGGGAGCGGCATGAAAAATGACCTGCGCATCCTCTTCAGTAATACTGGGGTGATAATGTGCAAGCAACCTTGAGTACTCTGCCACGCGGCGAATGTGTCTTCCTGTCTCATCTGAGTTGGCTTCCATTAACTCCGTCAGCACATAAATCATCTCTTTTTGAGAGTCTTCTATCTCCGTTACAAAACGCTTTTCTCGGAACAACAAGCTATTTTTCAGGTTCAAGTTGTACTTTTTTAAAATACGTTTCGCCACATAAAGTTCCAAGTGGGTTTTAACACGAGCAATCAACTCTTCAGGGTGAAAGGGTTTAACAATATAATCAACTGCCCCTACTTCAAATCCTGCTTTAATAGAATCTACATCTATTTTTGCCGTTAAAAATATCACGGGAATGTCTTGTGTATTTTGGTTGCTCTTAAGCTGTTTACAGACCTCGAAACCATCCATTCCTGGCATCATAATGTCCAGTAAAATTAAATCGAATGTATTTGCTTTAATTAATTCAAGTGCTTGTTCACCATTTAAAGCAAAAGAAAATTGATAATTTTTTTCCTTTAAAATACTCATTGCCACCTGAATATTATCGGAAACATCATCCACAATTAAGATATGTAAACGGTCAGACATGCCTTAAAACCTTTAAAATTATTTAAAAAAATAACACTACTAAAAAAACGTAATAAAGAGAGTGCCCTACCTTACCACCCAATTGGCAACAGTAAAATACGCATAACACCTAGGGATATACCGAAAATTAGAGCAGTAGATAGGTCATAAAGCGATCCATTAAAAGCTATAATTTATATCACTAAATTTTACCCCCCCTATGATATTTTTATTCAAAAATGAGGGGATAAGCTCAAGAAAGGCAGATAAATGGCAATTCAGTGGTACCCAGGGCACATGCATAAAGCCCAAAAAGAAGTGAGAGAAATGTTTCATCAAATTGATGTGTTTATTGAAGTACTGGATGCTCGCATTCCCTTCAGCAGTCAAAACCCGATGATTGAAGAGATTCGTGGGGACAAACCCACCATCAAAATCCTTAATAAAAGTGACTTGGCCGACCCTGACAAAACACAGCACTGGCAAGACTATTTAGAACAAGAAAAACAGGTTAAAACCTTAGCCTTTAATGCGCAACAGTCCGACAAGCGTGAGCAAATTATTGCCATGATTAAAAAGCTGGTGCCTGAAAAAGTAAAGACCATTAAAACCATTCACGTCTTAATTATTGGCATACCCAATGTCGGAAAATCCACCTTAATCAACAATATTACAGGGCGCACCATTGCCAAAACAGGTAATGAACCTGCGGTTACTAAAAATCAACAACGCATTAAACTCGAAGAAGGCATTACCTTAATTGATACGCCAGGGATGCTTTGGCCTAACATTGAAAACGAAAACAGTGGTTACCGTTTAGCGATTACTGGCGGTATTAAAGAGACCGCCTTTGAACTGCCCGACATTGCCTCTTATGCCGCAGAATATTTAATGAAAACCTATCCAGAATCGCTTAAAGCGCGATTTAATTTAAATAAACTGCCTGAGACTGACATTGAGTTTTTAGAAGAGATTGGACGACAACGCGGGTGTTTACGGTCAGGCGGCTGGGTTGATTTAGACAAAATATCCCGAATTTTTATTGTGGAATACCGCGATACAATACTGGGCAACTTGACCCTTGAAACCCCTGACATTATCGAAACGGAATTAAAACAGGTCGAAAAACAACGTGCTCTCAAAAAAGAGAAACTTGAAGCCAAAGAGACCAATAAAAAGGCACGACGTGCGCGGCATAAAAAGAATAAACGTTAAATTCTCCCCCCCCTCAGGGCCAACGCATTAAAAAACAGTTGCAAAAATCGCGCTTATGGAGTATTTATTCCTTTAAAAACAAGGGAATATCTCATGAGCAGCATTCAAGACAGTTTTTCAATCATAAAAGACCCACGAATTGAACGA
>JAKISK010000024.1 GCA_021648625.1 Thiomicrorhabdus sp. | reverse complement strand
TCATCATACCTCAAAAAAGGCGAATTACCATGAGTGCCCATCTCGACTGGTCAAAAATTGATACCGTATTATTAGACATGGACGGAACCCTATTGGATTTACATTTTGACTGGCATTTTTGGATGGAAGTGATTCCGCAAGCTTACGCGGATAAAAATCAGCTCTCGCTGGCGGCCGCCAAAAAAATCATTCATGAAAAGATTCACTCGCAAACGGGCACGTTAAATTGGTACTGCTTGGACTACTGGACCGAAACTTTAACGCTTCCCATTGCCGAACTCAAGCGTGAACTCAAACATCAAATTAAAGTCCACCCCGAGGTCATGGACTTTTTAGCGCAACTTAAAGCGCATAATAAGCACGTCATTATGGTGACCAACGCGCACCGCGACAGCTTGGTACTTAAATTAGAGATGACCGAGATTGGCGATTATTTTGACACCATTATCTCATCACATGATATTGGACTGCCGAAAGAGAACATTAAACTTTGGTCCGAAATTCAAGCCATTGCACCATACACACCCGAGCGAACGCTATTAATTGATGACAACCTGCAAGCGTTACAAAGCGCCAAAGAGTACGGCATTGCCTACCCCTTGTGTGCGACCTTTATTAGTCCAAAATTAGATAAGATAGATCCTAAAGAGTTTGCCTACTTTGAACGCTATGCAGAAATCATGCCTAATTAGAAAGTAGAACAATGGATACAAAAAAAGCAACGTATTGTTAAAATACGTTGCTTTTTTATTTACCAAAGACTCTAAGCGTTATGAGATCTTTACACCTTTTTACGACGGTACGCCATAAATCCAACCAATCCCAATCCACCAAGCATTAAAGCATAAGTAGAGGGTTCTGGAATAGGTGAGACTTCTGAATATGTAACGTTATCAATATACGATATTACGGTAGTATTTGGTGTTAAACCATCAAAATTTTGAGTTAACCTGATATATGAAACATTACTTTCTAACGAATTCAACGTTACAAGATTTTCAACGCCAGAAAAAGAAATTGAATCAATTGGCTGGAAATAACTACCATAGGAACTCAACGTCCAACTTCCTGCATTTGTTGTCGAAAAAAAGTTAAAAGATAAGGAACGGATAGGCTCTTCAAAAGAGATTTCTGAATCACTTGTACCTTCAAGTATCAAAATTTTATTTGCAAATGGCTCTCCAAGAGAAGCATTAAGGGTTCCTATACTACTTGTTCCACCAAGCATAGAAAAAGTAGCGTCTTGTATTGTTAACTGAGAAAAGCTACCAACACTCTGATCATCAAAATCAATCAATGTTTCCATTGAATACGCTGAAGAAGCGACACTTAACAAACCGACCATTAATACTTTTTTTATTTTATCTACCATGCTATACACCCTTAGGTTTATTAATTAATAATATAATCAAAAATGCACTATACACTATCCCCCCTGAAAAGTAAGTAAAAAGTAAGCGTCTGCCCAACGACACCTAGTCCAATCAAAATCAAATCATTAAACTCCCTCCCCACAAACAACACAGGAGTGAATAATGAAACATCGAACACATCAACAATGGCAAGAACTCTTTAAACAGCAAGTAACAAGCGGTTTATCCGTAGCCGTATTTTGCAAAGAGCATGGTATTGGCCAGAGCTACTTTTATAAACGCAAAAGCGACTTGATCGACAACGAGACCAACACCAAAAAGTTCATCAAAGTAAAGCCGCCACAAACAAACAGTATGTCTACGCCATTCATAAAAATACAACACCAACACACCCAATTGCATTTTCCATCAACCATATCCGCCATTTGGTTGGCCGACTTTGTTAAGGCACTCGCATGACTCAGTTGTCAGGGATGACGGAAATTTATCTGCACCGTGATGTCGTCGACTTTAGAAAATCCATTAATGGCTTGATGGTGATTGTAGAAGACGAAATGACGTTATCGCCTTTTAGCCATGCGCTCTTTGTTTTTTGCAATCGAGGTCAAGATAAAATTAAAGCCCTTTACTGGGATAAAACCGGTTTTTGCCTCTGGTACAAACGCTTAGAAAAAGACAAATTCAAGTGGCCACGAAAATCCAACCAATCCACATTCACCTTATCTGAAACGCAGTGGAAGTGGTTATTATCAGGCCTAGATTTAACCAAAATGCAAACACACAAACCGTTATCTTATACCGAATTTCGTTGATCAATATTGAGCCATAATGAATTCAATTATTGACTCTAAATATAGCTTTTTTGGCCCCGTTTTAGGCTGATATTTGGTATAATATCAGCCATGAAAATGATAGCTAATAACTTACCTAATGATGTTAAAAACCTAAAGATATTGCTGTTGTCTGAACGCCAAACATCACAAGAAAAGATAAAAAAATTAGAAGAAAAAAACCACTATCTTTTAGAGCAGTTTCGAATAGCGCAACACAAACAGTTCGGAAAAAGCACTGAAACCAATCCCGATCAAGGTGAGCTATTTAACGAAGCGGAGCAAATCAGTGATGAACTGCCCGCAGAAGAAACCACATCCACACAAAAAAATACCAAACGCCCAAAACGCCAAGCCTTACCTAAAAGTTTAGAGCGTGAAATAAGAATCATTGATTTAAGCGAAGAAGAAAAAAACTGTGATTGCTGTGGTCATGACCTACATCAAATGGGCGAAAAGAAAAGTGAACAACTCAAATTCATTCCCGCGCAAATAAAAGTAATTGAAACCATCCGACCCCAATACAGTTGTCGGCATTGCGAAAAAACCGCGACCAAGGTGCAAATCAAAATAGCCCCCGTCCCCAAAAGACCCATTCCAAAGAGTATTGCAACACAATCCCTCTTCCCAAATCACCAGATAGGATTTTACACGAGCGCCAAAATCCTATCTGGGGATTTGGGCATTGATAATAATCGAGCTGAACGGGCGATAAAGCCGTTTGTGATTGGAAGAAAAAACTGGATGTTCTGCAATACGGCCAGTGGGGCGAATGCGAGTGCAAACCTGTATAGCTTAATTGAAACGGCGAAGGCGAATGGACTGACACCGTTTAACTACTTGATGTATTTACTTGAAGAGCTGCCAAAACAGCCTGAGGATCTTGACTACCTGATGCCTTGGAATGTTGAGCTGGAAGGTGTTATTTAGGAAGCTAGGTGTTTATTGCCAGACGCTTACAATTCTTCCATTCTCGTGTTATCAGGCTGCGCGGGTACCGATGGTGAAACTACACACCTTATAAAGTCTTTCCAGCTAGATTGAAATGGATCGTTATCAAATGCTTCTGACCATCTGTTCATGCTAAGACACTCTTCTCTATAAGTTTTGTAAAATTGATATTATTTTTCCAAGTTTACTGCTGGAAAAAACACTTGTTTTTTATTATTTTTCGCCGTATTAAAGTCACTTCAGCTTGAATCTAAAACCAATTTCAAGATTTTACCCCCCCCTACCCAGCAACCTCCAAGCGTTCTTTAAACAACTTAGGTGCCGAATTAAGCAGTGCTTTGGTGTAGTCGTGTTTTGGGAAGTGCATGATTTGCTCTACGGTGCCTTGTTCGACGATTTTTCCCTCTTTCATTACCGCAACTTGGTGTGCGATCGCGGGAATGATGGAGAGGTCGTGGGTGATGAATAAAAATGAGAGCTGGTATTTTTGTTGTAGATCTTCTAATAGATTTAACACTTGCGCTCTAACGGTCACGTCTAATGCACTGGTGGGTTCGTCACAAATAATGAGTTCGGGTTCTACGGCTAGGGCGCGGGCGATGCCGATTCGTTGGCGTTGCCCACCTGAAAACTCATGGGGGTAGCGTTTTTTATGTTCGGGCAGTAGGCCAACTTGATCTAGCAGTTCTTCAATGCGTTGATCTTGATCTTCTTTTTTGCCAGACCCCACTTGCAGACTGACCATGCCTTCTCGAATGATTTCATCTATGGTCATGCGTGGATTGAGTGCGGAAAATGGGTCTTGAAAAATGACTTGTACTTTTTTGCGAAACGGTTTCATCTGTTTTTCGCTGAGTTGCGTTAAATCAATGGTATTTTGGGTTTGCTCGGAAAGGTTTGAAAAATTGACCGATCCGGATGTGCTGTCTACTAACTTGAGTATGGCTTGCCCAATGGTGCTTTTTCCACTGCCTGATTCACCCACTAACGCTAACGTTTGTCCTTTTTTAATTTCCAAAGTCACGCCATCTACGGCTTTTACATAGCCTACGGTGCGCTGAAACAGCCCTTTTTTGATGGGAAAATGCACTTTTAAATCGGTGAGTTGCAACAATGTTTTTGACTCAACCGCAGGTTTAAAGTGATTACTTGGAATGGCATCTTGCAACAGTTTTTGAGTGTATGGGTGTCGAGGTTTGCTGAAAAACGCCTGTTTTTCGGCTTGCTCTACGATTTCACCCTCTTTCATTACCGCGACTTGGTCGGCCATTTCGTTTACCACGCCCATATCGTGGGTAATAAATAAGATGGACAAGCCTCTTTTGTCTCGAATGTCTTTGAGCAGTTGCAACACTTGCGCTTGAATGGTGACATCAAGCGCGGTGGTTGGCTCGTCGGCAATCAATACATCGGGTTCACAGGCCAGTGCCATGGCGATCATTACGCGTTGTTTTTGCCCGCCTGACAGTTGGTGGGGATACCACTCATAACGCTCTTTGGCTTCTGGAATACCGACTTCTTCAAACAGTGAAATGACTTTGTTTCTTGCCTGTGACCGATTGAGTTTTAAGTGCACTCTTAATACTTCGGCCACTTGCTCGCCTACTTTCATGACGGGGTTAAGCGAGGTCATGGGTTCTTGAAAAATCATGGCAATTTTTTTGCCACGAATTTTTTGCATTTTAAATTCAGGCAACTGAAATAGGTCTTGTTGCTCTAATAGAATGGATCCAGACGTGACTCGCAGCGCTTCGGGCAATAAGCGCATAATGGCTAATGAGGTTAACGATTTACCGCTGCCCGATTCTCCGACCAACGCAAAAATTTCCCCCCCCCCTATTGAGAAGCTAATGTTTTTAATGAGTGGCGTGTTATCCACTAACACGGTTAGGTTTTGAACACTCAGTACGGTTGAGGCTTCTTGATTCATCATACAATCTCGTTAATTATTACGTCTTGGATCCAGCACGGTTTGCACTCGATCTGAAAATAAATTGGCGGCTAACACTAAGGTAAACATAAAGGCAAAGGCGGAGAACAGTGACCACCAAACCATGGGTTCACGTGCCATCTCTAAACGGGCTTGGTTAATCATGTTACCCCAGCTTGCGGTGGTTGGGTCTACACCCACGCCTACATAGGACAATACGGCCTCGGCCAAGACCAACCCACTAAAATCTAATACCAGTGCAATGAGCACTAAGTGCATTAAATTGGGGGTAATGTGTTTTTGAATGATTCTAAACGGACTCAGGCCGAATGATTTGGCGGCGGTCACGTACTCTACTTGGCTTATTTTTAAGGTTTCGGCACGCAATAAACGGCACAATCCTGTCCAGCTGGTGAGGCCTAAAATAAAGATTAAAAACAGTAATCTCAGGTCGGCTCGCTCTTCGGTGCTACCAAACCAATCACTGTTATTGGTGATGATGACTTGCATCATTAATACCGCCGCCGCAATCAGAAGTACCCCGGGAATTGAATTTAAGGTGGTGTAAACATATTGAATCACATCGTCTACCCAGCCTTTAAAATAGCCGGCACTGATGCCTAAAATCAGTGCTAATGGCAGCATTACCAGCGTGGTTAATAAACCAATTAATACACCGGTTCGAATACTTTTTACCGCTTGATAAAGCACGTCTTGCCCTACTTTATCGGTGCCTAACACATGATAAAAATGGCTTAAATAATAGAACCAACTGAATAAAAAAACTAATAAAAATAGGGTGAAATAGGCGGCACCCCATGGGAGTTCGTCTTTTGGATCGGGTTGGTTTGCATAGTAATCAATGTAGTTACCTCGGGTTTTTACAAAGCCCCAACCTAGATGAATGGTAAAAATAAAGGCGATGAAAATACAACTGAATAAAAAAGGAATGGCGGTTTTAACCATTACGTCGTCTAAAATGGTGTGACTGCCTGTCCAGTGCTGTCCGCCAAATTTAAGTGGGCGATAAACTTGCGTGACCGCGCCCGATTCATCGTAACTTAATGAGGTGCTGTACTCATGGGTGGCAAAAGGAGCGGAGTACGTGCGCTCTGTTTTATCGCGTAAATGCTGCAAAATAACATCTAACAGGCTCAAAACGCCTTGATTATTCGCCGAAGACACGGTTTGCTCTGTCGCTTCGCCCTGTTTAGAAGGCGTGTATTGAAAATGTACGGAATCCAATAGGGCAAACAGTAAATAAAAACTCAATACAATCGCCGCTGACATGGCAATGGGCGATTTTAAAATGTAAAACCACTGTTTTCGAATTTGCTCTGAACGTCGAATGGATCGAACCGCTCCGATTAATACCAGCACCAGTGTCCAAACCAAGATGTCAGTCCATAACCAT
Organism: Thiomicrorhabdus sp.; assembly: GCA_021648625.1. Classification (GTDB taxonomy): domain Bacteria; phylum Pseudomonadota; class Gammaproteobacteria; order Thiomicrospirales; family Thiomicrospiraceae; genus Thiomicrorhabdus. Next base: position 19,623 of record JAKISK010000024.1, on the reverse strand, counting down.
ACAAAACTCATGATAGCTTCACCCTTGGGTCAAAAAACGTATAAGAAATATCCGTTAAAATGAGCCCGATTATGTAGAGCACCGACCCTAAAAAGACCATCGCTTTTACAATACCAAAGTCTTGGGCGTTAATGGCATCAATGGTGTAACTGCCTAAGCCGGGAATACCAAAAAAAGATTCCATAATCAAACTGCCCATGAATAAGGTGGGAATCACCACCACCACGCCCGTTAAAATGGGCAACATGCCGTTGTGCAATACGTGGCCAAACAAGACTTTAATGTCGGATAAGCCTTTGGCTTTGGCGGTGCGCACATAGTCTTTACTCATCTCTTCTAAAAAGATACTGCGATACCAACGCATACCCGCACCCAGCCCCGCAAACACGCCAATTAAAACGGGTAAAATTAAAAACTTAACCCCCTCCCAGCCAGGGGTGTAGCCCGAAATAGGCACCCAGTGCCATACTTTACTAAACAGCACTTGCCCCGCAATAATGTAAAACAGCCCTGAGACCGACATAATGGCCACCGCGACCATCATGGTCACGGTATCCAGCGTTGAGCCTCTGAACAACACAATTAACAGCGCCAACGCAATGGTGGTGACCAGCCCAATAATAAAGGTGGGCAGTGCGATCGCTAAGCTGGGGCCCATTCGTTCTTGAATGTCCGCCGAAATTTGACGACCCGAATCGGACTGGCCAAAATCAAAGGCAAACAGTTTCAGCGACTCTTGAGAAAATAAGGTCTCTGTTACTTTATCAAACCCTGCGGCATCGCCATTAAAAAACAGTGGTTTATCGTACCCATTTTCAACCTTCCAAGACTGTATCATCTCTGGCGTAGTTTGTTTTGCGCCCAGTTGCGCCCGTGCCATGTCTTCTGGCGTATTCACCATAAAAAACAGCGCAAAGGTAATGAGGTTTACCCCTATTAAAATCGGCACCGCAAATAAAAATCGTTTAATAATATACTCAAACATGCGTTACATCTCTTCTTGTTTGTTTGCAATGACCACCGCCGTTTGGCGACGTCGATAAGCGTGCATTAAGGGGTAAATACTGCCGATCACAATCAGCGCTACCACCACAAAAGGCCAAATCACGGGCTGGTTCCACATAGCTTGTTTTTCAATGCGATCCGTCACGTCAACTCGACGGTATTTAATAGTGTTATTTGCCAGAGGATTTGGCCAAACATTGTGCAACCAACCATGGTACAACGACAACGATTTAGGATAGAAACCCCATGCCCATGGCGCGTCTTCTTGCAATATGGTTAACATTTCTTGAATGATGTTTAACCGTTCTGGGGTGTTTTCCATGGTTTTCATCTGTTGAAACAGGCGATTAAATTCTGGATTATCGTAGTTGGCACTGTTAATTCCAGATCCATCGGTATTAATGGTGGCATTGGCACCATTGAGCAAAAATAGAAAATTTTCTGGGTCGGGGTAATCGGCATTCCAACCCCAAGAGAACATTTGCACTTTCGCCTTTCTAACTTTGTCCTGAAAACGATTGTAATCGGTGGCACGAATCACCAACTCAACGCCCAGCAATGCAAATTGCTTACGATACCAATTTAACATGGACTGGCTATCAGGCCCTGTTGCCGCTGTATCGTAGTGTAATGTTAACGACTTGCCATCCTCGCCAATGCCATTGGGATAACCTGCTTCCGCCAATAACCGTTTTGCCTCTTCTAATGATTTACGGTGTAACCGCCCCTCTTTCCAGTCATAAACGGTTGAGTTGATGCCCGCTTCCCCTTCAATATATCCAAATATTCCGGGAGGAATAGGGCCTTGTGCTGGCTCACCCCGCCCGTTTAAGAAGATGGAAATGTACTCTTCAAAATTAATGGCGATGCTCAATGCCTGACGTAATTTTCGCTGTTTTTCGGAATAGCCCCCAATGACAGGATCCGCCATATTAAAGCCAAAATACATAATGGTCGGTTGCGTAATGTTTAAAAACTGAATGCCTTTCTCGTCTAATTCAGAGGTTAAGTTCATCGCACCCGAGGTGGACACCGAAACCGCCTGATCAAAACTGTCGGAACTGACGCCAGACGCATCATAATAGCCCTGTAAAAACTTATTCCACAACGGCACACTCTCTTTTTCAAGCGAATAAATGACTTCTTTTACAAAAGGAAGCGGTTTACCCGCATCCAATAACAGAGCAGGATCCGCTCCCTCTGCTAATCCTTCTGCTGGATACAGCTCGAGACGATAATTTGGGTTTGCCAATAATCTCATGCGTTTATTCGGATTATTTTCAACCAGTTGATAAGGCCCTGTTCCAATGGGAGAGGTGTCTAAGGTTAAGTTTTTTTCAACCAACACGGCTTGCTTATAAAAGGCATCTGCTTCCCAAGGGATGGGGGCAAAAAAGTTCATGGTTAACCAATATAAAAACTGGGGGTACTTCCCTTTTATTAAGATTTTATAACGATAATTATCAACAACTTGAACACCACTAATATCAAACTGATTTAAGTCAAAATAATGCGTTTGAGCACGTTTATCGGTTGCTTCTAATTCCACTTTATATTGTTCAGTCACTTGGTCTGAAAATGCTTTTAACCCCACAATATACTGAGTCATCGAATCGAGAATGGGAGAGTGGTTTTGTCGCAGAGCCATGCGTTTTAGCGCATACACGTAATCTTTAGCCAGCAACTCTCTGGCGGATTGCTCTTTAAAATCCACAACGTACTTAATATCATCTAACGCTTCTGGCGTTAAATTATGGTATAAAAACGCCCCGCTTGAGTCTTTAACAAACGCAGGATGCAAGTGAAATTGCGTGCCTTTTTTCAGCGTAAAAAGGTATTCGGTAAATGCCACTTGAGCGCTGTCCGCATTGACCTCTTGATGACTTTTATCTAAATAACGAATATCCGGCATTTTTTCTAGTGTTAAAGGCTCTAACGTATAAGGGCGTTTTAAGTAGTGATACTGTAATGGAGGCTCATACACTTGGCTTAAAATCGCCCACTCATTCGAGTTATACGAGACAACAGGGTCTAAATGCTTGGGGGATTGGCTAAAGGAACTAAAAATTGTGGACGATTCCACTTGCTCTGCCGAATATGGGCTGTTCCAGTTATTCGCAACAGCACTGGTTGCATAGGCTAAAAACAGAAGGGTAAATGCTTTATAAAAAATAGGACTCTTAAACCCTAATCCCCAGATAGAAAATACGTTTATACCGCAAACCCTTGCTGCGCCTAGCAAACCCAAAAAAGAACGCATCACCAATAAGGTGACTTTGTTTTTTTTGAATTCACTATGCACACCAATTGTTTGCACTCTAATTCGCATTTCTATCTGGGGATTAGGGTTAAATAAAGAATAAAAGGGAGTTGCCATAAACAAATGAGTTTTCCTGTTTAAAGAGACACGCATTAACGGTTATAATGCTTTCAAACGAATCATACATCATACGTTACTTTTAACCAAATTTAACGTAATTTACCACCTATTTTACAGGCTTTCGCCTTAAATTTATGGAGAGAAAAAAATGGGATTTCTAGCAGGAAAAAAAGTCTTAATTATTGGCGTTGCCAACAATAAATCAATTGCCTACGGTATTGCCAAGCAAATGAAAGCACAAGGCGCAGAGATTGCTCTCACCTATCAAAGTGAAAAGCTAAAAAGTCGCGTTGAAAAAGTTGCAAACGAACTAGGCTCTTCCATCGTATTGCCATTAGACGTATCCAGCGACGCTGAAATCAAAAACGTATTTTCAGAACTCAGCAATACTTGGACAGATGGACTGGATATACTAGTGCACTCCGTTGCCTTTGCCCCACGTGAAGAACTGGAAGGCAGAATGATTGATGCCTCAACCCGTGAAGGCTTTGCCATGGCGCATGACATCAGCGCTTACAGCTTAACCGCCTGCACCCAAGCGGCCTATGAGATGTTGAAAGCCAAAAATGGCTCAGTCTTAACGTTATCTTATTTAGGGGCCGAACGCGCCGTGCCTAACTACAACGTAATGGGCGTTGCTAAAGCCTCTTTAGAAGCCACCGTTCGTTATTTAGCGGCGGATTTAGGGCAAGATGGCATTCGTGTTAATGCGGTATCAGCAGGCCCGATACGTACATTAGCGGCCGCTGGAATAAAAGACTTTAGAGCCATGCTAAATAAAGCCGCAGAAGCCACGCCTTTGCGTCGTAATGTGACCATTGAAGAAGTAGGCAACACCGCCGCTTTCCTATGCTCGGATCTAGCGTCGGGCATTACCGGTGAAATCACTTACGTAGATGGCGGTTATAACATTACCGCTTCCAGCTAAAAACGCCTGTAAAGGCAATCTTCAAGATAATTGATTGAAAAAACCACACTCTCAAACAAGAGTGCGGTTTGCAGTGATGCAAGCTTTCTTTCTAATTTTTCTCCCCCCCCTTCTCGAACGTTCAAAGCTAAACTCATAAAACATTAAGCAATGGAAACTTAACAAATAGCCCTGTCAACACGGTAAACTATCCAGCCTTAAATTTTTAAAAAAGCTAGAGAATAAAACTATGTTTAAAATTGAACCCGTTGATCCCGTTCATTATCGCAAAAAAACACGTAACGCCACGCTTACCATTATGGCTGTATTTATTGTAATTGGCTTTGCATTTGCCAGCCTTACCGTTAAATACTTGGGTGATTTTTCAAATAACAAACTGGTACTTAATTTAATGGGTGCATTCGTTGGCCTTATGTTAACGGCTTACATTATTAAAACTTTTTTTGCTGACAAGCCCTGGATGAAGGAGTCTATGTACGCTTGGCGTTTAAAACGTAGCCTTATGCACATCACCAATGTTCTAGATAAGGTACAAAAATCTGCACAAAAAAACGACCCTCACGCTTTAAAAGTCATGCGGTTTTATCACCTTGGCTTAGAGCACATGCATAAGCTAGAAGCCAATAGCTCGGCATCCATCGACATTATTGCGGAAAAAAAAGAGATCGAAGAAAAAATTATTGAGCAAGGCCTAGAACTCAATCAAACGGAATTTGACCCATCATGGGTCGAACGTTATAAATCAGAAGAACAAGAAGGCTAAGCGGCTCAATTTAACCAAAAAAATGATTCAAATTAGGTTTTTTTCTAGAGTTTTAATGCATTCAACCAAGTGAATGATTTATAGGACATCGGCACTCAATAGAGTGTTATTATCCTTAGCTAATTAAATTGTATGAACTAAAAACAGTAAGGAGACAAACCCTTGAAAAGCTTTTTTAAAAAAATGTATACAACACTGCTTTGTATTACGCCCCCAAATTCATCCATCAGTTTAGACAGTTTTCAACGTTTAGACCACAACAGAAAACGCTTGCTTTTAAAAACATGCCTTTATATTACTTTCTTTACGTTATTTATATTTAGCTGCTTGCATGCATTTGTTTATCAAGGAATAAGCAACCTTGCTTTCTTACTGGAAATAACCTTCAGTTTAGCTGCACTGTATGGCATCATTTCTTTAACGCGTAGCCCAACGCCTGAAAAAATAGCCAAAATCACTACCTTTTCAACCCTTATTTTTGCGGCTTTTTTATTGATGTTTATCCACTTAGTTCCTCATCAAAATTTTAGCTTAATTTGGGTCTTCTTTTTTCCTATTTTTGCCATCATTATGCACGGCCCAAAAATTGGGTTACGCTATGCACTGGTCTTTTTGGTCGCCTTATTATCTATGACTTATAACGGCATTGGCTACTGGCATAACGGCGATTGGAATACACTTAGTTTTATACGTTTAAGTTTAGCAATGACCATTTTAACATTCATTATTTACGTGAATGAAGTTGCACTCACCAATGCCAAACTGCAAGCTGAATTTTCATTAGAAAAACTGCATTCGTTGTCCTCCATTGATGCGCTAACACAAATCGCCAACCGTCGTAAGATAGACCAAGCATTATTCAATGCCATTCAGCATGCCGAACGATACAACGCCCCCCTTACGTTAACACTCTTTGATATTGATGATTTTAAAAGAATCAACGACCAGTGTGGTCACCTTGCAGGCGATAAGGTTTTGTTTGAGCTGGTACAACAAATCAAAAGCTCCATTCGCTCAACCGACTCATTTGGACGCTGGGGGGGGGAAGAGTTTTTAATTATTCTGCCCAATGAAACACTTGAATCTGCGCGACAATTTTGTGAAAAAATACGTGTTTGCATTGAAAACACGACCTTTACAGAGTGTTCGACTCAAATAACCTGTAGTTTTGGTATCGCAGAATTTAAAAAAGGCATGACGGAAGATCAGTTGATTGAACAGGCAGATAAAGCACTTTACTTGGCAAAAGATTCAGGTAAAAATCAAATTAAAATATTCAGTGAAATCCCTTAAAACCCTCCTCCTCTTCTAAGAGGAGGTTATTTAAACGAGCCGAGTAACTGCTCAGCGCAGTAGTCAATATGCAAAGTAACTGCTCAAATGACGCCTGAAAATGGTCAAATCAAGGCGGAAAATATGAGTTTACACCTGTAAATGATCATTTTTTAACACAGAGTTGACCTTTTTCAGGGGTTAGCTGAGTAGTTACACCGAGCCGATAATGATTATAGCTCAATAGATCCCCTCTCTTTCTCTGTTGGTGAGCCAACCAATGTACCCCATAAATCATACTCATCTGCGGCCACAATTTTAACGTTAGCAAACTGACCCGCTTTAAGGTGCGTTGCATCGTCAATAAAGACTTGCCCATCAATTTCGGGGGCATCGGCCTTTGAACGTGCAACCGCACCTTCTGCAACCACTTCATCAATCAATACCTGCATGGTTTGACCAATTTTAGCTTGCATTTTAGCCAAGCTGATGACCTGCTGAGTTTGCATAAAACGATCAAAGCGATCTTGCTTCACATCATCTGGAATTTGCTCGGCAATCTCATTTGCCGTTGCACCCTCAACTGGCGAGTATTGAAAGCAGCCTACACGATCTAACTGTGCCGCATTTAAAAAATCGAGCAACTCTTGAAATTCCTCTTCTGTTTCACCAGGAAACCCGACAATAAACGTAGACCGAATCGTTAAATTGGGAACCAATTTTCGCCATTTATTAATTCGTTCAAGTGTTTTTTCAACATTTCCTGGGCGTTTCATCGCTTTTAACACGCGCGCATTGGCATGTTGTAATGGCATATCCAAATAAGGCAAAATTTTTCCTTCTGCCATTAATGAAATCACCTCTTCTACATTGGGGTATGGATACACGTAGTGCAATCGAATCCAAAAATCTCCCCCCCCCCCTGTACCCGCCAATTCCGCTAAGGCTTCAGAAAGACCAAACATAGTCGTTTTGGTAGGGCGACCCTCTGCAAAGTCGGTCTTATATTTCACATCCACGCCGTAAGCGGCTGTATCTTGTGACACCACCAGTAACTCTTTCACCCCAGCCTCTTTAAGGCGTTTTGCTTCGGCAACCACCTCCGCCACAGGGCGACTGACTAAGTCCCCACGCATGGATGGAATAATGCAAAAGGTACAACGGTGGTTGCAGCCTTCTGAAATTTTAAGGTAGGCATAATGTTTAGGGGTTAGTTTAATCCCTTGGGGGGGGACAATATCCGCAAACGGGTTGTGTTTGGGCGGAGCAATTACCTCATGAATTGCTGAAACCACCTCTTCATACGCCGCGGGGCCCGAAACCGCTAATACTTTAGGGTGAACATTTGTTATTTGCTCCTCTTTGGCACCTAAGCAACCCGTTACAATCACTTTTCCATTTTCCTCCAGTGCTTCGCCAATCGTATCTAACGACTCCTGAACGGCACTGTCGATAAAACCACAGGTATTGACAATCACCGCATCCGCTTCTTCATAGCTATTGGTTAAGTGATACCCTTCGGTACGTAACTGAGTCAAGATTCGCTCAGTATCAACGGTTGCTTTGGGACACCCTAAACTGATCACACCGATCGTTGGTTGCTGCTTAGACATTATTTTCTCTCACCTCTATAAACTGTTCGTTATTTTAACCGATTGTCTAATGGTTACCTTAAAATTAGGGCATAAAAAAAACCCAGTTTTTTTATTTGAAAACTGGGTTTTTAATTTTTTTTGTAATGACGCCAACACGTTCGATTAAAAAGGTTTAACCACCACCAACGCTAAAATAATAAACGCAAGCAACAATGGAATCTCATTTGCCCAACGGTAATAGACCCCACTGTGATCCAAATGCCCTTCTTGCATCTCTTTCATCCGGCGCTTTGTCCATAAGTGATACACAATTAATAACCCAATAACAGCCATCTTTGCATAAACCCAGCCTGACGCGTCTTGAAAGTAAATCAACCATAATGCAATGCCTGTTCCAACAGCAAGCATCATCATTAGGGTCATAAAGCTATAAAGTCGTTTGGCCATAATGGCGAGTCGATCAACATTTTGCCCTGCTTCTTTACCCTCTACAAAATGCACAAAAATTCGAGGTAGGTAAAAAATACCCGCCATCCAAGACATCATAAATAAAATATGAAACGTTTTTAACCACAACATAAAAAAGTCCTCTAATCCCTGCGCTTTTAACGATAAAAAAGGCATTAAGATCAATAAAATAACCATAAAAAATCTGCATGTATCATACTCGCTTTCTAAGATAGAAAACAAGAATTAATCATCTAATAAATCCCCCTCCCCTTCTGTTACGACTTTGCACCATTCAAAACCTCTAACACGCGCTCTAAACGCGATTTTGGGCTGGTTTTATAAGGGTCTATTTGAATAAGATCGGACTCTTTTCTTAGCCATGTAAGTTGACGCTTTGCCAGTTGTCGAGTGGCAACAAGACCTTTGTAAACAAACATATCATAGTCATACTCTCCATTTAAAAAGAGCCATGCTTGACGATAGCCTACGCTACGCATTGAGGTGGTGTCGGGGGTTAGATCACCTCGTTCAAATAGGGTTTTGACTTCGGATAGAAACCCTATTTCGAGCATGGCATCAAACCGTTTGGTGATCTGCTTGTGGAGCTTGGCGCGATCTTCTGGAATAAGCCCTATTTTAATCAGTTTAAAAGCGGTAAGTTCCAGCTTAGGTTCGGCGCGGAGTTTCGTTAAGGTTTTTCCTGATATTTCATAGACTTCAAGCGCTCTTATCAGGCGCTGTGGATCATTTGGATGAATGCGTAAGGCGGATTCGGGGTCAATTTCTTCTAAGCGTTGATGTAACTGCTCTGGGTTTTCTTGCCAAATGGCTTGCAGTTTTTCACGCACGGTATCGTCTGCGGATGGCAAATCATTCATGCCTTGCTGTAAAGCGTTGTAGTACATCATGGTTCCGCCCACAAGTACGGGGAGCTTACCGCGTGCAAAAATATTTTTTACTAACGTATGAACGTCCTCTACAAACTCGGAAGCAGAGTAACTTTCCAATGGATCGTGGGTGTCGATAAGATGGTGTACAACCTGCTGTTGCTCTTGCAAACTGGGTTTGGCGGTTCCGATGTTCATGCCTTGATAAATTAAAGCCGAATCCACGCTGATGATTTCAATGGGCAAAACACGGGCTAAATCCATTGACAATTGGCTTTTTCCTGAAGCGGTGGGCCCCATTAAGGCTAGGCACTTTTTTTGTTCAATGAGCGTTTGAATGCATTCCATTTTGTAATCTTTATTTTTTAATGAGGTATTCGTATCAAAATTTACCCCCCCCCCTCTGTTTTTCATAGGGGGGGGGGGAAGAAAAACAGCGTTTTTTATTGTCCCCGCATAAATAAGCTGTCTAACTGCGTCATTGACATTTGCACCCACGTGGGTCGTCCGTGATTGCATTGGTCGGAACGTTCGGTCACTTCCATCTCGCGTAATAACGCATTCATTTCGGCAAGGGTCAGTTGGCGATTGGCTCGAACAGCACCATGGCACGCCATGGTGGAGAGCATTTCATTAATCAGCTCCTCCACTTGTTGGGTCTGCCCTGCTTCGGATAAATCGGCAATCATGTCGTTAATGAGTTTTACAACATCACTTTTAACCAGTAAGGCGGGCACGGCGGTAATTTTGAGTTGTTCTGGGCCCAGTGGTTCAATGGTAAAGCCCAATTTTTCAAAGCCGTGTTCGTTTTGTTGCCAAACGGCAATTTGATTGGTTTCAAGCGCCATCGCAATCGGAACCAGCAATGGTTGGCTAATAAGGCGATCGTTTGCCCACTGTTTTTTAAAACGTTCGTACACCACGCGCTCGTGTGCCGCATGCATATCGACCAGTACCAAACCATACTGATTTTCTGCCAAAATATACACGCCGTGCAATTGTGCCTTGGCAAAGCCTAGTCGTGGAATATTACTGTCTGCTTCGGCTGGTGGGTTTGATTCGGTATTGTGTACATTGGCATCACGCGCTTGGTTGTAACCAGCAAACGGTTCTGCAACGCCAATGCCTTGTCGCCGTTGGTCAATGACCTGCTGTAAATTGGCGTTGGAACGCGACGATTGAAGTGGTTGTTGAAACGCCATGGCGGTTTGTGCGTCTTGTTGTGAAATACCTTGGTTGGTAAACGGTGACAATACTTGGCTAAACGATGCGCCACTCCCTGTCTCGGATGCCACGGGTTTTGCCACAAAGTCACGCACGGAACGGCGTAAAAAATCATACACCCAACGCCCATTGGCAAAACGTACTTCGTATTTTGCGGGATGAACGTTAACGTCCACTAACTCGTTAGGGATTTCAATAAAAAGCAAATAGGCGGGGTGACGACCGTTATACAGCACATCGGCATAGGCTTGTTTTACGGCGTAGGAAAGCAAACGATCTCGTACAATACGACCGTTTACAAATAGGTACTGCATGTCGGTTTGACTGCGGTTAAAAGTGGGCAAGCCCACCCAGCCTGTTAACGTAATGTCTTGGGCTTCGCAGTTTATTTTCAACGATTGCTCAACAAACGGCTGCCCCATAAGTTGAGTCAGTCGTTTAATTAGACTGGCTTTATCCGTCACCGCTTGAACTTGTCGCACCACTTTTTGATTGTGAACCAGCTTAAAGGCAATATTGGAACGACTTAACATAACCCGTTTAACCAGTTGGTCTATATGGGTAAATTCGGTTTTTGCGGCGCGTAAAAACTTTTTTCTGGCGGGGGTGTTAAAAAATAGATCGGCCACCGTGACTCGTGTGCCAACATTGCCAGCGGCAGGTTTTAAATCACTCCATCGCCCTTCGCTCTCTGAGCTAAGTTGCCATGCGGCTTTATCGGATTGATGACGGCTCACAATTTCAAAACGGGAGACGGAACTGATACTGGCAAGTGCTTCGCCCCGAAACCCAAGCGTAGCAACGGCAGCGAGATCGGAGCCTGTTTTGATTTTGCTGGTGGCGTGTCGGCTCACGGCTAAAAAGAGTTCGTCTTTAGGAATGCCTGCACCATTATCGGAAACCACAATGGATTTCTCCCCCCCCTCTTGAATGTGAATTTCAATTAAGGTTGCGCCTGAATCCAATGCATTTTCCAGCAACTCTTTCACCACCGAAGCGGGACGTTCGACCACTTCACCTGCGGCAATTTGATCGGCTAGATAAGAGGGAAGTTGCTCAATCGCCTGCCGCTGTATTTGTTGATTGTGTGGTTCGCTCTGTTCTGCGCTTTGTTGAGATATACCGTTCACGGTTAACGTCGTCCTCCGCGTCTGGAACGCCCTTTGCCATCGCTTAAATCGTGAATAGTTTTTTGTTTGCGTCCAAATTGTTTATTCATCGCTTTGGCTTGCCTTTCTGTGGTTTTAATTCGCCCTTGCTGGCTACGCATATCAGGACGCGCTTCTTCCTTTAACTCTACTGAGCTAAGCAGTTGGTTGACTTGCTTCCACGAAAGTTCTTCGGTTTTGCCTTTGCGTAAATTTTTAGGGATGGTAAATAGACCGTAACGCATGCGATGCAATCGACTCACAGGATGCCCTTGCGACTCCCATATACGACGTACTTCGCGGTATTTTCCTTGTTTAAGCGTGACCCTAAACCATTTATTTTGCCCTTCATCTTCCTGTCGCATTTTTTGTATGCGGGTAAAGCGTGCCACGCCATCTTCAAGTGTAACGCCTTTTATCATTTTTTTAATGGTGTCATCGCTCACTTCACCAAATACACGAACGGTGTATTCACGTTCCATCTCATAAGAGGGGTGCATCATTCGATTGGCCAGTTCGCCGTTATTGGTCAAAATCATGAGTCCGCTGGTGTTTAAATCCAAACGCCCAATACTGATCCAGCGCCCGTTAATAATACGTGGCAGTTGTTCGAAAATGGTATCACGTCCTTTTTCATCATTGCGGGTACAAATGCGCCCTTCGGGCTTGTTGTATAAAATGACTTTGGTAGGTTGTTTTTCAAGACGAGACTCTTTAATTAAGCGGTCTTTAACCATAATACGATCGTCGGCGGTAGCACGATCACCCAGTTTTGCAACGCGTCCATTCACCTTTACATGCCCTTCTGCAATCATTGGCTCAACCGAACGCCTTGAACCGAATCCTGCTCGGGCTAAAATTTTTTGAAGTTTTTCACTGTTGATCGGGGTCATAACGCTCTCTTACAAAACAAATAGGGTGGGGGGGGATAAATATATATTAAATACCAACCATGGCAAAAAGAAACCCTTTTGCCATATCAAAAGGCCCCATAATTAACGGGGTAAGCAATCCTAACAGCATAAGGCCAATTAAAATAAAGAAACCATAGGGTGCAATACGATTAAACTGCCAGGCAAGTTTTTTAGATAAAAATGCAGAAGCAATATGACCGCCATCTAGTGGTGGAACAGGCAGTAAGTTAAGAATACCTACAATTAAATTAATACTTACACCTATCACGCCACTGTAAATTAAAAATAACCCAACCTCGGGTGTTGTTGCTTGTAATACTAAGCCTATTTTAAGCACCACCGCCCACGCAATCGCCATTAAAAAGTTAGAAATGGGGCCTGCAATGGCCACCCAAGCCATATCGGTACTGGGTGATTTAAAATTATTGGCATTCACGGGAACAGGCTTTGCCCAACCAAACGCAAACCCTGTAAATATCAGCAATACAATCGGCACTAAAATGGTTCCAATAGGGTCAATATGTTTAATAGGATTTAAGGTTAAGCGCCCTAACATTTTGGCCGATTGATCGCCAAATTTTGAGGCCACCCAACCGTGGGCAAATTCGTGTACGGTAATCGCAAGAATAACGGGCAACGCCCCAACCGCTATTTTTTGTATTAAGGTAAGCTCGGCTAATCCCATCAATTTAAAAATACTCCCTGTCCTTGACGAAGCAATATTGGTTCGTCTTCGGTAAAATCAATCACGGTAGTGGGCTCAAACCCACTGTAACCACCGTCCAGTACCGCATCTAAAATATGCCCCAGCTCTTCTTGAATGCTCCATCCATCGGTCATCGGTAGTTCTTCTCCAGGCAAAATAAGCGAGGCGGTGATTAATGGCGTATCAAAATACGCCAGTAAGGCATTGGTAACGATATTTGGGGTGACGCGTAAGCCAATATTTTTACGTTTAGGCGACTGCAATCGTTTAGGCACTTCGCGACTGGCGGGTAAAATAAAGGTGTATGCACCTGGCAAATTGCTTTTTAAATAACGAAACTGCGTGTTGCCCACTCTTGCGTATTCCGATAAGTTACTTAAATCACGACACATAAGCGTAAAGTCATGTTTATCGTCTAACCGACGAATAAAGCGAATAATTTCCACCCCTTTCTTACTGTCTAGCAAACAACCTAATGCGTATCCAGATTCGGTCGGGTAGGCAATCAGGCCGCCTCTTTTTAAAATTTCGACCACCTGTTCTAACCCTCTTTTTTGAGGGTTGTCAGGATGTACGCTAATGTAAGCACATGGATTTGACAATATTTTATTCACAGCGAAATAATGCCTCTATTTTAAGTAGTCTATTTATAAACAGTCAATTATACCGTGTTTAACGCCATTAAAGGAGGCTCCTTAAACAACGTCCAAACAGGCTTTACCTTATCAGGCAGCGGTGCCAACCACCCCAGTCCTCGCCAATTATGCTCGGGGCGATGAAAATCGGAGCCAATGGAGGCATACAAACCATGCGCGTTGGCGCGATCAGCCATGCCCGTTATGTCTGCGGAGTGCCTAGGTTGGTTCACCACTTCAATGGCTTGCCCGCCTGCATGTTTAAAATCTTCAATCAATGCATTTAACTTTCGACTGGTCATTTTATAGACCTTAGGGTGTGCAATAACCGCCACGCCACCCGCTTGCGTAATCCACTCAACCACCGTCGCTAGTGGTGGCCACTCCTGCGTTACGTAACCCACTCGGCCTTTTTTAAGATAGCGGTCAAACGCTTGACCCGCGTCTTTTACCAAGCGCTCCTCAATGAGCAGTTGCGCAAAATGCCCGCGCCCCACCACCCCTTCTCCCACCATGTTTTCTATTTTTGAGGTTAACCCCTCTACGTTAAAGCCATTTCGAGCATTTAACTTAGCAATCATCTCATGCGCTCGTTTCCAGCGAGTAACACGAATCCCTGCCAGTCCTTCTTGCAACATTGTATGCGTGACATCCACATCCAATCCAACAATGTGAATGGTTGTACCACGCCATTCACAACTGATTTCAACGCCTGATATCAGTTGTATATTGTTTTGCGCTGCATATTTCAAGGCCGATTCATACCCCGCCGTGGTGTCGTGATCGGTGATCGCAAGGCATTTAACCTCATATTTATGAGCTAAATCAATCAGTTGTTGCGGTGATAACGCACCATCAGATGCGGTGGTATGGCAGTGAAAATCCATTTTCATTTTTTATTTACAATCCGTTGCTGTTCATTGACGCAAAATACGTATAAAATTCTAGGCCTTATTTACAAACAAAGCCACTTACATGAAATTACTCTTCGACCTATTTCCCGTTATACTTTTTTTTATCGCCTATCAAATGTACGATATTTACACCGCCACCATGGTGATTGTTCTTGCCACCATCGTTCAAGTGGCCTATCTGTACATTAAACACAAACGTGTTGAAAAACTCCACATCATTACCTTGGTGCTGGTTGTACTGTTGGGTGGGCTTACCCTTATTTTACAAGACGAGGCGTTTATTAAGTGGAAACCCACCATTGTAAACTGGGGGTTTGCCATTGTTTTTCTAGGGAGCCACTATATAGGTCAAAAGCCGATTATTCAACGTATGATGGGCAGTATGATTGAATTACCAGAACAAGTTTGGTCACGTTTAAGCTGGCTATGGATTGGTTTTTTTGTGCTCTCTGGTGCCGCCAACCTATACGTTGCCTTCAATTATGACACCGACACATGGGTCAATTTTAAAGTCTTTGGCTTAATGGCAATGACCATTATCTTTATTGTATTGCAAGGCCTTTACATTCATCGCCATATGGACGACCTTGAACAAAATGACCCTGAGCCTGACGCTAAACCAATAGAAGCCAGTGCCAGCAATCAGGAAAATAACACAATGGAAACGACCAAACCCTCATCAAATGAGATAGAATCAACGCATAAAACAGATGCCTCTAACAACGACCAAGAGGGGACAAAATAAAATGCTATATTCCATTTTTGCTTACGACGTTAAAAACAGCTTGCCGTTAAGAGCAAAAGCGCGTTCTGAACACATTGCCCGTTTAACCGCACTGAACAACGCTGGTCGTCTAATTCTTGCGGGCCCTAACCCAGCTATAGACAGTGACACACCTGGCGAGGCGGGGTTTACAGGCAGTTTAATTGTGGCTGAATTTAATTCCCTAGAGGCCGCAAAACAGTGGGCATCTAAAGACCCTTATATTGATGCAGGCGTCTATGATAAAGTAGACATAAAACCATTCAAAAAAACTTTACCAATCAACGAATAACAACTAAATACTAAACTTATTTACAACAAGGTTTTAATCATGTCTAACGTTGCCTATTTAATCCCAAAACGCAATCAAAAAACACAGCTTACCGTATTAGAGCAAGCCAACGATTCGCCCATTGAACTCATGGACACCGAGTTTGTACAAATCCCATTACTGGGCTGGACATCCGCGGGAGAACCCATTCAAATGGAGATGGACTACGACACCGTTTCCGTGCCCGTTAGCATGGTTAAAAAAGAGACCTTTGCGTTACGAGTTAAGGGTAACTCCATGATTGATGAAAACATTCATTGTGGCGATATTGTCATTATAGAACGCCGCTCGTCGGCTGAAAATGGAGAATCGGTTGTGGTGCGCATCAATAACGAAGAAGTGACCATGAAAAAACTCTACATTGAAAAAGAAGGGGTGCGTCTACAACCCGCCAACCCAGACATGCCACCCATTATTTTAAAAAATGCCGACATTGAAATCTTAGGCATTGTAACGGGCATATTAAGACAGCCTTAAAAAAGTAAGGAGAAACATGATGACACAAACAAACATAAAGGTTCAAAATTCTCCCCCCCCTATCCAATTGTTTGTCACAGGTGGCACGCTGGATAAGCAATACCAAACCACCACAGGCGAACTGATGTTCCCAGCCACACACTTGCCGCTTATGTTGCAAGAGGCCAATACCACCTTAGCCATCAAAACCACGGTGTTAATGCAAAAAGACAGCTTAGAACTCACCGATGCAGACCGCGAACGCATCTGCCAAGCGTGCATTGACACACCACAACACACCATTGTCATCACCCATGGTACAGACACGATGGTAAACACCGCCCTCGTCTTAAACCAGCACCCTAAACTCAAACACAAAACCATTGTACTTACGGGTGCAATGCGCCCCTTTATGCTCAGCCACTCCGATGCCAGCTTTAACCTAGGTGCCGCTCTCATGGCAGTACAGCTCGCCAATTCAGGCGTGTATATCGTGATGAACGGACGGCTTTTCAGCGCAAACCAAGTCCAAAAAAATCGCCAGCTGGGATTGTTTACAGAACTTTAACCTGAACCCGTTATTTCAATTCCTTCGCTAAAATACCCGTTAATTCAGGCAAACATGAGCCACAATTAGTCCCTGCTTTTAAGGCTTTTCCAATCGCCTCTACGCTGGTGAGTTTGTCTTTATGAATCGCCTCGATAATAGTATTTAATCCAATGCCAAAACAGGAACAAATCATTTTTCCTTCGTCTTTTGCGCCAGTCAGCTGACCTGCAAGAAGGTTTAAACGTGTTTTATCGTCTATTTCAGAGGCTGTAAACAAAGACCCTAACCAACTTCTGGGAGGCAGCTCGGTACTGGACGAAACAAACAGAACAGACTGTAACTTTTCATTCTTAATCAATGCCTTACGATACTGACTTCCTGTTAAATCTAAGTACTCTAAGACCTCTCCTTCTTCACCTAACACGGCGGTTGACCACGAGGCATAATCGGCAATGGACTCTTCTCCTGCAATTTCATAACGGTAAAACTGTTTGCCTTTTATTTTTACCCAATACGTCATCGCTTCGGTTTCAATCGGCTCTCGGCTTAAAATAAAACCGTGCCACTTAGTCGTGTAAGGCATGACCTTCACGGGACAATGTTTCGATTCAGGCTGACCAGAAAGCGGGTCCCCTACCGCAGCCACCAAAACATCCACTCGTCCATGACTGGCGTATTGTGCCGTCCAGTGCATGGGCACAAACACACTGCCCTTGCGCTGGCCTTCGTCAATTTTAACGCGACCAATCAAGCAACCGAGTGCATTTTCAGCTTTCGCCAACGCCCCTTCGGTTAAGCCATAGGTTTGTGCGTCCGCAGGTGATACCGCAATGTACGGTTCGTCGGTATGTGCCATCAATTTAGGGGTTTTGGCGGTGCGGGTCATGGTGTGCCATTGATCTCGCACTCGCCCTGTATTTAAAATAAGCGGGTATTCTGCGGTGGTGGGGTTGGCGGGTGCACGTGGTGTAATGGCAATAAATTGCGCTTTACCACTGGGGGTAAAAAAGTGATTGTCGGTAAACATTCTTTTTGTGCCCTGTGGATTTTGGGCATTTAATGGCCATTGAAATGGCGTTAACGCATCGTACTCTTTGGTAGAAATGTCTGCCAATAAAGAGATATCAAAATCGCGTGAACCGCCGTTTTCAAATCCTGATAAGGCCGCGTGTTCTCTAAAAATGTCCGCTTCACTGTTATAGTTAAATGCTTCCGTAAAGCCCATTTTTTGCGCCACTTGGGCGATCATCCACCAATCGGCACGGGCATTTTCAGGGCCTTGCATAAATTTGCGTTGGCGGGAGATGGTGCGGTCAGAGTTGGTGACCGTCCCACCCGTTTCACCCCACGTTAAGGCGGGCAATAATACATTCGCAACCGCGGTGGTATCCGTATTTTGCATACAGTCCGAGACCACCACCATCTCGCAATTGGCAAGCGCCTTTTTAACCGCATCGGCATCGGGCATCGACACCACTGGATTGGTATTAATAATCCAAATGGCTTTAATGTCTCCAGTACCCACCGCTTGGAACATCTCAATGGCTTTTAAACCGTTTTCAGTCGCCATGTTTTCAGCTTGCCAAAAACGCGCCACACGATCAATGTTTTCAGGCTTGTTAAAGTCCATGTGCGCCGCCAGTTGATTGGCTAATCCACCCACCTCTCGCCCGCCCATCGCATTAGGTTGCCCTGTGATCGAAAAGGGGCCGGCGCCCACTTTGCCCACGCGCCCTGTAGCAAGGTGGCAGTTAATAATGGCATTAGATTTATCCACGCCCGAACTGGACTGGTTGATTCCTTGAGAGTATAACGTGACCATTTTGTCCCGCGCTATCGCCCAGTCAAAAAACAGTTGTAGATCGGCTTCATCCAATTCACACTGTTGCGCCACCGCTTGAACGGTCGCTTGCTCTGCGTTGGCTTGCGCTAATGCGGCATCAAACCCTTCGGTATGCTGTTCAACAAAGGAGGCATCCAGCGCATCGGATTGCGTCAACTGTGCCAGTAAACCATTAAACAAAACCGCATCGGTTCCAGGCTTTAAAGGCAGATGTAAATCGGCAAGATCGCAAGTCGCGGTTTTACGAGGGTCAATCACCACCACTTTTAAATCAGGACGACGTTTCTTTTCCGCCGCAATGCGTTGATACACAATCGGGTGCGCCCATGCGGTATTAGAACCCACTAAAATGATTAAGTCCGCCAACTCTAAATCTTCATAAGAACAAGGCACCGTATCGGAACCAAACGCACGTTTGTAGCCAACCACCGCAGATGCCATGCAAAGACGGGAGTTGGTATCAATGTTCGCCGTGCCTAAAAAGCCTTTCACCAGTTTATTGGCAATATAATAATCTTCGGTAAGCAACTGCCCCGAAACATAAAAAGCCACCGCATTAGAACCATGCTTTTCAATAATGGATTTAAACGAGTCCGCCACGGTACTTAACGCACTGTCCCAACTCACCACCTCACCATTCACTTGAGGATCAAGCATTCGCCCGTCAAAATCAACCGTTTCACCCGCTGCAGAGCCTTTGACGCACAAACGTCCAAAATTAGCAGGATGCGACTCATCTCCAATAACGTTTACTTGGTACGACTCAATCACTGAAACCGATTTAGGACTTATTTTTTTAGGCGTAACTTCCATGCCACAGCCCACACCGCAGTATGGACAGGTTGTTTGAATGCTTTTT
>JAKISK010000023.1 GCA_021648625.1 Thiomicrorhabdus sp. | reverse complement strand
CGTTTAGGCGTTCCAAATTAGACTTACCAAGTGTGGTAATGTTTTTTGGTTCGGAAGGTTTTTAAACTCAGAAGTTTATCTGAATTGTAGGCGCTTCAAATCTCAAACAATGATTAAAGACGAATTTTTGATGGGGGGGTAAGTTTTGTAATGCAAAATATTATCCGCTCCGAAAGCTCTACAAAAAAACATTAAACCTTGTAATTCGCCCAAATTCTTTGGCTTTGAAAAGGGTTTAAATTCAGTAAATAATCTGAATTTTGGGCACGTTAAGCTGTGATAATATCGGCATTATTGGATAGGGGGGGTAAAATTTGAATCCTAAATTTTCTCCCCCCTATGGTTCAACAAAATAACCCAAAACTGACGAAGTGCGGTAATATCTTTTAAAGGCGTGGGCTGTGAATTCAGCGGTCTACCAGATATGCCCGCGCCTCTAACAAGGCAAATACACGCGGACAGCCAAAAGCGTCGTTTGTTTTGTGTATTCCGCTTCGCTCCATTTTACACAAACCAAACGCCCCTTTTGTCTGCCGGTGATTTGCGGCGTTAGCAATCAAGGATAGAGGTTCATATAAAAATGACATTGTTGCAAAGTTGTCTTATTGATGTTTTAAAGCCAGAGGAAGGTGTTTTTTCTTATTATGAGCTGTTTTTATCTAGGTACTCTTTAATTACCGTTACTGCAATCGTATCGCAGTGTAGCTTGGATCCAGATACTTACGAAGGTATGACAAAAGCAGATATGGATAACGATATTGATGGGATGATTAAGGGACTTCCTGTTGGTTCAGAAAAAAAACGAGATATGTATCGTGTGCTCTGCCTAGCTGGACACATCGATCCGGGAGTATCAGTTCAAGAAAATGAAAAAAGAACTTTTGCATCTGAACTATTTACTGAAGATGCCAAAAAGCATTCATTATCTAATAGAGAAATGATATTGAGAGGTTTGAATTCATCGTCTTTTTTAAACTATTTCTTCTTGCTAGAAGATAGTTTGAAAACAATTTATATAGATTCGATAAACCCTAAAAATAAATACATAAAGGGATCTGAAACAATTGATCTTTGTTTGGAAAAGATCATCTCAGAGACTGATATTAAAGAACCCTTCGAAAAGGAATTACATGCTAGGAGTAAGTTCTTTTTTGATATGAAATCTTTGAAGTTGCTATGGAGCCTTTTGAATCTAATTAGAAATCAGATAGCTCATGCAAATGGTTTTTATGATGATAAAGCTAAGCGATCATTCCATCGAAGGTTAGAGGATTTGGCTAAGCATTTCAATGATAATAACGGTTGTGTATTATCCATATGCATGATTATTGATGTTTTTGATAAGCATGAAGTGCAGATTAATGAGACAGACTATTTAATCGTTGATGATACTCTCGAAAATATAATAAGAAATATTTCCATTTTTATAATGGAATCACTTTATGCTTGCAATCGAGAAAAATTGCTAACAAGAAAAATCCAGCGGACAGTTTAAAGCGTCACTTTTTTTGCTTGCGCAAAAACGTGCCCCTTTAAACTGCCGCTGATTTTAGGCGTTAGGCTTCGAATACTCTCCCTTTGTCAAAGCCATTGTTTTAAAAGGCGAGTCTTGACATTGATAAAATCGTAAGTACACTGTAAATATGAAGCAATTAGAATTTGAATGGGATGATAATAAAAATAGAACGAACTCCAAGAAACACGGAGTATCATTCGATGAGGCACGCACCGTTTTTTATGATGAGTCTGCGATTCAATTTTTTGATCCAGAGCATTCAGAAAATGAAGATCGGTTTATCCTACTTGGTACAAGTTTTAAATTAAAAACACTTGTTGTTTGTCATTGTTTTAGGCAAGAGGAAACTGTGGTTAGAATTATCTCAGCCAGAAAAGCCGATAAAGATGAAGAGCAAGTGTATTGGAGTGAAAAAAATGAAAGATCATTATGATTTCTCGAAAATGAAAGGGGAAAAAAATCCCTACATTAAGTATCTTAAACAACCCGTTACTATGCGCCTTGACTGTGATTCTGTAGAGTACTTTAAATCACTATCAGAAGAAGCAGGGATTCCATACCAAACACTCATTAATCTTTATTTGCGTGATTGTGCTGTTCATCACCGTAAGTTACATATGCAGTGGGCTTCATAAAAAAGCCTAACAAAAAAATCCAGCGGACAGTTTAAAGCGTCACTTTTTTTGCTTACGCAAAAACGTGCCCCTTCAAACTGCCGCTGATTTTAGGCGTTAGAATTACGTGAATCCGTTGTAAAAATTGAGAGTGTTTAGGGTTTAAAAAATGTTCAATCTCAAATGTTTTTAGGGCGTTTAATTTTGCGTTTAGGCGTTCCAAATTAGGTTCAGAAAGTGTGGTAATATTTTTTGGTTCGCAAGGTTTTTAAACTCAGAAGTTTACCTGCATTGTAGGCGCGTCAAATCTCAAACAATGATTAAAGACGAATTTTTGATGGGGGGGTAAATTTTGTAATGCTAAATATTATCCGCTCCGAAAGCTCTACAAAAAAACATTAAACTTTGTAATTCGCCTGAATTTTTTGGCTTTGCAAAGGGTTTAAACTCAGTAAATAATCTGAAGTTTGGGCGCGTTAAACCATGGTAATATCGGCATTATTGGATAGGGGGGTAAAATTTGAATCCTAAATTTTCTCCCCCCCTATGGTTCAACAAAAAAACCCAAAACCGACGAGGTGCGGTAGTATCTTTTAAAAGCGTGGGCTGTGAATTCAGCGGTCTACCAGATATGCTCGCGCCTCTAACAAAGAGCCATCAACGCGGACAATTCACTGTGTGGTTTTCCGGTTATGGCAGTCGTTATACCTAAAATGTAAAATACTGAGATTTATATGAATAAAGAAGATATGTTTAATAGCCTTGTTGAAAATGGGCTGGATTTTTTATTCAAAGCAATCTCTGAAATAAATGACCAACCTAAATATTCAGTAATTCATTTTTATGCTGCTGTTGAGCTATTCGTAAAAGCAAGGTTAATGGATGAACATTGGTCGTTAGTTGTAACCAAAAGACAAGATCCAGATAAAAGTAAATTTTTTTCTGGTGATTTTCAATCAGTCTCTCTTGATGAGGCTGCAAATAGGTTAAAGAAAATAGTGGGTAGTGGTTTATCTCAGGCAGAATTAGATGCCTTTAAAGACGTTGCTAAACACAGAAATAAAATGGTTCATTTTTTTCATGAAGCTCATTCTGAAAAAGAAAATAATAAAGTTAGGCACGGTATCGTAAAAGAGCAATTAAAAGCATGGTACTTTTTACACCAACTTTTAACCGTTAAATGGAAGGATGTATTTCATTCATGGAATACAGAAATAGCAAAGTTAGATACTGCATTGAGAAAATTACACGAATTTCTTCAAGTGGTATTTGATAACCTAAGTGAAGAAATAAAAACTCAGAAGCAGAACGGTGTACACTTTGAAGAATGTCCTTCTTGTGGTTTTGAATCTCAAACTCATGATACAGATAACAAAATAATTTATGAGTCTAGTTGTTTAGTTTGTGGGCTTCTTGAAAAAAGCTTATGCATTGAATGTTCAGACTGTAATCAATTAGTTATTTTTAAAGAGGAAGGATTTTCTGATTGTCAATCGTGTGGAAAGCACTATGAACCTGAGCATTTGGCTGAAATATTAATAGATAGTGATGAGGCTTATATTTCAGCTAAGGATGGAGGCGATTCATGCGAGGGAAACTGTAATGGCTGTGATGGTTATCATACCGTTGTGCTTACCGAGAATGAAGAGTGGGTATGTGCAAGTTGTTTTGAGGTATTCAGTTCACTTGAAAGTTGTGAGTGGTGTAATGAGCTAAATACAGGTGACATGAGCGAAAGCTATACATTTGGGTGTAGTCATTGTGAAGGAATGTCTGGTTGGGATAAGAGTTAATGAGAAATTAGGTATAACAAAAAATTCCAGTTGACCGCTGGCAGCGCAGTTTTCTTTCAGAAGTCTTTTTTTATCAAAGTTCAGTGTTCTAGCAGAGTTCATCATATATCTGCCAGCGGCCACTGAGTTTGGCGTTAGCTTTATTGCTGGTTTCTCACCTCATGTGTAACAGAGCTAGTACGGAATAATTCATATTAAGAATTGGATCAATAAATGGCAATTATCTACCCTGAATTAGAAAATATTCAGCGTCTTAAAGTACCAGCAACTCCTGGTGAGTGGTATTTAATCAACTATTTAAAAGAAAACCTAGATGATACTTATGAGGTTTTCTTTAATCCATATCTTGATGGAGATCGGCCTGATATTATTATTTTAAAAGAGCACTGTTCTGCATTCATAATTGAAGTCAAAGACTGGAGTTTAAGTAGTTATCGAATTACCGAAAAGAATAACTGGGAGGTTTTAGATCGTTCAAAATCATCCAGAAAATCGTCTCCACATTCTCAGGTTTTTCGTTATAAAAAAAATCTTTACGACCTACATTTGCCAGTTGTGGGCTTGGCTAGGCTAACAAATCCAAACTTTTACAACCTAGTACATTGCTTTGTATATTTTCACGATTCAGATAAAAATGCGATTGATTCACTGTACTATCCAGCTGAGGAGAAACAGAAGGAGGAGCAGATAAGGCTAAATAAGCTTTTTCAGGAAAATAAAATTGACTTTAATTCTTATGAGAAATCTAGCGGCTACCTTGACAGAAAGAAACGAAACCTTCAGCGAGATAAGGGTATTTCTTTTGGTAGTGATCGATTGTCTCTACTAGTAAAAAAAATTAAGCAAAAATCTAAGCATGTACTCTTTGATGAAAATGTTTATATCGATTTCAAACGTAGGCTCAGCCCTCCTGATCATACGTTAAATCAAGGAATAGAAATAAATTTTGATAAAAAGAAGCAGTTGCCATTAACAAAAAGCAAGAATGGTAAGGAAAAAATAAAAGGGGTTGCTGGTTGTGGAAAAACATCTATTCTGTCTCAGAGAGCAATAAATGCCCATCAACGGCATGATTCGCCAGTGCTTATTTTGACTTTCAATATTACTTTGAAAAACTACATTAGAGACAAGATTAGTGATATACAAGGTAATAGAAATTTTTCATCTTTTGAAATATCAAACTATCACCAATTTTATAACTCGCAAGTCAACAACACTGAAGAGGACATAGTTGAACTAATTGATAGATACGGAATAGAAAGCCTCTACTCTGTTGATATTTTTAAAAATTCCGGCGTTACAAAGTATCAGACAATTCTTGTAGATGAGATTCAAGATTATCAATCAGAATGGGTAAAAATCATTAGAGACAACTTTCTATGTGAAAATGGAGAAATGGTTCTTTTCGGTGATGAATCTCAGAATATTTATCAAAGAGATATTGGCAGGTCTCCTGTCGTAGCTCAAGGATTTGGGCGGTGGATTAAGCTTAATCGTTCTTATCGAACTAGCCTAGATTCGCCACTTAACCAACTCTTTAAAGACTTTCAAATGCAGTTCCTCATTGATAAATATTCAGACACAGAAATAGTTGATGTTAATCCTATTCAAATGGGGATAGGATTTAGCCTTCTAAAGTATGAGTCGATCCCCGTTAATGAATGGAAAAAGTCAGTATTTGAATCTATGCAAAGCTATATAAAGGGCTATGATTTACATCCAAACGATGTAGTTATTTTGAGTTCAAAAATTTCACTTGTTAGGCAACTAAATGAATACAGGATAGAAAAAGAAAAAACACACTGCATGTTTGAGACATTTGAAGAATTGTCAGTTTGTACAAATAAAAGTGTTGATGAGCTAAAAGAGCTAGATGACAATAAAATAAATATGATTGTAAGTCAAAATAAAGCAGATGTTGAAAGAGTGAGGCGAGCAAAAAAGAATCACTTTTATTCAAACAGTGGATTAATAAAAATTTCCACTATACATAGCTATAAGGGGCTAGAGGCAAAAACTGTTTTTTATATTATGAGTGAAGAAGATGATGCTGAAATCGTATATACATCGATTACGCGTTCATCAGAAAATCTTGTAGTTTTTGATCTTGGAAGTAAAAATGTATGTTCGGACTTTCTTTTAGAAAGTGTAAAATAATAGTTATAGTTTGTGAAAGTCAAAATTAAACCTTAATCAGAATATAAAAAGCTAACAAAATGCTTAATATTGACAGCTAACTCAGCCCGCCTTTTATGTAAAACTCAATTTTCGAAAATGAATAAATATCAATGATAAACCCATTTGAAAAATTAAACGATTGGATTCAAGAAGAAGATAATGCTGGAAATCCATTTTCCAAGGGGGCTGTTTTATCTACTGTCTCAAAAAATAGAACCCCAAGATCTAGAGTTTTAGGCACAATGTTGGATGGTGAAATTATCAAATTTCACACATCACCAGCATCGAGAAAATTCGAAGATATTGAGTTTTGTAAAAGTGTCTCATTAACCTATTCGTTTCAGAGGTCTTTGAGGTCTGTCAGTATTGAAGGCACTCTAGTTCCGTTGGGTGAAAATGAATTGAATATTGATTGGATGAAGTTCGATAGTGATTTCCGTAAACATTATCTGATTTTTGGAGGCGATTCAGGGAGTGTAATTGAAGGACACGAATTATTGAAGAAGAAGTTTTCACATTTAGTGGATGGCGAGGAAAATACCCGTCCTGATAGTTTTGTTGGTTTTAAGTTTTCAGAAATCATGAGGATTTCGTTTTATTCTGTTGTAAATAATGACTTTTCATCCTCGGTGTTATTTGAAAGAAAGTCGTCTACATCTACTTGGGTTGAAACAATAGTAATGCCCTGAGTTCATGGGTATATTACACATATATTTAGGCGTTATGAGTTCGGGGAGGAAACATCGTGTATTAAAAAAGGGGACTGAGCCCTTAAAAATAAAATTTCAGGCAAAAAGCAGTCGATTCTTTATGTTTTTTAGCATGTATAGAGGGGGGGGGGTAAAATTGCAATCCAAATTTTTACCCCCCCCCCTACCTAATCAAAATAGAACGCCACGGCCATCTCATTAATAGGGACGCCTTGAATTCAAGCGCTACCCTTTTAAAGGGCTGTAAAACTAAAAAAATATAGATTTTAAAGCCTTTTTTTCATAAAAAAATCATATAAAAATGGCGTCCCTTTTTATTATTCACTACACTATTCATTGGAGATTCGAGATTTATTTGCCATCATGCTTTGAGCCGCCAGCTCATCCAACATGCGTTGCTCCCGTTTATTTTGTTCAACTTGATGCTTCTGTTTTAATTTATTAAGCAGTGCCAACAACGACTCTTTTCGCATTCTTTTTTCAAGCCATGCTTCACGCCCTTTTTCAAGCACTTCTTTTAACTGGGTCACTTTTTCGGTTTGAGCGTCAATTGCTTGGTAAAGTTTGTCGCTAAACCCTCGCTGAGACTGCAAATCAATTGCCGTTATTTCTTTTTTTTGAATTGACATTTTGTCTGAAAGCTCGGCAATATAGCCCGTTAATGAACTGAGTTGCTCTTCTGAACTCGTGCATTCTGCTTGCAGAGCGGCCAGTGTTTGTGCGGCTTTGTCCAGCTCAATATCTGCCAGATCAACCAATTTACGCATTCGAATAATTCTGGATTGCATCAAAAATTTAGCCTTTTGAGAGTGTGTCGCTTAACGCGGCAATGGACGCTTCAACTGAAAAGGCATCTGCCATATTTTGAGATAAAAAGGCCGTTAAATCCGCCTGTTTGGCTATGGCTAAATCAATCAAGGGATCCGCTCCCTTTCGATAAGCGCCAACACTGATTAAATCTTTGTTTTGCTGGTAGCTTGAATACAATTTTTTAAAGGCTCTGGCTTGCTCCAATTGCTCTTTTGAAACGATGTCTACCATTACCCGACTGACGGAGGATTCGATATCAATTGCGGGGTAGCGCCCTCCGTCGGCAATGTCACGAGACAGCACGATGTGACCATCCAACACGCCACGCGCGGAATCAACCACGGGGTCGGACTGGTCGTCCCCTTCGGCCAATACGGTATAAATAGCTGTAATGGAGCCTGAATTTTCTCGACCATTTCCCGCTCGCTCAACCAACTGAGGTAGCTTAGCAAACACCGAAGGCGGGTACCCTTTGCTGGCTGGGGGTTCACCCACCGCTAACGCAATTTCACGTTGTGCTTGTGCAAAGCGCGTTAAGGAGTCCATCAGTAACAAAACATTTAACCCTTGATCTCGAAAAAATTCGGCAATGGCGGTTGCCAGCATTGCACCATGCAGTCGCATTAATGGCGGATCGTCTGCGGGGGTGGCGACCACCACGGCGCGTTTTAACCCTTCTTTGCCTAACGTGTGTTTTACAAATTCATTGACTTCTCGACCACGTTCACCAATCAACCCCACCACCACCACATCGGCACTGGTAAAACGCGTCATCATGCCTAACAAAACACTTTTTCCAACCCCTGTTCCTGCCATTAAACCCACACGCTGACCTTGCCCAATCGTCAATAATCCGTTAATGGCTTTAATACCCACGTCCAACACTTTATTAATCGGATGACGATCCAAGGGGTTAATGCGCTCTCCCGCAAGTGAAACGTACTGATCCACCTCAATGGCACCTAAACCATCAAGTGGCAGTCCTGAGCCATTTACCACACGCCCCAGCATCTTCGTACCCACGCCAATTTTTACCCCCCCCTCGACAGGAAGCACTTTTGCATTGGGCTTTAAGCCATGGGTATCGCCAATGGGCATTAAAAACAATCGATCACCATTAAAACCAACCACTTCGGCTTCAACGGGCGGTTTTTCACCGTTTAATATTTGACAACGCGCACCAATTGGCGCGTAGGTACCGACGACTTCTAGGGTCATACCCACCATGCGAACAAGGCGTCCAGTCACTTTAAGAGAAGCGGGGGGGGGTAAATTTTGGTGAATGTCTTTAAGGTTAGAAACCATTGCTTGGTTAAAAGTTTGCGTATTACTCATAACCACCTCAAGAAGGTCATTGGAAAGAAAAAATATGAATCAAGACTGAGAAAATTCAGTGCATTAAATTAGATGTTTGACGGCTTCATCAAATCGGTTTTTCCAGCTGTTTAAAATGGAAGAGTTTTCCTGCTTAACCAAACAAGTTCCTTGAAGCAACGAGGTATTTTCAGTCATATCCCAGGTCTCAATAACAGAATGATTTAACGATTTTAACGCCTTTAAATCCTTTGTATGCAATTCGATTGAAAACGGTTTTGAATCATCAGGTAAGGTTTTAATGGCTTCTTCAATGGCCTCTAACACCCACGTTTTATTTGCGCTCACCTCTTTTTGAGTCACTCGTTCAGCAATATGCAATGCCAACTCGGTTAACTCTGAAAACACTTGTTTTTCAAGTTGATCATACGGCTGTTTAAGCAGTAATAAAAGCGCATCCATCTGTGCTAACTTGGGGGACAGGGCTTCATCACTCGCTTGTAGAGCCAACGCTTTTGCCTCAACCCGCCCCTGTTCCGCGCCCTCACTCAATCCTTTTTCAAGCCCTGCTTGATACCCTTCTTTAGAGGCTAACTCATACGCTTCTTTGGTTAACAGCTCAACTTTTTGTACTTCTTCCTTTATGTCAGCTTCCGTTGCTTTTTCTGATACAGACTCTGCCTGAGTGCTGCTCCGTTCAGAAGCGTTTATTTTTGCATGGGACTCTTTCAAGTCAAACCGATTAGGCTGCCAAGTTTCAACCTTAGAGGTTGCAAAACCGTCTGATGAGATCAGTCGAGTCAAAACAGGCTCTTCTAATACATCATTCAACGATTTAAAGCCTGTCATTTACAAAAACTCCTCGCCACCACCTGGCATCATGACTTTATCTTCATCGGCTAAACGTCTTACCGTAAGTATAATTTCACGCTGCGCTTCTTCTACGGCGCTGAGCTTCACTGGTGGCCCGGTTTCTAAATCGTCACGCATAATATCGGCTTGGCGCTTGGATAGGTTGCCCAAAAATTTCTCTTTAAGCTCTTTATCCGTCCCTTTTAGTGCCACAATCAGTACATCACTTGGCACTTCCGCCACAATGGTTTGAATACCTCTATCATCAATGCCGCCAATGTCTTCAAAGACAAACATTTTATCTTGAATGTTTTTACTGATTTCTTCATGCTCTTCTGCAATATCATCCAAAATTCGAGTATCCACACCTCCACCCACCAAGTTCAAAATTTCAGCGGCTCGTTTTTCACCTCCAATGGTGGCTAACTTTCCGCCCTCGCCATCACTGGAAGCATTTTCAAGTACGCTGTTTAGATCAAAAAGTGCTCTGGGCTGAATCGTGGTCAAGGTTGCGATTCGGTAAACCACCTCGGCTTGAAATCGCTCTGGAATACCTCTCAACACGTCTGCCGCTTGATCGGAATCAAAATAGGACAGTACAATTGCAATAACTTGAGGATGCTCATTGCGTAACATATTAGAAATGGTGGACGGATGTTGCCATTTAAGTGCTTCAAGCCCTTTGACCTGATCGCCCAACAATGCGGCATCCATCAAGTGCCCGCCGCCATCGCCCAATGCATCGGCCATCAACGTTTGCGCGTATTCACTTGGGTCAATGCCCAATGCATCTTCGCCAGCCTCTTCCAAAAAACTTTTCATGACCGTGTGAATATCGCCATGAGAAACATTATCCACCGAGGTCATCGCCGACCCCACTTGCTGTACTTCTCGTGGGTTCAGCTCTTTCAAAATATTCGCCGCCGTTTCTTGCCCTAAAGAGAGCAATAAAATGGCCGCTTTGTCTAAGTTTGATAGCTCTTTGTCGGGTGCTATTTCTTCAATTGCAGATTCGGGCATGATTACTCTCCTGACAGCCAGTGTTTAATGACATGCGCAGCCATTTTTGGATTTTCTGCGGCAATCGTTCGCACTCTATCAAGCAATAGATGCTCCTCTTCGGATCCCGCGCCCACTTCTTCGGCCGTTTGCTCAACCTCTCTATTCATCTCTTCGAGTGCTTTTGCAATTTCGTCGGTATTTTCGAGTTCAACCCCATCGTCTACCGCATCTTCTGGGTAATCCAAATAGGTTTCTTCTTTTTTCGAAAGGTCTTTAAGCATAGGGCGAATCACACCAAAGATAATAATAAGCACCGCCAGCCCTGCCAACACTTGCTTCACTAGATCTAAAAACCAGCTCTCTTGCCAAATAGGCGGGGATTCAAACACCTCTTCTTGCACCACGATAAACGAGGCGTTTACAATGCTTAAGGTATCGCCCCTTGCTTCATCCAGCCCAACGGTATCGCTTACCAATCGTCTAAAGCGCAATAACTCATCTTCTGTTAATGGTGTACGAACCAAACTGCCTTCATCATCTAAGTGTGTTTTATCATCCAGCACCACGGCAACTGAGAGGCGGTGAATATTGCCCACGGCATTTTTAATGTGGCTAATGGTTTTATCCAGTTCATAATTGACGGTATTTTTTTCACTGGAACTTTTTAAGTTAGGGTCCTTATTTGCTCCCGTATACCCCTCTTCTGGTGCTAAACCTGCTCTGGGAGGTTGGTTGGTTAAAGCCCCAGGAATGCCTGTGGGGCCTTCATTTCGGTTGATGTCTTTTTGAAATTGTTTCGAGCGAATGGCTTCTGGATCGGGCTCGTAATTTTCACGTGTTTGCTCTTGCTGAGTAAAGTCGAGTTCAGCAGTAACTTGCGCTCTAACTTTGTGCTCTCCGCCTACAATTGGCGACAACAAACTGATAATACGATGGGACAAGGTTTCTTCAACTGCACGCGTATAATCCAGCTGTTTCATGCTCATGTTCATGCCCGTATTCACCGAGCTGCTGGTCAACAAGCTCCCTTTTTGATTAACCACCGTAACCGATTTTGACTCCATGTTTGGGACACTGGATGAGATCATATGCACAATTGCACTGACTTGTTCTTCATTTAACGAACGCCCGGGGTACAGTTTAATTACAACGGAAGCGGAAGGTTTTTGGCGCTTTCGAACAAACACCGAACGTTTAGGAAGCCCCAGCAGAACACGAGCCGATTTTACCGCATTCAGTGACGCAACCGATTTTGCCAGCTCTCCTTCTAATGCTCGATGGTATCGCGTGGTCTCTTTAAATTGCGAAATACCAAAGCCTTGCTCAACATCCAACAGTTGATAGCCCGTTGCGGCCTCTTTAGGAAAACCCGCCGCTGCCATTTTTAAACGTAGAGAAGGAACCAGCTCGGTGGGTACCAAAACCCCACCACTGCCATGATCTATTTTATAGTCCACGGCTTGCTGCTCTAAGGTTTGAATCACTTCACTTAAATCTTTCGCATCCATGCTACCAAACAGCAAAGAGTAGGGCTTGCTTTGAGACCAAAACAACAGGCCAACAATGAGTGCGATGGTGGCTGCCAACGCAATCACCAAGCTAATTTGTTTCGCAACGGAAAGCGCCGTTAAATTATTTAACAGCGTTGAACCAGGGGTTTCTGGCAACTGAGGTTCAGGCGTATTATTGATATTTATAGAAGCTTGCTGCTCGGCCATATTCGTCTGCTACCGCTTTATCAGTAAGGACACGCTTATAAAAGCGTGTAATAAGGAGGTGCGTATCCTTTTCTTAATATTCACCCCCTGAAAAGTCTATGATTACATAGGCATGTTGATAACTGTTTTATAAGCTTCGACCAATTTATTACGAATTTGAGTCATCGCTTGAAAGGATAGGCTGGCCTTTTGCGCTTGCAACATAACTTCAGACAGTTCCATATCAGGATCACCTTTTTCAAACGATTTTTTCATATCACCCGATTTATGTTGCTCGGCACTCACCGCCTCAACCGATTTAGCCAATAAATCTGCAAAACCATCGGCTGTTTCTTGTCCCGTCTCTTTTTTTCCGACACCAGACACTTCTGTCAAATTATCGACAGGTTTCAACTGTGCCTGAGCCGCTAACGAACGCATTTGCAACATTAAGCTTTGGGTATCAATTTGACTCATGGCTGTTTACCCCTTTAAACAAAGGTTTTTCTGTTTTTTTCATTACGTTTCTACTGTCATTATTACACAACTTACCCATCAAAAAAAGCAATAAACATGCCATATACGCCAAGGCAAAACACTCACTCTTTCACCCTAGAATCACTATGCCCTAATCCCCAGATAGAAATCCGAATTAGAGTGTACCAACAGTAGGCGCTTTTAGCGCGAGCAATGATGTGCATAGTGAATGTAAAAAAGACAATGTCACCTTATTGGTGATGCGTCCTTTTTTACATTTGCTAGGTGCGTCAAGGGTTTGCGCTATAAACGTATTTTCTATCTGGGGATTAGGGCTATGGAACAGCAACACCCTGCTCTTTTAATTTAGCCAATTTATAACGCAAGGTTCTTGGGCTAATATTCAATGTTTCAGCGGTTTTTTGTCGGTGTCCGCCGTTTAATTTAAGCGTTTCTAAAATCAACTGCGTTTCCCGTGCTTTTAAATCTAGGGGATATTCTGTCGGCTTAAAGTTATCTTCCTGTATTGAGGTTTCTTGAGGTTTTATCACACCAACCTTTGCATTTGTTACAGGCTCCTCTTTTTTACCCCCCCCCAAAACAGACAAACACTCATGATCGAGCAAAATGTCGTTTTCTCGAATGGTGTCTCCCGACATCATCACTAGCGCACGCTGAATAACATTGTCCAGCTCTCGAATATTGCCCGGCCATGTGTACTCAATTAAACGCTTCATTGCGGGTGCAGAGATCATAGGCTCCACCCGTTTTGAACCACAATGGCGATGCAACAAACGCTCGGCAATCGCGGCAATGTCTCTAGGACGATCTCGTAAAGGGGGTAAGTGTATAGGGAATACATTTAAACGATAAAACAAATCCTCTCTAAACTCACTCTGTTGAATGGCTTTTTTCATATCAACATTGGAGGCGCTTAAAACCCTTACATCCAATTGAATTGTTTTAGTTCCCCCAATGCGCTCCACCTCTTTTTCTTGAAGAACGCGCAACAATTTAGCTTGCAGATCTGGTTTCATCTCGCCAATTTCATCTAGAAAAATAGTGCCCTGCTGTGCTTGCTCAAACTTACCTGGCATCGCTTTTGCCGCCCCCGTAAAGGCGCCTTTTTCATGTCCAAATAAAATCGCTTCTAGCATACCTTCTGGAATCGCTGCGCAATTAATGGCCACAAAAGGTTGTTGTGCTCGGTGTGACTGATTATGAATGTAACGCGCCAGCACTTCTTTTCCGGTACCGCTCTCTCCGCTAATTAAGATACTGGTCTCACTTTCTGCCACACGTTTTGCCATGGTTTTAATCTGTTGAGAAACAGGGTCTGCCACCACAAAATCATCTTCACGCGAGGCATCACGATTAAAATAAATTTTGGCTTTTTCAACCAAAACACTGGCCTCAAACGGTTTAACAATGTAATCGACACTGCCCAATTTCATCGCATCTACCGCTTGTTCAACTGTGCCATAAGCTGTCATTAATACAATCGGTAAATACGGTTTAATGGCTCGAATTCGCGTCATTAATTTATAACCATCCATGCCATCCATGCGAATATCACTGAACACCATGCCAATTTCATCATCCAGTGCAACTAAGGCTTCCTCGGCACTGCTCACCGCAATCACTTCAAACTCGTTAACAGAGAGAATATCAACCAACGCTTCTTGCAACTCTGCATCGTCCTCAACCACCAAAATTTTTGCAATACTCATTCTAGCTCCCTAACCGTCATTAATGGCAATCGAATACCAAACCTTGAGCCGTGTCCAACAATGGATTTAACCCAAGCTTCGCCTCCATGCGCTTCGGCAATGGCGCGAACCACCGCCAGCCCCAATCCTGTCCCTTTTGCTCGACTGGTGAAAAAGGGTTCAAAAATCTTATCAAGCAACTCTGGTTCAACACCTGGGCCATCATCCACGACCACCAAGTCCACTTGTTTTTCAGAAATTTTATTCACTGAAACCTCAATATTTGCATGTTGGCCAACCACATCAATTGCGTTACCAATTAAATTTTGCAACGCCGTTAATAAGATATCTTTATCCCCAATAACAACAAGGCTCTTGTCTACGGAAGCAAAAAGAATACGGCTATCAGAGCAAGCAACCTGTGTCTCAACATTTTTTTCAAGTTGTTCCAATAACTCAGACAGTTCAATACGTTGCTCACTGCCCTTCCCCCCACGCGCATATTGCAGCATATCCTTCACCAACCCTTCAAGATGGTTCAAACTATGCAATGCCTTTTCAACAAATTTTTCCCGTTTTTCTTCGTTAAGTTTGTCGGTATTTAATTGTGAAACATACAGCAATGCTGAGGCGAGTGGCGTTCGAATTTGATGCGCCAATGAGGCTGCCATCTCTCCCATGGAATGCAACCGTTGATGGCGACTTACATGCGCTTGCAACTCTCTTGCTGACGTCACATTTTGAATTAATAAAATCTTCCCTCTCACCATATCTAAACTGGATTCTGACAACTGATAAACCCTCTCGTCATGCGTTACCAGCTCACCCGCATCATTCGCAAATAAAAACACGTTCAGAACGACAACATCCCAATCGCGCCCTAATGCATCGGCTCCTAAAACAAGTTCTGCACTGGGATTCATCTCAGAAATTTGACCCTGTTTATTCAACACGATCACCCCCACAGGCAATAGATTTAATAACCGACTTAAATGATCAGACACGCGACG
Organism: Thiomicrorhabdus sp.; assembly: GCA_021648625.1. Classification (GTDB taxonomy): domain Bacteria; phylum Pseudomonadota; class Gammaproteobacteria; order Thiomicrospirales; family Thiomicrospiraceae; genus Thiomicrorhabdus. Next base: position 10,755 of record JAKISK010000023.1, on the reverse strand, counting down.
TTTTTCCTGATCACTTGTTACAAGCTGTCTCTGAAGATGCACCACTTGTTCTTGCAGCCCATCATACGCATTGGTTAACTGCATTGACGTTGCATTAAACAACTCAAATGCCTGCTCAAGCTCTTTTAATCGACTCTGTTCAATATCATTTAGCATGGCTATTTTCCAAATTTAAGTCAGCGCATATTTACGAATTTTTTCAACCAAAGTGGTTCGATTTGTCTGCAAAAGCTTTGCCGCTTGAGACACATTACCGTCCGTTTGAGAGAGCGCTTGCTGAATTAACTGCACCTCCATTTCAACCAAATACGATTTTAAGTCAATGCCATTTTTTAAATTCGCCGAAGGTCGCTTAAGTTCAGAATCGGTCACACCACCAGATGCCTCCAAACGCGCCTCCTTAGAAGGCGGTTCAGAAGATAGTGCAACTTGAATACTGGAACTTTTTTTCTCCCCCCCCTCCTCTTGAACACGCGTGGGCGTGGGCTTGCGTTTGATTAATTGAGTATCTTCAGGAAAGTCAATCTGATACTTGCGTGGAAGGTCGGCATAATCAACCTGTAAATCTGGAAACAAAATAGACAATCGTTCAACCAAATTGCCTAACTCTCTTACATTTCCTGGCCAAGGGTAGTGTTGCAAAGCAATAATGGCCTTCTCAGTCAATCGGGGAATCTTTCGCCCTGCATTGTGAATTTTTTGAAATAAAAATCCCAGTAAATCTTCAAGATCTTCAGGGCGTTCTTTTAAAGAGGGCATCTCTATAGGAAACACATTCAAACGATAAAAAAGATCCTCTCTAAATTCACCGGCCTCAATACTCTCTTCTAAATTGCGATGTGTCGCGGCAATCACTCGAATATCACATTGAAAACTTTTATTCCCCCCCACCCGTTCATAGCTTCGCTCTTGCAACACGCGTAAAAGCTTCACTTGCATTGGCAACGGCATGTCGCCAATTTCATCTAAAAAAATGGTGCCTTTCTCAGCCATTTCAAAACGCCCTTTTCGAGCCGTAATTGCCCCTGTAAACGCCCCTTTTTCATGACCAAACAGTTCACTTTCAAGCAACTCAGCGGGAATGGCACCGCAGTTAATGGGAACAAATGGACGACCCGCTCGCTCAGACGCATTATGCAATGCCAGCGCCACCACTTCTTTACCTGTGCCAGACTCGCCCAAGACCAATACCGTTGCATCCGTTTGCGCAACTTGCTGAACTAACGTTTTAACTCCCCGCATTGCTGAACCATCCCCCACCAAAGAAGAAAAAACATCTTGAGATATTTGAGACATTTAGCTGGCCACCATTCATTCATTATGATTTTAAAACCCCTTTATATAGCGCTTCAAATCAAATGTCAAAAAAATGGCAATATTTTCAATAAAAACAAAAAAACCCACTAAAAAGTGGGTTAAAAGTCCTTTAACTACAAGGAGTTATACTTATTCTGTACGTTTTCTGTAAATTAGTTTTTTTCTTGATTTACAATCTTATTTGACGCAATCCAAGGCATCATTTTACGCAATTTTTTACCGACCACTTCAATGCCATGCTCTTCATTATTTCGACGCGCTGCTGTCATAGATGGGTAGTTACTTTGCCCTTCTAAAATGAACTGTTTCGCATACTCACCAGACTGAATATTTGCTAAAGCTTCGCGCATTGCACGACGAGACTCTTCGTTAATCACTTTTGGCCCAGTAACATACTCACCGTACTCAGCATTATTTGAGATGGAGTAGTTCATGTCTGCAATTCCACCTTCAAACATTAAATCAACAATCAACTTAAGTTCGTGCAAACACTCAAAGTAAGCCATTTCAGGCTCATAGCCTGCTTCAACCAACGTATCAAAACCAGCTTTAACCAATTCAACCGCGCCACCGCACAGTACCGCTTGCTCACCAAACAAATCGGTTTCACACTCATCACGGAAGGTTGTTTCGATAATACCCGTACGACCTCCTCCAACACCCGAGGCATAAGACATAGCAATTGCTTTTGCATTACCAGAGGCATCTTGTTCAATCGCAATTAAATCAGGAATACCACCACCACGAACAAATTCAGAACGTACTGTATGACCTGGTGCTTTTGGTGCAATCATAATCACATCTAAATCTTTACGTGGAACCACTTGGTTATAGATAATTGCAAAACCGTGTGCAAACGCTAATACCGCACCTTGCTTAATGTTTGGCTCTATCTCGTCTTTATAAAGAACCGATTGAAACTCATCTGGCGTTAAAATCATAACAACATCCGCACCTGCAACCGCCGTTGCCACATCGGATGTTTTTAAACCATACCCTTTTGCTTTTGCAATAGAGCTTGAACCCGCTCGCAAACCAACCGTTACATCAACACCTGAATCTTGTAGGTTACATGCGTGCGCATGCCCTTGAGAACCAAATCCAATAATGGCTACTTTTTTACTTTTGATAATAGATAAATCGCAATCTTTATCGTAATAAACTTTCATGTTGTTATTCCTTAATATGTAAAAAATTAAATTTTATATGTGTAGACACTTCTCACCGCGCATCACGCCCACCGTTCCTGAACGAACCGTTTCAAGAATCAGCCCTGAATCAATGACATCAATAAAGGCATCCAACTTAGCCGACTTACCCACCATTTGAACCGTATAAGTCGTTGCCGTCACATCAATGATGTCACCCCTAAAAATATCCACTAATCGCTTATATTCCTCACGCGTATCGCCCGTAGTCGATAGTTTAATCAGCATAAGCTCTCGTTCAATGTGCGATCCTTCTGTTAAATCTAAGACCTTAACCACATCAATTAAGCGATTCAAATGCTTGACGATCTGCTCCACTTCCAGAGCCGTTCCGCTGGTCACCAACGTTAAACGCGATAACGAATCGTCTTCTGTTGGCGCAACGGTTAACGCGTGAATATTGTAACCTCGCGCAGAAAAAAGCCCAGAAACACGCGAAAGCGCACCCGATTCATTTTCAATTAGCATAGAAATAATATGTTTCATTTTATTCTCCTATACCAAAATCATTTCATTCAAACCTGCACCCGCTGGAATCATTGGGTACACGTTCTCTTGCTGATCGGTAATAATATCGACAAAAACCAGTCGATTTTTATACTTTTCCGAAAACACCTCATCCAACTGTGCCTGCAAAGTACTGGGGTCGTCAATACGCACACCAACATGCCCATAAGATTCCGCAAGTTTCACAAAATCAGGCAGTGAATCCATGTAAGACATTGAGTATCGACGCTCATAAAAGAATTCTTGCCACTGTCGAACCATGCCAAGAAAACCGTTATTTAAACAGATTACTTTAACCGAAAGGCCATATTGCAAGCACGTTGATAACTCTTGAATGTTCATCTGAATGGAGCCTTCGCCCGTCACACAAACAACCGTTGCATTTGGAAAGGCCATTTTTGCCCCCATTGCGGCAGGTAAACCAAAGCCCATCGTACCCAAACCACCCGAGTTCAACCAACGGCGTGGTTTATCAAACGGATAATATTGCGCAGCAAACATTTGGTGTTGCCCTACATCTGATGAGACGTATGCATCCCCATTTGTTGCTTTCCAAACGGCTTCAACCGCTGCTTGCGGCTTGATTTTAGCGCCCGTTTTGTCATATCGAAGGCAATTGGTTGCACGCCAACCTTCAATTTGAAGCCACCAATCGGCTAACGCTTCTTGATCTAACTTCAACTCTGTTTTTGCCAAAACGCGTAGCATTTCGGTTAAGACTTGCTTAACGGGTCCAACAATCGGAATATCCACCATCACATTTTTAGAAATAGATGCGGGGTCAATATCCACATGAATCACTTTAGCGTCTGGGCAAAATTTTTCTAAGTTGCCCGTTACGCGGTCATCAAAACGTGCACCAATCGCAATAATAAGGTCGCTGTTATGCATGGATAAATTGGCTTCATAGGTTCCGTGCATACCCAACATACCAACCGACTGTTTATCCGAGGCAGGGAACGCACCCAGCCCCATTAGCGTTTGGGTGATTGGAAAGCCTAGTTTATGCGTTAAGTCCACCAACTCATCAGACGCATCACCTAAAATAACGCCACCGCCTGTATATAAAATAGGTTTTTTTGCCGAAAGCATCAACTCTACGGCTTTTTTAATCTGTCCTCCATGTCCTTTTGTTATAGGCAAATAGGAGCGCATCTCAACTTCTTGAGGATATTCATAGTTGCTTTTGGCATTTTGTACATCTTTTGGAATATCGATGACAACTGGGCCAGGTCGGCCCGTTGTGGCTAGATAGAATGCTTTTTTGAGCGTACTAGCAAGATCATCGACATTCTTGACCAAGAAGTTGTGTTTAACGATGGGTCTGGTTACGCCAACCGTGTCAATTTCCTGAAATGCATCCAAACCAATCATTCCTGTTGGAACTTGGCCTGTAATACAAATCAATGGAATTGAGTCCATGTAAGCGGTTGCAATGCCTGTTACAGCATTGGTCGCACCTGGACCAGACGTAACCAGAACCACTCCCGGTTTACCTGTAGAACGAGCATAACCATCCGCGGCATGCACCGCAGCTTGCTCGTGACGCACCAAAATATGTTTTAGTTTTTTTGCGTCAGTATCTAAAGCATCATAGATAGGCAAAACAGCCCCTCCAGGATACCCCCAAAGATGTTCTACGCCCTCATCTTCCAAATAATGGATCAGAATTTGGGCACCCGTCATTTCCACAACATTGATCCTCTTTAATTTATTTTTAAAACTAAAAAACCCCACGAACTTTTTTAAACGTGGAAAAGGAGGATTATATAAGATTTACAGCCTGTTTTGAACTGCAATAATAGCTTTTACCTGAATCTATCGCTTTAATGTGGATAGCAAGGCTTAAGCTCGGTGCCTCAGTGAAGCTACGAATGCTAAACTAAGCTTGATACGCTTTCTGAAACAAGAACTGTCGATAGTGTTGCAACTCTTCAATTGACTCCAACACATCGTCCAATGCCAAATGTGCGCCTCTCTTTTGGTGTGATTGATAAACTTTTGGCGCCCAGCGCTTAGAGAGCTCTTTTAAAGTGCTAACATCCAAGTTTCGATAGTGAAAAAAGGCTTCCAGCTTTGGCATCTCTTCAACCATAAACCGACGATCTTGACAAATACTGTTGCCACACATCGGTGACTTTCCTGCTGAAACATATTGTTGTAAGAACTGAATGGTTTGCGCTTCTGCTTCTTGCATCGTAACCGTACTTTCCAGCACGCGCTGCGTTAACCCTGAGTTACGGTGATGTGTCGTACACCACTTACCCATCCCTTCTAAAATTATTTTTGATGTTTGAATCGCAAAAACAGGTCCTTTTGCTAACACATTAAGATCACTGTCTGTCACCACGGTTGCAATCTCAATAATGGTGTTTATTTTAGGGTCCAGCCCCGTCATTTCCAAATCAATCCAAATTAAATTTTTATCAGACTTCATAATCTATTCTCTTTTCACATACAATACGCATTATATTAACTTAAAAGCTTACCTAAAAATCATGAACTGGATCACGACTCTCTTCTTAATCGCTCTCTTTTCAAGCCTCATTATTGAGGTTTGGTTAAACATTAAACACCAACGTCACATTGGCAAACATCGCATAAAAGTGCCCGAAGAATTTAGCGAAGTGGTCACGCTTGACGCACATCAAAAAGCCGCCGACTACAGTCGAACCAAACTGCAACTGGGTCGCTTAGGTCTATTTTATGATACCGCCATCATTCTTTTCATGACCTTAGGCGGTGGATTTCAAGACATTTACACCCTATGGTTAAACAGCGGCCTAGAACCCATTTGGCGCGATGTGCTGTTTTTAATGTCCACACTGTGGGTTCTCTCATTGCTTCACCTCCCCTTCTCCATCATCAGTACCTTCAAAATTGAGGCTGAGTTTGGATTTAATAAAACCACTCCTGCAAAATTTATCAGCGATCTCATTAAACAGTGGGCGCTTATGGTTGCACTTGGCGTACCACTAATCTGGGTGGTTTTAAGCATTATGAACAATTACATTGACCAAGTTTGGTGGCTCTACACATGGGTATTTTGGATGGGGTTTCAATTTCTTTTAATGTGGGCGTACCCAAAATGGATCGCCCCTATTTTTAATAAATTCTCCCCCCTTGAAGATGAAGAGATGAATCAACGCATCACCCAACTGCTTGAACGCACAGGCTTTGAATCCAACGGTATTTTTGTCATGGATGGTTCTTCACGCTCAGGCCATGGAAATGCTTACTTTACGGGCATGGGAAAAAACAAACGAATCGTCTTTTTTGACACACTGCTCGAAAAACTGAGTCCCGAGGAAGTAGAAGCCGTACTGGCGCACGAACTGGGACACTTTAAACACGGTCACATTCGTCAACGGCTTATTGAAAGTAGCATCATGACACTGGCGGGTCTTGCGTTATTAGGCTGGCTAATTCAATTGCCCGAGTTTTATACAGGCTTAGGCATGATCAGCGAAACCCCTGCGGCAGCACTGTTACTCTTTATGACGGCCGTGCCAGCGCTGTTCTTTTTTATGGGACCGTTAAGCGCACTTAAAAGTCGCAAGCATGAGTTTGAAGCGGATGCCTTTGCCGCCCAGCATGTTGGAGCAGAACACTTAATCTCAGCGTTACTTAAAATGTACCGAGACAACGCCAGCACCCTAACACCAGACCCAAGCTACTCCGCTTACCATGACAGTCACCCCCCTGCAAAAATCAGAATTGATCACCTAAAAACCCTTCTAAAGACTCCAGATTTGAGCTTAGGAGAGCATAAATAATGAGCCTCATCAACCCAGCAGAAAAACCACTTGGACAACAACGCTGCCAAACCATCGAAAAAGGAAGTAAACCGTTAATCATTCCTGTCATCGAAAGCCACTTAAGCCAACTCAACGGTTGGGAAGCACCCATTCACTATCGTGAAATAAGCCAAACCTTTATCTTTAAAAATCATCTACAAGTCATCTCTTTTGTAAATGCCGTTGCATGGATTTCCAACCAAGAGGATCACTACCCAACCACTTGTTTTGATTACAATACGGCTAAGATAACACTTTCAACTCAAGATATAAAAGGCTTAAGCTTAAATGACATGATTCTTGCCGCCAAAATAAACGCCCTCCTAGCTGAAAAAAAGTAAGGCTCTTAACAATTATGGCAAAACGTAAATTAACGCAACAGCAAAAACGAAGAGTCGACGAGCAATTTCAAAAAAGGCATGTTGATAAAAATTCTCCCCCCCCTACGGTGGCCAAAAACGCGCTCTTAGGTGAGGAGCAAACAGGCTTGGTCATTACCAGTTTTGGAAAACGCGTGCTGATTGAATCGAACACGGGCGAACATTACCGCTGTGCCGTTCGCCAACACTTGGGAAAATTAGTGGCAGGCGACCAAGTCATTTGGCAAACAGACATTGAAGCGCATACCGGTATTGTGACCCGTGTATTGCCCAGAACACACGAACTCAGTCGCCCTGGCTTTAGAGGGCAAACGCGAATGATTGCCGCTAATATTGATTTCATCGGTATCGTCATGCCTGTTTTGCCAGGAATTCATCCAGACATGATTGATCGCTACCTTGTCGCCGCCAATCAACTTAATATTCCAGCCATTATTATCATTAATAAAGTCGATCTACTCGCCAATGAAGACGATTGGGAAGCCATTGCCGCTCTGTTAGAACCCTATACCGAGCTCGGCATTGAACTCTTACCCGCATCGACCATATCAAGTGCGGGACTGAACGAGTTGCGCACCTTTATGAACCATAAAAACAGTGTGTTTGTTGGCCCCTCTGGTGCAGGTAAATCCTCTTTAATCAATGCCCTCATTCCAGACTTACATATTCGTGTCGGCACCCTTTCCGATGCAACAGGACTGGGAAAACACACCACAACCAACAGCATTCTCTACCATCTCCCCCCGCTAGACGATTCCAAATTACACGGAGGAAATTTAATTGACTCTCCAGGTATTCGGCAATTTAGCCCTATCGCCTGTTCATTAAGTGAGCTTGAACGTTATTACGATGATTTTGCACCCTTCTTAGGCCACTGCAAATACAACAATTGCACTCATAGCATTGAACCAAATTGCGCAATTAAAAAGGCGGCCGAAGAGGGAGATATAGCCTTAAGCCGATACCAAAGCTTTCAGAGACTTCTTAATGAGTTCAAAGGTGAGTCCGAATAAATACGAATTGCCCTTTAATTTAAGCTCCTCTAGTATAAAGCTCTACCTATTAAAGAAGTTTAAATCATGTCAAAAAACATACAAAAATCACTTGTTACTCTAGCATCGGCCATTGCCTTTGTTGCCTTTACAACCTCAGCGCACGCAACCGAAGGGGATGCCGAAGCGGGAAAAATTAAATTTAAATCCACTTGCGTCACCTGTCACGGCTCCAAGGCTGAAGGGAACGTAGGACCAAAACTTGCTGGACAACCTGCGGCAGACATTATTCTTAAGCTCACCGAGTTTCGAGCAGGAAAACAACGCGGCCCTATGACCTTTATGATGGCGCCCATGGCGCAAGGCCTAACAGAAGAAGAAGTTAAAAATGTAGCCGCATATGTTTCTGGGCTATAAAACACGCGTTAAATACACATAAAAGTCATCAAAAAAAAGGGGGGGGAGAAAAACATCCCCCCCCCCGCTCATCAAAAGACTTGATCATTACACATTGCACCACTACGCTCCCGCCAACCAAATTGACCCCCCATAAAGCAAAGCCGCCAATCCAAACGACGTCACAACCCAAAACAGAAAGATCCAGCCAATGTGCAAAGGCTTTCTTATTAGCTTTAAAACAACCCAACTGATCGCCGTTAATACCAGCACAAAAAGCCACAACCGAATAATCAACATATTTCTAATATCCCTATTAATTTTTTTAGTGAAATTATACTCTTTTTATTTACAAGCTTTTTTCATATTTTTCATGCGTATTATCAAGATAATTTTCAAAAAAACAGGGGTTCCACTCTAAAATACAATTATTTTCCACTACATCTTTCATTAAAACTTGACTTTTAGATACGCTTAATAGCTTATTCCTTAAGTCTTTCTAAAAACTCTTAAGACTTAGTACAACATTGGACAAAGCCTTCTAAAATCACTTAAGCATTCATTATTGACTCCAAATAGCTTTTCGTCTGTAATAGCTCACAGGGTTAAACCCTATCTATTTAAATAGTGCTTATTAGGAGAGTACAACTATGAAAAATACAATTATTGCGCTAGCTGCGGCTGGATTCGTTACGTTTGGTACCGCTGCTCAAGCAGGTGATGTAGATGCTGGTAAAGCGGCCTACGCAACGTGTATAGGTTGTCATGGCGCGAACGCTGAAGGCGGCGTTGGCGCTAAACTAGCCGGGCAAGATGCTGCGGACATCATTAGTAAGCTAAACGACTACAAAGCAGGAAAACAAATGGGACCCATGACTTCTATGATGGCACCCATGGCTGCAGGTCTTTCTGACGCGGACATTGCCAACATTGCGGCATACACCGCATCTCTATAACTTTTTAGAGATTAAAATGAGATCTTTGCACAAAAAGATCTCAGCATAAAAAAACCGCCACCTATGGCGGTTTTTTTATGCCCCCAATAAATAGATTCTATTTGCATTCATTCTTAATCTCGTTTTAAATGTCAATTGTAAAACTTATTTTCAATCAAAAAAGAGATTATAGAATCATGAAAAATACAATTATTGCACTGGCTACGGCTGGATTAATTACTTTTGGTGTATCTGCTCAAGCAGGTGATGTTGACGCTGGAAAAACAGCTTTTGCAACTTGCGTTGGTTGTCACGGTGCAAATGCAGAAGGGGGCGTAGGCCCTAAATTAGCAGGCCAAGCGTCGGCTGATATCGTGAATAAATTAAATGACTACAAGGAAGGAAAACAAGTCGGCCCTATGACCTCAATGATGGCGCCAATGGCGGCGGGTCTTTCTGATGCGGATATTGCGAATATTGCGGCATACACCGCTTCTCTTTGATTTTTAGAGCGCTTCAAAAAACCGCCAGTTAATGGCGGTTTTTTTTTGCATCCAGTTCTTGCTTTTATCGCTGGCAAACCTTTAAAATGGTATCGTTAAAACATTCCCATCAAATAATGAGTATAACAATCATGAAAAAACTATTTATTGCATCCATTACGGCAACTCTTTTATTTTCAGCCTCAGCCTATTCGGCTGGTTCAACCCATTCAACGGCACCCGCTTCAGCCGCCGCTTGTGCAGGTTGCCATGGTGCGGACGGTAACAGTGTGGTACCCAACTTTCCTAATTTGGCAGGGCAACATGCCGCTTACATTGAAAAGCAGCTAAAAGACTTCCGTGAAGGATATCGTAAAGATGCCACCATGGCACCATTCGCAAAAAGCCTAACGGATGAAAACATTAAGGAACTTGGTGCTTTTTACGCGTCACAACCCGCTAAATAAAGACGAAACATCGTATTGAGACCTTTGCACGAAAGGATGCACGGATGAAAAAGGCGCCTTAATCGGCGCCTTTTTTATTTCAAATAATCTCAAAACGCTTACAACAATACTTTTTCTACCCCCCCCTCTTTCAAAGACTCTACAAACGTTTTTTGCCATTGATCCCCTAATACATTTTTAACCATCTCCACCACAATGTAATCGGTTTTCAATCCGGTTTCACCTTCGTAACGATTAAGGCCTTGCTGACAAGCAGGACAAGAAGTTAAGATTT
>JAKISK010000022.1 GCA_021648625.1 Thiomicrorhabdus sp. | reverse complement strand
ATTTGACTATATATTTTTTGGCTGGCATTGTCTTTTTTATATCCAAATAGTTGAAATTCAACTAGAATTATATTTGAATTAGAACGCTCGCGCCATGTTCGTCAAAATAATGTGGTTGATGTACTAGTTCACCTTAAAACTCAACGCATTATTAACGCAATCAATTTCTACCGTTCCACCTTTTTGTAAGGCACCAAACAGCAGTTTATCCGCCAAAGGTTGTTTGATTTTGTCTTGAATTAAACGTGCCATCGGTCTTGCACCCATTAATGGATCGTAGCCCTCTTTGGCCAGCCAGCGCCGCGCCGCATCGGTTAAGGTTAACACCACTTTTTTAGACTCCAGTGTACTCTCAAGCGCATAAATAAACTTATTAACCACTGAGGCCATCGACTCCTCCGATAAACGGTTAAATTGAATCACACCATCTAAGCGATTACGAAACTCTGGGGTAAAGACTTTTTTAAGCTCCGAGTCAAAGTCCATTGTATGATCTTGCTCGGCAAAGCCCATGCTGGCACGTGCCATTTGCTCTGCACCTACATTAGAGGTCATGATTAAAATAACGTTTCTAAAGTCGGCTTTACGTCCGTTATTGTCGGTTAAGGTTCCGTGATCCATAACCTGCAAGAGCAGGTTAAAAACATCGGGGTGTGCTTTCTCAATTTCGTCCAACAACACCACGGCATGTGGTTGTTTGGCAACGGCTTCGGTTAATAATCCACCCTGATCGTAGCCCACATACCCTGGGGGCGCACCAATCAAACGAGAGACGGTGTGGCGTTCCATATATTCAGACATATCAAAGCGTAACATCTCAACGTTAAGGTGATTTGCCAACTGCTGTGCCAGCTCAGTTTTACCCACCCCTGTCGGCCCTGAAAACAAAAAAGAACCCGTGGGTTTATTTGGATCACTCAACCCTGAGCGCGCTAATTTAATGGCGACGCTGAGTTGGTCAACCGCATGATCTTGCCCAAACACCACACGTTTTAAGCTTGCACCCAAATCTTGCAACTTATCACGCTCTTTTTTCGTAATTTGTGAGATGGGAATGCGTGCAATACTGGCAACAACCTGCTGAATTTCTGGCACACCAATTTGTTTTTTTCGCTTGGAAGGCACCGCTAGTGCTTGCTTAGAACCCGCTTCATCAATGATATCAATTGCTTTATCGGGCAAGTGTCGGTCGTTTAAATACCGTGCAGACAACGCCACCGCCTCTTTTAAGGCGGGCAGTGTGTATTTAATTTGATGATGCGCTTCATACTTTGACTTTAAGCCTTTTAAAATTTCAAAACTCTCTTGAATACTCGGCTCTTTAACATCCACCTTTTGAAAACGCCTTGCCAAAGCACGGTCTTTTTCAAATACACCTCTAAACTCTTCATAGGTGGTGGCACCCAAACAACGAATTTTGCCTGATGACAACGCAGGTTTCATAAGATTAGAGGCATCCATCGAACCCCCTTGCACCGCGCCTGCACCGATGACAGTATGAATTTCATCAATAAAAAGAATCGCGTGCGGTTCATTTTCTAGCGCATTTAATAGCGCCTTAAAACGTTTCTCAAAATCACCTCGATAACGCGTACCCGCCAACAGTGCGCCCATATCCAAACTGTAAATAATTGCATCGCTCAGCAGTTCGGGCACTTTATGGTGAATAATTTGATAGGCTAGCCCTTCTGCCACAGCAGTTTTACCCACGCCTGGTTCCCCCACTAATAAGGGGTTATTTTTACGGCGACGACTTAAAATCTCTAAGGTACGGTTTAACTCCCATGCTCGACCAATAATGGGGTCAATATTCCCCTGCTCCACCTCTTTGTTTAAGTTGGTGGTATACGCATCAATCGGGGAGGGTTTTTCACCCTCATCACTCTGCTTATTTGAATCGTGCAAGGGCTGAAAATCGGCGGCTTCGGTTGCCGTCACACCATGTGAGAGGTAACTCAATACATCGACCTTCTCAACGCCATTACTCTCAAGTAAATACACTGCTTGAGAGTCTGGCTCAGCATACAAAGAAGCCAATACATGCACGGCCATCACTTCTGGGTAACCATTGGACTGCACCAAATAGATGGCACGCTCAATCACACGCTGAAAGCTCATAGTTGGTTGCAACTCTTCTGGCTTGAGCGCAATCATGTCCGACTCTAAAAACTTCTCTAAGCCTTCTTCTATCACTGCCAGTTCTGCACCACATGCACTCACGACCTCTTGCACTTCTTTAACCGCCAACAATTCAAGCAATAAGTGCTCTAAGGTTACAAATTCATGCTCGTACTCGTTGGCAACACTAAATGCATTGCTTAACGTCATTTGTAGTTCATTACTTAACATCATGCGACCTCCAACTGACACATCAACGGATGATTGTTGACACGCGAAAACTCATTCACTTGTTGTACTTTCATTTCGGCAATTTCACGACTGAACACACCGCAAATACCCTTACCATCATGATGCACCGCCAACATAATCGCGGCGGCTTTTTCTTCATTTAAACCAAAAAAACGCTGCAATACCTCAACCACAAAATCCATGGGGGTGTAATCATCATTTAATAACACCACTTGATAACGCTTAGGTGACTCTACTTTTGATTTAACCGTTTCCAATAAAATACTATCATCATATTCATGACTTTGAGACATTTAACACTCTTTTTTCTAATTTAATAAAACGTATTTTACCTGAAGACCACGTCTATTTGAAAAGAGAATCAGACCTTCCTTAAATTACCTGATTTTTGTTAACTTCCCTAATCCCCAGATAGAAATGCGAATTAGAGTGTAAAGAATTGATGTGCATAGCGAATGTAAAAAAGACAACGTCACCTTATTGGTGATGCGTCCTTTTTTACATTTGCTAGGTGCGTCAAGGGATTACGCTATAAACGTATTTTCTATCTGGGGATTGGGGAACTTGGCACCAGACAGACATAAAAATTTCCTGCACTTACTACACCATCGGACGGCAACCCCATGCCTTTTACCTTAATAAACATTTGAGAACGGTAGTCTTTAGGTAGGGTCACACTCAACCGACCCGCGGGACTTTCCAGTTCTAATTTTTTCCCCCCCCGGATTAATAGCTTAGGTAAAGTAAAGGTACCATAAATATCTCCGTCTTCTAATTGAAACTTAAGGCCATCTATTTTAATATTAAAGCGCACCAAATAGTCTCCCGCCTTACCGCCAAATAAACCGCTATACCCCTTGCCTTTTAAACGAAACGTTTTGCCATTAAACGCCTCACGAGTAAACTTCATTTTAACTTTTAAGCCTGGAATATAAAAATAGCCTAACGTTAATAGCCGAATGGCATAGCGCAAGGTAAGCGGATAAGTAATCACTCGATTTTTTCCATGAATCGGTCGGTGCGCGTGGTAAGTTTGATCGGAATAATGTTTGGTCGATTTTTGAGAACGCGTGTATGCTTTAGAGCGGGGTGTATTAGATGATTTAGGAGGTCTCGACGATTTTCTAGAAGCATTGCGCTCATAATCTAAACAATACGCCTTACGATGTTTTTTTAACACCTCATACGCAAATGCAATTTTTTGAAATTTTGTGTGTGCATCATGAATGGTAGACACATCGGGGTGATAACGCCGTGCCATCTTACGATACATCGTCTTAACCGTTTTATTGCAGGCGCCATAATGCAACCCTAAAACCGCAAAATAATCCACCGATGTATCGTAATGCTTATTCAAATGTAGCCTTCAATAAACGCCCCCTCTAATTTTGCAATACAGAGGGAAGATATTATTTTTAATTTCTATAATTCTACCCCCCCTATCTCAAAACAAAAGCAAATAACCAGATATAATCTTATCTCGTCTTAAACACATCATTTTGGAATAAACATGCACCTTGAAAACAACCTCACACAAATTATTTTTACACGCAGTAGTCAACAGTGCGAACTGTGTCACGCAACAAAAAACTTAACCGTCTTTGCGGTCGAGCCATCTAACGGTACGGCTGAGCAAGCCGTATTGGTCTGTCAAACCTGTAAAAACCAAATAGAGAACCCCAGTACGATGGACCCAAATCACTGGCGTTGTTTAAATGATAGCATGTGGCATCCAGAACTGGCCGTGCAAGTACTCTCTTACCGCCTGCTCAATGCCTTGCGTTCTGAGGGCTGGCCACAAGACCTATTGGATATGATGTATTTGGACGATGAAGCAAAAGCATGGGCTGAGACGGGGTTAGACAATCTAACGGAAGAGGCATCCAATACGCCTACAAAAGACAGCAATGGCGCTAGCTTGCAAGAGGGCGATAATGTTACCCTTATTAAAGACCTCGTAGTTAAAGGCGCAAACTTTACGGCAAAACGCGGCACACTGGTCAAAAATATTCATTTAACCGACAACCCGTTGCACATTGAAGGAAAGGTGAATGGCACACAAATTGTACTGCTCGCCACATTTCTTAAAAAAGCTTAAAAACGAAACGACTCAAGCTTACGCAAGTAAAGAGACGGGTAAATAGGTTCGAATTTGCTCTGGCGTTTTGGTGACCACATTTTTATTTAAACTGAATGCAATGTGTTTTTTAAGTTGACTGGAACAAGCGCGTCGCAACACACCCAAAAAGGCTGGCGAAGCCACCACAAATAAATGCTCAAATTTATTCAAATTTAGCTCATGGCACAAATGCTGCGTCACCTGTTTGGCAAAATTAATCGTCTCTTGCTCTTTTGGACCCACCTCTCCT
Organism: Thiomicrorhabdus sp.; assembly: GCA_021648625.1. Lineage (GTDB taxonomy): Bacteria > Pseudomonadota > Gammaproteobacteria > Thiomicrospirales > Thiomicrospiraceae > Thiomicrorhabdus. Next base: position 23,287 of record JAKISK010000022.1, on the reverse strand, counting down.
ACATAAGTATGCCCAGACGTACTTTGACCTACATTGGCCTTACCAGCCAAGTCGCTGGTCAACGCCTGATCTAACAAACGACTTTCTGAATGAGTCAAACTTTCAATCTCAATCAACTCTGCCACGGAATTTTCCGCGGTAAAAATTCGTGCTTTACTGCTGTCTGCAATAAGAATCCAAGCGGGTTTCATAAACAATACTCCCTACAATTTCAATGGTTAACATACAAAAACCAGCTTTTACTATAGCATAGCAATCAAGAGAAATTTAAGATAAAAGTCAAAGTAGAGAAAATAAATGGAACTTAATTATTAAGGTATGCTTCAGCCCTTTTTAAAGCGTCGTCTGCGCTCATTCCTTGATGCATAAAGTCATAAGCCATTTGTTGCCGTTCGGTTAAAAACCGAGTTTCAAAATCTGAAACCAGCGTTTTCCAAGCTTGTTTTTCAGACGATTTATTCGGCGTATGCGCCAAAAGTTTTGCCAGCATACATAAGGCAATGGTGGTATCGCCCATGTGATTGTAGTAGTCTGAAAACTGACTTAAAACTTGCTTAAGCGACTGTACATCCACTTGTTCATCTTGCGCGGCATTAATACTGTCTTGAATATCTTGCAGAAGCACTTGCCCCCAGTTTCGACTCGATTTTAATTGGGATACGGCAAGGTTAAGTGCCATACTGGCTTCTTGAAAGTCAGCCTGATCGGTAGAAAGAGAGGAGCCATCTTCAATAAAGTCAAATTCCGATAACTTAGACGTGGCCATGGAAACCATTGCCGTTTTTTCATCGGTCATTACGGTACGATGATGTGAGAGCAGTTGCGAGCTGGTGACTTGAACGATATGACAACCGCATAAAAAGCGTCCCTCTTCGGGACGCTGATGAACTACTTCGACGCTTTCCAGACAGTAAACTTCATCGGTATCGGTGTTTTTAATGCGCAAGCTGAGCTGTTGCTCTGGTAGAAAAAAATCCGCTTCATCAACCCAAAAACTCAAACCCGTTAAATTAACGTCAAAGCCTTCAAATGGGGCTGAAAAACCTTCATCCTCATTGCCCGTGACCAGAAAGGGGCGTAAAAATCGTGTGGACTGTCGCTGTTCTAAATCCATTTGAATCATTTTTCTCCCCCCCTTGTCTTACTTTCCGTTTATGGCACTTTAAACCCTAATGCCAAACACTCTGATTCGGGCAACCAACCTAAACAACTTCTAACTTTTAGCGATTGATAATTCCGAACAATGGGCATCACGGTAACCGTACCCCAAATAATTTGATACCAATGCCAACCAATTGCAGACGGTTGCGACGCCCACCATAGATTATTAACCCCAAAATATTTCGTTTTAAATACTAAGTGGATTGTCAGACGCCAATATTTAAGCGCGTAAACCAAACGGTTTGACTGCATGGGTTACTCCTCACCTTTTTTGGTCGTACTTTTCACTTCTTCTGGGGGATTCATTTCATTGTATTTATTCATAAAGTTTTCAATCATTGTTTGATCAATCAATCCCGTTCTTACCGCAACCACCTGACCATCAGGTGCGACCATATAAGTGGTGGGTAAACCGTAAACACGCCCAAAAGGACTGTTAATGCCATCAATTTTTCCTTCAAATCGAACGATCGGAAAATTAATCATCTGCTCTTTGGCAAACGATTTTATTCTACTGATCGCAATATCTTCATAGTTCACACCAATCACAATCGCATTTTTATCTTTATGCTCTTCATGAAACATGATCAGATCAGGAATTTCCACCAAACACGGTGGACACCATGTTGCCCATAAGTTCACAATAACCCACTTTCCTTTATAGTCCGATAACATGGACTCATTGCCATCTAGGTCAATAAACTTAACGTCCTCTTTGAGCTCGGCACTGTAAGCCACTGCACTCCACATCAAAGCACCTAAGCTTAAAAAGGTCGTTAAAATAAAAGATTTAACCATTGAGCATTTCATAAAATAAATTTCCTATTACATTTAAAGGGGGGTAAAAAAATGTACATTTACACTTAAGAACCTGCATTAAGCACTTGTTTTACAAAAGGAAGAGTTAAGCGTCTTTTTTCGACCAGCGTTGCTTGTTCTAGCAGTTTTAAAACTGCTAACAGCTCTTGAAGATCGGTTGAGAACGTTTTAATCAAGTAATTACCCACGTCATTCGGCAACTCAAATCCTAAGCGCAAGCTGTGGCGTTTCAGGGCAAAAACAATTTCTTCTTTCTCCTCCAGTGCTTGCATTTCAATTGGCAACACGGTCATGAGTGCTTTGGCTAAATCGGTGGTTACAATATTCCAATCGTTAATGGACTGTTGACCCGCAAGGATTAAGGTATGCCCTTGCACGCTAGTTTTTGTAATCAAGTTTGCCAAAGACTGCTCCCATTTTTCTTGCCCTATAATATGCGGCATGTCATCTAGGCAGACCAGTGGCATCTGTTCCAGACCCGTTAAAACATCTGGAATCAAAGGTAATGAGTGATCTTCAAATGGCAAATACACACTGGCCTTGCCTTGCTCCGTTACAAAGCGACAAGACGCTTGCAATAGATGCGTTTTGCCCACGCCGCTGTCACCATACAAATAAAAGGCACGGCCGTTAGATTGCATTAACGCCCCCTGCAACTCATTAAATGCCAGCGCCAAGGACTCTTTTTCGGTCACAAAGGTTTCAAAACAAGCGTCGTCTCGTAAACCAATTTTTAATGGCAGTTGTACAAACACTATCGTGTTCCTTTATTCTGAGACCTTTGCACGAAAGGATGCTCGGATAAAAAAGGCTAAAATACGCCTGATTTTCGTTGAAAATCTTGCGAATAGCTGGCTATTCCCTACGATTCTCGCCTCAATCAGCCAAATTTTATCTCTTTTTTCTCTCGCGCCCCTCTCGTGCAAAGGTCTCATTCTGTTTTATCAGAAAAAAAATTAGGGGTTACGTTAATTTCAATTACGTTATCAGCCGAAACACCTTCAATCAAAGCGGATTCGGGCCAACCCTCAATCCAATTCAAAACAGCCTGATAATTCATTTGAGGGGTTATTCTATACTGAACCCGACCGGCCTGCATAGAAACCAGCGCCACCGAGCGAACCGTATCAGGATTTGACTTCAATAATGATTCAAATTGAGCCATTTGCTTAACATTCATAACATCATGAACGGTTAATAAGATCGGCTGTAAACTTACGTTATCGTGGTCCGTAATCTGCTCTTTAATTTGTACATAATTCTGTACATAGTAAGTCATAACATCATCAAACATCTGCTCGGTTAACGTTGTAACATTACCCCCGATCAGCTCACCGGATACGACCTGAACGCCCTCTGAGTGATACAGCACCCAAATTAAACGGTTTTTTTGCCCCCCCCTCATTTGCACCTGAAAGCGTAATAGATAATGCTGATTTGACTTGGCCAATACTTTTAATACCGTTGAAGCCGTGGGGGAAAAAGGTTCCGAATCTGTTTCTGAAGGCATAGGAACGTCCCACTGATAAGAAGGCAACGCAATGGGAAGTTTTATTTTTTTAGGGTACGCACGAAATTCAGCGTCCACACGGTACTGTAACGTCTCGTCCGTAAGTTGCGTTACGGTTCCACCTTGATGCAAGCTGCCTAGCACCAAGGTTTCAGGACGAATAGACAATGGCCAAATTGGTACAAATCGCTGGTGAAACTCCTGCCGTAACTTATCCTCTAAAAAAGTATAGACAATGTTTCGACCCATCAACACGCCCTCTTCGGTTCTGGGAACAATGTTATACGTCTTGAGCCATGCTTTTGGATTTTTAAGGTAAGCTTGCGCCACACGACTGGTTAAAAACTGTTTTTGCCCCGTTAATCGAACCAATAAAATCGCCATGGCATCCCCAAGCGATTGATGAACCGATGGCTCCCCCTTATAAGGCAGGGTCACTTTAAAAAAGGATTCCACTTGCTCGGTTTTTGATTCCAAAGCAAGACTGGCCTGAGTACTTAAGGTCAAACTTAACAATCCAAATAGTGTCAATAAGCAAAAATTTCTCATATATCCGTCTCAAAATTTCGTTACAATATCATAATGTTTTTTTATTGAATTAGGGTACACTTTTGAATAATGTCATTTTATTTTAAGAGTTAGTCCTGTATGCACTTACTTCCAGTTTAGCAACATTAGAAATCGAGATTATGACTCAAACAACACACTCCATTAATTACAAAGATTCTGGCGTTGATATTGATGCAGGAAATGCATTAGTTGAAGCCATTAAGCCCATTGCAAAAGCCACAACGCGCCCAGAAGTCCCCACGTCTTTAGGTGGCTTTGGCGCGCTATTTGAACTGGACATGGCCAAGTATAAAAACCCTATCTTAGTCTCTGGAACCGATGGCGTGGGCACCAAACTTCGTCTTGCCATTGACAGCGGAAAACACGATCAAGTTGGTATTGATTTAGTGGCTATGTGTGTTAATGACTTAATTGTACAGGGCGCAGAGCCTCTGTTCTTTTTAGATTACTACGCAACAGGCAAGCTTGACATTGATGTGGCGACCGATGTCGTTAAAGGCATTGGAGAGGGTTGCTTACAATCGGGTTGTGCGTTAATTGGTGGCGAAACCGCAGAGATGCCAGGCATGTATCACAAGGGTGATTACGATTTGGCTGGGTTTTGTGTTGGAATTGTTGAAAAAGCCGACTTAATTGATGGCACCAAGGTCAAAGCAGGCGATGTCATGCTTGGGCTGGCCTCAACCGGCCCCCACTCAAATGGTTACTCTTTAATTCGAAAAATTCTTGAAGTCAGCAATGCAGATTTACAAATGGACATTAACGGCCAGTCTTTAATTGATGCACTAATGATGCCAACCAGAATTTACGTTAAATCCCTGTTGCAACTGATGAAATCAATTGATATTCATGCTGTCTCTCACATTACAGGGGGTGGACTGCTTGAAAACCTTCCACGTGTCATGCCAAATAATACATCGGCCAACATCAATACCAACAGTTGGCAACGCCCTGCCGTATTTGATTGGATTCAAGCGGCGGGTAATGTGGAATATGAAGAGATGCACCGAACCTTAAACTGCGGCATTGGATTAGTCATTATTATCGACCAAGCAGACCAACAAAAAGCCATTAAGCTTTTAACGGCTTCAGGCGAAACAGTCTCAATCATTGGTCAAATTGAAGCCTCCGAAAATGAAGCTCCTAGCGTTAAGCTCATTCAAGCTTAACCTGAATGAATTAAGTGCCGTTTTAAAACGGCATTTTCTCCCCCCCCCCTCTCTTTTTTTACGCGATATACCCATAAAACACTATGAAACAACCCATTAAAATCGCCATTTTAATCTCTGGCAGCGGCTCCAATCTTCAAGCGATTATTGACCACCAAAAACAACACGCTAAAAAATACCAAATTGCTTTGGTTATCTCCAACAAAGCCAACGCTTACGGATTAACACGCGCCAACAATGAAAACATCCCTACTGAATCCATTGACCACACATTATTTAAACGTCGAGAGTCATTTGATCAAGCCCTACAAAAAATTATTGATAACGCACAGGTTGACCTCATTGTTTTAGCAGGGTTTATGAGAATATTAACCCCTCAGTTCACCCAACACTTTTTAGGTAAAATGATTAACATTCACCCCTCTCTTTTGCCTAAATATACAGGGCTTAACACCCACCAACGCGCTCTGGATGCAGGCGATACCGAGCATGGGTTAAGCATTCATTTTGTCACCCCCGAACTGGACAGTGGCCCAGTTATTTTACAAGCAAAAGTATCCATTAACTCACAAGAAACCGCTGAGACACTTAAAGCAAAAGTACATCAACAAGAACACCTTGCCTACCCACAAGTGATTGAGTGGTTTGCACAAGGAAAACTTGCCTTAAAAGACAATCAAGCTTGGTTTGAGCAGACTCCCTTAAGTAAACCTCAACAATTGCACCGCCTAAATGACCTCTCTATTTAATATAATGAGACCTATTTCAAACAGCCAAGGATTTTTATGTCTTATTCATTGTTCAAAAAAACATTTACAGGATTAATATTTTATACCGCACTCTACACGTCCACCTCTTTAGCCGCCACCTTACCCAACTTTACAAGCAGCTACTATGTAAATGCCTTTGGTGTCGAGCTTGGTAAAGCCACACACCAGTTTAACTGCCAGCAAGAGAACTGCACCTTAGTAAGCCGTGCCAAGCCAACAGGGCTTGCGGCTATGCTTTTCAGCGACTCTTCAATAGAAACCATCCAACTTAAGCAAACCAAAGACACCCTTAGTTGGCTCAGTTATCATAAATTAGGAACCAGTAAAAAAGACGGAAAAAAGGTTCAAAAGCACACGACTTTAAAACTGGACTCTGAAAACGATCAAGTGGTCTTTGTGGAAAAAAACCGTACATGGCCTATTCAACCCAATACCTTTGATATCATGTCTATACCCTATGCCATTCAATACTTTAAACTAAATAACCAAACATTAGAGTCATTTGAACTCCACATTCAAGACAGTAACTTTCAAGAAAAATTAACCTTTAAAGCCATTGACCAACCCGATCAATTAAAATTTAAATTCTCCAATAAATATTTTAAAGCCTTAAAATACGTATTTGAAAGCCAGCAATCCAAAGTAGAACTCTGGCTACTGCCCGAGCATCAATATTTTCCTGGTAAAATACGCCTCATCAATAAAAAAGAAGACAAAACCATCACGCTTAACCTTGCGGAGCTACCCAAAATCTTATGAAACTCAGCGATACAGACATTATTAAACACCTCAAGGCTGGAAAAATAACCATCACACCAAAGCCCGATGCCAGTAAAATCAAAGGCATTAGTGTCGATTTAAGGCTCGACAACCGCTTTCGTGTCTTTAATGACCACACCGCCCCCTACATTGATTTAAGTGGCCCTAAAGATGAAATGCAAAAAATCATGGACACCGTCATGGGCGATGAAATCCTCATCCCCGATGACAAAGCCTTTTTTTTACACCCTGGTGAGCTGGCACTTGCTGCCACACTGGAAGCAGTCACCATTCCAGACGATTTAGTCGCTTGGTTAGACGGTCGATCCAGCTTAGCCCGTTTAGGCTTGATGGTGCATGTAACCGCCCATCGTATTGACCCAGGCTGGCATGGGCAAATTGTATTAGAAATTTTTAACAGCGGAAAACTTCCCCTCGCCTTACGCCCAGGAATGGACATCTGTGCCATCAATTTTGAAACACTCTCCAGCCCCGTCGAAAAGCCCTACAACAAACGTGCCGATGCCAAGTACAAAAACCAGTCGGGCCCCACCTCTAGCCGAATCAATGAAGATAAGCCACATCAAGAAAATGAGATAAACTTATAAAACGGTCAAAATTACTTGTTAAAAAGATATTAAATTCATAACAAACAAGTAGACTACTTACCTTCTCAGTAGTTCCTTTTAAAAACAAAAGAAGCTCATACTAATTTAATAAATGGATAGCTCAATATGAAGGGATTATTTTTAAGCCTTATTACCGTTACAATAACATTATCAAACATTAATTTTGCCAATGCATCGCTCCTACCACAGCAAATTCCAGTAAACACTGTTTCTACAAATAATATATTTACCATCACTCAAAACAGCATCATTGATAATGTCTTATTTGAAGAAATGAGCTATTCTTCTGAAACAGGTAATTGGTTTACAAGCAGTATTTGGTGGCAAGGAAAAGGTCAAATCATCCTTGACTTAGGAAACTCTTTTGTTATTCAGGATATGTTAATTCAAGTGGATTACAACGATAACTATTATTTTGACTATTCCATAGATAATCTTAACTGGTCCCCTCTATTTACGATCACGCCCGAAGATGGTGAAATCGCATCGGGAATGGATACCATGAGTAGCGATGAGCTACACAATGAATATGTCGCCAACATGGATTTTTCAGCCTCAGAAGCCAGATACCTTAGAGTTTCAGCATCATCACAAGGGGGCAATGGTATCTATGTTATTTCTGAACTTCAGGTGTTTGGAAACCCTCCGCTAACGTCCTCATACACAGGCGCACAAACCGTCTCTCCAGTGCCTGAACCGTCCAGTCTAATGCTTTTTAGTGCAGGCCTTATGGTACTTGCAGGGTTGCAATATCGACGTAAAAAACAAATGTGTGGCTAGTAAAAACCCTAAAAAACCACTATTTTAGCCCTCTCACCAAAAACAGCCTGCTTATGCGGGCTTTTTAATGCCTATTCGATTACACTAATCCAAGGATAACAAAACATCATAAGGACATTCATGACCCCACATACTCAACTTTCAACTCATGCTCTTCACGTCCAATGCCTACTTACAATCTGTTTTTTAATTTTCTCCCCCCCCTCTTTGGCGGCACAGCCTATTACAGAAGAAAATAACGAACTTCAAATCCATATTGACTTAATTGAGATCGCCTTACTTACCGATGCCTATAATAAACGTTGCCGTGGGATCAGCGTTTCCAAATCCTTAAATCAAGTCAACCGCTTATATGTCACCAAATACAGTTTAACCGCCAATAACTTTATGAAAATCTACATTGATCCAAATGTAAAAGCATTAAAATTAGAGCGCCAACAGCGTTTTAATAAACTGTTAAACGAACTTGGAGGTTGCTTGGCGGTAAAAAAGAACGGCTCCATTAAATTGTTAAAAAAGCACTTTAGAGCCCAGTATGAAATAACCGAAAAATCCCCTTGGTATCCTGAGTAAACCATGACTGAAAGAGCCAATTTAATCACCCGAGAAGGTCGAACCAAACTCGAAAAAGAGCTGGATTATCTTTGGCGTGTTGAACGCCGACACACCACCAAAGAGGTAACCATTGCCGCCGCACATGGTGATCGCTCGGAAAACGCCGAATACAAGGAGGGCAAACGCCGTTTACGTGAAATTGATCGCCGCATTCGTTTTTTAAAAAAACGGCTTGAAGTGCTAATCATTGTGGAATACTCTCCACAACAAGATGGTAAAGTTTTTTTTGGTGCTTGGGTTGAATTAGAAAATGAGGATGGAAAGGTCGTGCAATACCGAATTGTGGGAGCCGATGAGTTTGATCCTCAAAAAAACGCCATCAGTATCAACGCCCCTATGGCACGGGCATTAATTGGAAAATCTGTTGATGATGAGGTTAACGTAGACACGCCCAATGGCAAACAGAGTTGGATCATTAATCAAATTCAGTACACGGCTTTTCAATAAATGACAGTTAACCACACGCCCGCGCTTTCTGACGAAGTAAACACCTTAATCACACTCTTTAACAATGCCTTTAAAATCCGTCACCAAACCGTGCTGGTTTGCTGTGAAAAAGAGCCTATTTACCGCCCTGCCGATGCCAACCACCCTTACCATCGAATTATCTTTGCCCACGGTTTCTTTGCCAGTGCTCTGCATGAAATTGCCCACTGGTGTGTGGCAGGTAAGAAGCGGCGTTTATTGGAAGATTTTGGTTACTGGTATATTCCTGATGGTCGCACGGCGAAACAACAAGCAAACTTCGAAAAAGTTGAGGTTAAACCTCAAGCCTTAGAGTGGATTTTTTCAATATCTGCCAATACGACCTTTCATTTTAGTGCCGACAACTTAGCCAATGGATGCCAAGCGTCTAACGATTTTCAACAAGCAGTGCTTGCCCAAGTACAACACTACCTCACCCATGGGCTTCCTAAACGCGCACAACAGTGGTCAAATGAATTAGTGAAACAGTTTCGACCCAACCACCCTTTAAGCATCAAAGAGTTTACAAAATTATAAAAAAGAGACCCCTACTCTATTTTTTTGGCTTTTATAGCGACTTACCTCCCCTAAAGGCACCACTTGCCACGGCCAACGATACTCCGATTTAGGGTATGCAATAGCGGGGGGTTCTACGTCCCACCATGGATCAAAACGATCAATTTCTTGACCGGTTGAATCAAACTCGACCCCTTCACGGTCGGCAATTAAACAGACCTCGCCATTAAACGTTTGCAAGTATAATAAATGCGCCAAAATTAGCTGTTTACCTAAAATATCTCCCTCTTGTTCCGAAACGTCAAAGTGCTCAATTAACCAACGAACAGGGATTAATGGCAATTGCGTAATCAAATTTAATGAAATCACCAAATCAATACTCGGATCATCAAGCCATGATGCAGGTGTGTCCACAAACGAAAATCCCACCATTATGCGCTCTAAAGACTCCGTAATATCATGCTCAACCAGTTCTACGTTATCAAACTGCTGCGCCAAGGTTCGAGCGGAGTTTAAAAATACCAAATCGACCAAAATGACTTTTTCAAACTGGGTCGATAAAACGTCCAAAGGCACATCGTATAAAGAACCCGCCCCAAGCACCAGCACGGTTCGCTTTTGTACGGCACGCTTTGATGCGTTTAATATCGCTTTTTGGCAGTTTTGATAATGTACCCCCCAGCTCAATTTACAACGCTTTGCCCGAGCCTCCATTGCAATAGATTCTGTTAAAAAACCCATCTTTTTTGCCACGGCGTTTTCCGTTGGGTGAGAGAGATATTGCCAAAGTTCTTTAAGCATAGTGCTTACTCGTCCATTCCTAGTGCCTGAATTTTACGGGTAAGCGTATTGCGCCCCCACCCTAATAACACCGCCGCTTTTTGACGGTGATTATGACTGTGGTGCAACGCAACATCAATCAAGACCTTTTCAAACATTGACTCCGCACACGTGTGCAAGCCTTCTCTGCCACTTTGTAAAAAATCTGTTGACCAATTTTTAAGCATCACCTCCCATTGATTCGAATCCTCATTAATAAAGGTGGATTCGGTTGGGCTTTTTAACTCTAAGGGTAAATCTTCCATGTGCACCGTTTTGTCTGGCGCCATAATGGTTAACCAAGTGCATAAACTTTTTAACTGCCGTACATTTCCAGGCCATGGCAAGTCGGATAAAAACGTTTCAACTTTGGTACTTAAATTTTTCTCTTCTAATCCCAACAAGCGGGCTTCTTGTTCCATATAAAAGCGCAGTAGTAACGGAACATCCTCTTTGCGTTCGCGCAATGCGGGTACTTTAATGCGAATAATATTCAGGCGGTACAACAAATCTTCTCTAAATCGCCCTTCTCGAACCAGTTGTTCCATATTTTGATGCGTGGCCGCCACAATACGAACATCGGTCGATACGGGCGTGCGTCCCCCCACTCGATAAAAAATACCGTCGTTTAACACACGCAGTAACCGCGTTTGTAAATCAACGGGCATGTCTCCAATTTCATCCAAAAACAACGTGCCACCATTTGCCTCTTCAAAACGTCCAATACGCTGAGAGTGCGCGCCTGTAAACGCGCCTTTTTCATGACCAAACAGTTCAGATTCTAATAAGTCTCTAGGAATGGCGGCGGTATTTAACGCCACAAAAGGCGCTTCCGACCGTGGGCTTAGTTCGTGCAATGCTTGTGCCACCAGCTCTTTACCGGTACCTGTTTCACCATTAATTAAGACGGTCACATCCAGTTGCGCCACGCGCCCTAAGATTCTAAAAACCTCTTGCATGGCTGGGGCGGCACCAATGATATTTAAAGGTTGTTTATCGGTTTTTCGTATTTTTTTACTGCGAGAAACCCCACCAGAGAGACTGCGTTTAATCGCACGCGCTACCAGCCCCGTTGCCTCGTCAATATCAAACGGTTTGGGTAAGTACTCAAACGCTTTGCCCTGAAACGATTTAACCGCGGTATTAAAATCAGCATGCGCGGTCATAATAATCACAGGGATTTTTTTGTTTTTTTCGTGAATCGCCTCCATAAACGTTAAACCATCCATGTCTGGCATACGAACATCACTAATAACCACGGTAGGCGGTAAATTTTCAAAGGTTTTAAGTGCCTCTAGGGGCGATTCAAATACCTTAATTTCATAAGGTCTGTCTTCCAACGCCATTTCAAGCACCCACCGAATGGAGGCGTCATCATCCACAATCCAAACAACAGGGTTCATTTCTTGATTTGCTTTCACGCTTTACTCTCCCTCTGTTTCAGTGGTAAATACACATTAAACACCGTTTTTCCAGGCTGGCTTTCTGCCACAATCAACCCATCATGCTTTCGCAATACATTTTGTGAGACGGGCAAACCCAGCCCCGTTCCTTCAACTTTACTGCTCACCATAGGATAAAACATAGAATCAAACACCGCCACGGGAATCCCCTCCCCTTCATCTATAATGCTAATTACCGCCACCAACGGGTGGGTTTGTGTCCCCAGTGTAAATTTATGTTCAATACGGGTTTTAATGGTCAGCAGTCCGCCATATTTTTCCATGGCTTGAATTGCATTTTTGACCAAATTTAAAATGGCTTGAACCATCGCCTCAAAATCAATCAAAACATCAGGGATACTCGGGTCATAATCCTGTTTAATAAAAATATTGGCGGGTTTTTCCCCCCCCACTATTTGCAAAACATACCGAATAAGCTCATGAATATTATAATATTTTTTTTCATGAGAACTTTTAGGCCCCAGCATACGATCCACTAAGTTGCTTAAACGCAATACTTCTTTAGAGATGACCTCTAAAAAGACCAAATCGCGGGCCCCTGGCTGGTGGCGCTTTTGCAATAGCTGTGTGGCACCTAAAATGCCCGCGAGTGGATTTTTGACTTCGTGTGCTAAGGTTTTAACCAATAAATTTCCTGCTTCATATTGGTGCCAGCGCTCATCTTCTTCAACAATACGATGGTGCCGTTCGGTGCTGTAAATTTCAAACAGCCAGCCCAGTTTTCCCAGCATATCATACGGAGAGATGGTGCAATTTACTCGAACGCCATCTTGCCCTGCCACTAAGATGGTGTAATCGTGAATGGTAATTTTTTTTTTCGTTGCTTGCTGAATATCCGCCACCAAATCTGGAAACAATACCGTCCATTTTTGTTGGTATAAACGTTTAGGGCTTTGCTGAAACAGCTCACTCGCGGCCAAATTAACATACTGAATGGTCTCATCTTGCGCCACCCAAATAATCGACGTCTCCATACTTTCTAGCATGTTTGAAAAAAACACATCCGATTTATTTGGCATACACCGCTTACCCCCCGTCAACCATTAAAAATTGAGCCAATTGATAATCAATCACCTGCTCCAGGCCGCCCTCAATTACGACCCTAAAAGGCTCTTTTGCAAGCGGACAATGTGCAACCTCAAGCGAAACCCCGGTGGTTAACCCAATGGATGCCAAATAACGCAACTCCTCTGGGCTACGATTTTTAATGCGCCTCACCACCACCGTTTGTCCCTTCTGTACGTCACACAGTGCGCTCAGCGTACAGGCAGTAATTTCACCCGTTTCAGAAGGAATCGGCGAGCCATGCGGGTCGTGTGTTGGCCTACCTAATACCTCCCACATTCGGTTTGCCAGCTTATCGGAAATGGAATGCTCCAGTATTTCAGCTTCGGCATCGACTTCATCCCAAGAATAGTCTAATCGTTCCACTAAATACTGTTCTAAAATCCTATGCTTACGCACCATGTCTAATGCAATTTTTCGTCCCGACAGTGTAAGTTGAACCCCATAATAAGGTGCATACTCAATCAGTGCTTTATCCGCTAATTTTTTAAGCATATTTGAAACAGAGGCTTGAGAGATCGACAAACGCTCTGCAATTGCAGAGGTTTGCACCCCTTTGCCCGAAGGTGCGCTGCTCTCCAGCTTATAAATAACTTTTAAATAATCCTCTAAGGCCTTGGAATTCATAAAGCTTAAATTATTCAGATTCTTTAGGAGCGGGACTGGAATTTTCTTTATTTTTCTCCCCCCCCTGTTCAAGAATAGGATTTTCAATTTGCGCTTCGACCTGTTTAATCCCTTGAATATTTTGACTTTCACTCACATCAACCGCTGTACTGGCCTGCGGATTTACTTGAGAACGCATTAAATCTGGATCCATCGGAATATGCTGCCCTGCCATCTTTTCACGTACCACATCTGGGTCTGGAAAAGCGTAAACATACAACCCCACAAATGCCGCCATAAAGGCCAGTCGAGTCAACGTTTTAAGCTGCAACCTTGGCAAGCTCACTAACGACAATGCCAACCCCGTCACCACGCCATTAATAGAACCCAACGTGCCCGCCAACATCGCCAACAATGCACCCGATGCCATAATATAATAGTGCCAAGTAAATTTTGCTTTTTGTTCATTCATTGTTAAGATTCTCATTAACTCTATTTACGGTCTATTTTACTCGAAATGCCTAAACGCAAACGGGCTATTTTGGTGCAATGCACCCAAAAAAACACATACAAAAGGAAGTACGCATGAAAAATCCAATTATCGTCGTCGGACTTGGCGAACTGGGCAGCGTGTTTGCACGTGGGTTTTTAAAACTTGGCTACCCCGTTCAAGGCATTCATCGCGCCATGTCCATGTCACTGGTGGCACAAGAGATACCCCATCCAACCGCAATATTGGTTTCTGTTGGCGAAGCAGATCTTCAAAGCACCCTTGCAACGTTGCCAAAAAGCTGGAAAAACAATCTTATTTTATTGCAAAACGAACTGCTCCCACGTGACTGGAAAGCGGCAAACGTTCAAGACCCAACCGTAATTTCCGTTTGGTTTGAAAAGAAAAAAGGCATGGACAGCAAGGTCGTGATTCCTTCGCCTATTTTTGGAAAACATGCCGCCTTAGTACAAGAAGCACTGGCAACTTTAGAATTGCCCAGTTTCATTCTTAACACAGAAGGGGAGCTTATCTATGAACTGGTTCGTAAAAACCTCTACATCTTAACCACCAATATTGCGGGGTTGGAAGTGGGCGGAAATGTAGAGCAACTGGCACAACACCATCCTGACCTTATGCAAGCCGTAGCCAGCGATGTACTCGACACTCAAGACTGGCTAACACAATCCAGCAATGACCGTAAACGCTTAATGAAGGGGCTGGTTGAAGCATTTAATGGCGATCCACAACATGGTTGCATGGGGCGCACCGCCCCGGTACGGTTGGCGCGCGCCATTGCTATTGCCGATCAAGCCAAGTTGAATGTGCCTAAGTTAAGGGAGATTGCAAACGCAAACCTATCCCATTAAAGAGGCTCTGAAATAGGCGAAACAAAATTACGGGGCTTTAATGCCAAAACTGAACAGTTAATTTGTTCAAGAATGGATTCCGAGGTATTACCAATAATCATTCCAGGCAACCCTTCACGCCCTAATGTTCCCATAACCAACAGATCAACCTGATGTTGTTCGACCACATGGGGAATTACCTCAACCGCCGCCCCTTTGGGTAAAACCGTTTCAAACTCAATATTCGAAGCGTTCAGTGCATTAAGCTCCATTTCTATCGCTGTTAAGTGCTGTTGACGACTGTTCTCAGTCCATTTGAGCAGGTCGCCCTCTGATAAATCAGGGTTCCAATAATGCACCAAGTTTTCAGCATCCGCTTGCCACGCGTGTACCACCTCTAAGTAAGTGTTATTTTGGTAAATGCGCTGTTGCCACTGAGCCACAAAAATTGCCTGTTTTAAGATAGATTGATTAAAGTCACAAGGGGCAAGTGTTTCGGCATAAAGATCCACATCAATGCTCGCCATAATTTTATTAAAAGGCAGTGCCGTGCCGTGTTTGTGTAATAACACGGGGCAAGGGCATTTACGCAGAAGATGCTTGTCTTGACTGTTAAAAATATTCGCCGTTAATCCCTGCGTAGCTTCATCGGTTTGCTTAATGATCCAGTCAACCGATGTTTTCACTGCATACTGAATGGCCTTATAAAAAAGCTTTCCAAATAAAACCTCGGTGGTTAAAGTAACCCCCGCTTTGGCTGCCTGCGTTTTCCAGGCTGTAAACTCACCTAATACCACTTTCGATTGTCGGTGCATAACCTCTGTGGGCAACAGATTCTCAAACCAAAGGAATATACCCGCTTCAGGTTCTGGCAGCACACGTAAGACCGTTACCGTTGCACCTTGCGATTGAGCAAAAGCAAGCACCCAATCAAACAACGCCTGTTCATGTTGCGTATGTTGTGAAATAAATAATAAATGTTTTAACATCACTGTCCCCTATTTTAAACCTGAACCCGTAACTTATCTTTTAAACTCACTGTCTGACAGTAAACGATGCACCGTTTCTACCGCCGCATCATGATAAGGCAGTAGCACCATATCCACCCCAAGCGCTTTAAATTCATCGACTTCAGATTGGTGGGTAGCAGCCAATGCCACTTTATGCTGAAAGTCACCTTCCTTTAACGACTTAAACAGCACCAAATTTACGGTGCGGTCTCGCATGGTTCCCAGCACCCATTTGGCTTCATGTAACGGTAAACTGCGAATAAACTCAGCATCTTCAGCATCCCCATAACGGGTTGGCACGCCATGCTCGGCACTCTGTTTAATTAACAGCGGATTAAAATCCACAGCCAAAACATGTAAGCCTTGTTTTTGCAGGGTTTTTGCAATGACCATGCCAAATCGCCCCAAGCCAAACACTATCACATCGGTAGAACGCGCACGTTGCTGTTGGTCCAGCGCCTCCTCTCGGTAAGCCACCTTACGTTCAAAAACCCCTAAGTATGGCGATAAAAGTCGATACAGTGGTTGAGAGTATAAAATCATATAAGTAGAGGCCGAAATCGTAATTAACCCCACCAACGTAATTAACCCTACCGTCTCTTGATTAATATGACCTAAACTAAAGCCTAACGCTGCTAAAATCAAAGAAAATTCCGATATTTGAGCCACCGTTAACCCCGCTAAAAACCCCGTGCGTTTACGATACCCCATATACCCCATAATGATCATGACAATAATCGGGTTACCAATTAACACAAAGGCCGACAGTAACAGCGCATCCCATACTTGTGCATCCAATGTCGAAAGGTCTAAACTCGCGCCTAAATTAATAAAGAAAAACAGCAATAAAAAGTCACGTAAACTGACCAAACGCGCACCAATTAACTCTCGATAGTGCGTAGAAGCCAACGAAATTCCCGCTAAAAAAGCCCCTACTTCTTGGCTAAACCCAAGTAAATAGCCCGCTGTAGCACCCAACATCGCCCAAGAGATCGCAAATAAAATTAAGAGTTCTGGCGAATGCGCCAAACGGTTTAACAAACGAGGAATCACATAACGCATCAGCAGTGCCACCACCACCAACATCAACAGTCCTTTCACCAGCACCATAAATACTTCAAACCCAATACTGGTACTCTCTTGCGCTTGGCCTGTGGCGGTTAATGCAATCATCGCCAACACCACCACAATGTCTTGCACAATTAAAAAACCAATGGCAATACGCCCGTGCAACGCATTTAACTCGCCCTTATCTGAAAGTAGTTTGACAATAATAATGGTACTTGAAAAGGTAAGTGCAACCGCAACATACAATGCGGGAATGGGAGACAACCCAAGGGAGAGCGCAATTAAAAAGCCAAAGACAGAGGTAAAAATAACCTGCCCTAATCCCGTAAATAAAGCCACAACGCCCATGGTTTTAATAATATGCAGGTCAAGCTTCAACCCCACCACAAACAATAAAATGGCAATGCCAACATGAGCCAGCAACTCAATTTGATCCGTCTGACTAACCATTCCCAAAACGGAGGGGCCAACTAAAATACCCACCGCAATAAACGCAACAATTAACGGCTGGCGTAGCCACATTGCAATCATGCCTAAACAAGCGGAAACGGTTAAAAGCATGGTTAATTCAATGAAAGCACTTTCAAACATCGCGTAATACTCCCTGTTAATCCCTAATCCCCCGATAGAAATGCGAATTAGAGTGTAAGCAATTGATGTGCATAGTGAATGTAAAAAAGACAATGTCACCTTATTGGTGATGCGTCCTTTTTTACATTTGCTAGGTGCGTCAAGGGTTTGCGCTATAAACGTATTTTCTATCTGGGGATTAGGGTTAATTACCTATTAAGAAGAGTCTTTACTTCATTCTAGCACAGTGAAACGGTTTAAAATTTTATCGAAAATGTTTTATCCATATCATGATTCTTTTACCCTAACCCCCTGATAGAAATGTGAATTAGAGTGCAAGCAATTGATGTGCATAGCTGAATGTAAAAATGACAATGTCACCTTGTTGGTGATGCGTTCTTTTTTACATTTACGTAGGTGCGTCAAGGGCTTGCGCTGTAAACGTATTTTCTAATCTGGGGATTAGGGTTTTGCTTTAATAGAACGCATTTAAACTAAATCTAATTGATAACTGTTATCATTTGTATTAAAATAATTCCCATACAAACTTTAACGATAAAACATCACGACTTAATACATAAGGTATTCCCCGCTATGAAACTCAATTTAAAAACAATTGGCGCATTTTTGTTAATGGGCGCAATCAGCTTTCCAGTTTATGCCGACCTTGAAGAGGTGAACGTGTACTCAGCTCGCAAAGAGCAGTTAATTAAGCCGATTTTAACGGACTTTACTCAACTTACAGGCATTAAAGTCAATTTAATTACCAGTAAAGCCGATGCGCTCTTAAAGCGCTTAGAGTTGGAAGGCATTAACAGCCCAGCCGATGTATTAATTACCACCGATGCGGGGCGCTTATACCGCGCAAAAGAGGCGGGTGTATTGCAAGTTAGCTTAAATGATACGATGAAAAAACGTGTGCCTGAGCATTTACGTGATGCCGATGGTTATTGGGTGGGTCTCACCACGCGCGCTCGTATGATTGTATACGCCAAAGACCGCGTAAAGCCGTCCGAACTCAGCACCTATGAAGGGTTAACCGATTCAAAGTGGAAAAAACGTATCTGCATTCGCTCTTCCAATAATATTTACAATCAATCCTTAGTGGCCTCTATGATTGCTCATAAGGGCAAAGAGAAGACAGAAAACTGGGTTGGGGGCTTGGTTGAAAATATGGCGCGTAAACCCAAAGGGGGCGACCGAGATCAAATTAAAGCGGTGGCAGCGGGTCAGTGCGACATTGCGGTCGTAAACACTTATTACTTAGGGCAAATGCTTAACAGCAACGACCCTAAACAGGTTAAAGCAGCACAACAAGTTGCAGTTTTTTGGCCTAACCAGTCCGACCGTGGCACGCACATTAATGTCAGTGGCATTGCCGTGACCAAAGCGGCTAAAAATAAGGCGAATGCCATTAAGCTAATTGAGTACCTTCTGTCTAACGATGCGCAAACGTGGTACGCCAAAACCAACAATGAATACCCTGTGATTGCGAATGCGCCTTGGAGTGATACCTTAAAAAACTGGGGCGAGTTTCATAGCGATGCGCTGAATTTAACCCAGCTTGGCAACCTGAATAACGAAGCCATTCGCATTATGGATCGAGCGGGTTGGCGATAATTTTGATCCTAAACCCTAATCCCCAGATAGAAAACACGTTTATAGCACAAGCCCTTGACGCACCTAGCAAATTCAAAAAAGAGCGCATCACCAATAAGGTGACTTTGCCTTTTTTGAATTCACTATGCACATCAATCACTTGCACTCTAATTCGTGTTTCTATCTGGGGATTAGGGCTAAATAGAACACAACACGGTACACAATGACCAAACGGATCAACCGCTGGTCGATACTGACCACTCTCATAGCCCTTTTACTGACCGTCCCCCTTTGGGTACTGGTCAGTTTTGTGTTTGAGCCAACCAATGATAATTGGGCGCATTTAAGCGACACCTTGTTGCCTGTGTACATTATCAACTCATTATGGCTCATGCTTGGGGTAACCATAGGCACCCTACTGCTTGGAATTCCTACCGCGTGGCTCATTAGCCAATACCAATTTTTTGGTAAATCCATTCTGCACTGGGCACTGCTCTTACCCATGGCGATGCCCGCCTACATTATCGCCTACACCTACACTGGACTCTTGGAGTTTGAGGGGCCGGTTCAATCGGCATTAAGAACGGTATTTGAAACACAAACCGTTAATTTATGGTTTCCAGAGATTCGTTCATTAGGTGGCGCCATTGTTATGTTTTCATTGGTTTTGTACCCGTATGTCTATTTATTAGCGCGTACCTCTTTTGCTAACCAAAGCCAAAGTGTAATGCACGCCAGCCGAACCTTAGGTGCGGGACCTTACAAAACTTTTTTTAAAGTGGCTTTGCCCATTGCCCGCCCCGCAATCATTGCGGGGTTAACGTTAGCACTTATGGAAACCCTTGCCGATTTTGGAACCGTGCAACACTTTGGCGTACCCACTTTTACCACGGGAATTTACCGTACATGGACAGGGTTTGGAGACACCACCACCACCGCACAGCTCTCGATTTTATTACTGGTGTTTGTGACCGCTTTAATGGCGATTGAGTTTTGGTCACGAAAAAAAGCCCAATACTTCACAGGACACAACCAACCCTTGCGCAAAACACTTCCTACCTTAACGGGTCATCAAAGCCTGCTGGCATTTTCTGTCTGCCTTTTGCCCATTCTATTTGGTTTTATTATCCCCGCATTGCAACTGCTCGATTGGTCGATTAATGTGGCCAGTACCCAACTAAATTCAGAGTTTTTTGCCTTGGTTTGGAACAGCTTTAGCCTTGCTTTTGTTACCGCACTGATCACGATTTCGATTGCTCTGTTGCTGCTGTATGTAAAACGCGCACAACAACACACCTTTATTGACAACACCGTGCGTATTGCAGGATTAGGGTATGCCATTCCTGGCGTTGTTATTGCCGTTGCCGTCATGATTCCGTTTGCATGGTTGGATAATACCGTCGATAACTGGGCGCGAACCCATCTCGATATTTCAACGGGGTTATTACTCTCTGGTACACTGTTTGCATTGGTGTTTGCCTACTGTTTCCGCTTTTTATCCGTGGCTCTGCAAAGTGTTGGCTCGGGCTTATCGCAAATTAAACCCAGCATGGATGAGTCCGCCAAAACGTTAGGCGCAAATAACTGGACGCTTTTAAAACGCATTCATATACCCTTACTCAGCAGTAGCCTTATTACCGCCTTTATTTTAGTGTTTGTAGAGGTCTTAAAAGAGTTGCCCACCACCTTAATATTAAGACCTTTCAACTTTAATACCCTCTCTGTTCGTGCCTATGAAATGGCAGCGGACGAACGACTGGCCGACGCAGGACTGCCCGCACTCCTCATTGTAATTACAGGGCTGATTCCCGTCATTATTTTAAGCAAACTCATTGGAAAGCGTCATGCGTGAACTGCACATAAATCAAATTGAAAGTCGCCACCAAAATACCGTTATTTTAAACCAAATTTCTCTGCACTTAGCGGCGGGCGAAATTGGCTGTTTACTTGGCCCCAGTGGGTGTGGAAAGACGACACTGTTGCGAACCATCGCAGGCTTACAACCCATTACACAGGGCAACATTTGTTTAGGCGAACAAACCGTCTCCTCAGACTGTGTGCATATCGAAACCGAATCACGAAACGTTGGGATGGTCTTTCAGGATTATGCACTGTTTCCGCACTTAAATGTTGCCGATAACATTCGCTTTGGCATTGCAAACTTTAGTAAAAAACAGCAACAAGAACGCATTCGCACACTCTTAGAGCTGGTGGATTTATCAGGCAAAGAAACGCGCTATCCTCACGAACTTTCAGGCGGACAACAACAGCGTGTGGCACTCGCGCGTGCATTGGCCGCAAAACCACAAATACTGTTAATGGACGAACCTTTTTCGGGGTTGGATGTGGAGTTACGAGAGAGCCTTGCCAGACAAGTGCGCTGTATTTTAAAAGCCGAAGGCATTACCGCCTTAATGGTCACGCACAACCAAAATGAAGCCTTTGCCATCGCAGACAGCATTGGCGTGATGAACGCGGGCGAATTATTGCAATGGGGCAGCTCTTATACGCTATACCATCAACCCAACCACCCGTTTGTGGCCGACTTTATTGGTCAAGGCGTTTTAATTAAAGGAACGGTGTGCAGTTGCAGTCAAGTACACACCGCATTAGGAAATTTAAAAACCAACGTGTGTGATGATTTTGAACCCGATGAACAAGTATCGGTTTTGGTTCGCCCTGATGACATTATTCATCGCGATGAAAGCGATTGGCAGTTAGAGGTAATCAACCGAGTGTTTAGAGGATCGCACTTTTTGTACACCTTAAAACTCGACAGTGGTGAACACGTGCTGTGCATGAGTCAATCCCATCATGACCATGAAATTGGCTCTAAAATTGGGGTGAAATTGGAAATGGATCACGCCGTTGTGTTTCCCTTACAACAAGAAAACACAACCTAAACTCCCAATTAAAACAGCGAGGAGGGAATACTTTCTTTCGATTTATTTATCGGCATTAAGCACTCGGACGATACACACGAACATTCTCAAACCCTGCATCTCTTAAATACTGTGCATGCAACTGACTCATTACCCCTTTCTCACAATACAACAGATACTCTTTGCTTTGATCCAACCCTTTAAATTGGTGGTTTAGTTCGTAAAAAGGAATAACTTCCACTCGTTCCAATGCCAATGGAGACCCAGAAACCTCCTCTTCACGACGAATATCAATGACCGTCATTTCAGGCGTAAGCTCTGATAAAGCCTCCACCGATTCGGCGGCATTTACATCATCAATAATCGTATGCACGGGAATACGTACCGCTTGCTCCACCGCAGACTCCAATACAGCATAGTCAAAACGAGCCGCCTCTTTTTCCATGCGTTTAAACGAACCATTAATCACCGGGTTTTTAGAGATCACACCGCAATACTCAGGCATGCTCTCCGCAAAATGTCGTGTGCCAATGTCATTGGCAATGCCCATAATTTCTGGTTTATTCATCATCGCCAAAGGGCGTAACACCAGTTTATCCGTTGCTTTATCAATCACCGCAAGGTTTCGTAACGTTTGGCTACTCACCTGAGCCACACTCTCTCCCGTGACCAGCGCATCAATACCCATCTCATCGGCTATTTTTTCAGACGCCATTAACATTAAACGCTTTAAGGTCACCCCCATGTAACTCTCATGGGTGGAACGAAAAATTTCTGTCACAATATCCTCAAATGGAACGGTAATAAATGACACACGGTGCGAAGAACCAAATTGTGCCCATAGATACAACGCAACCTGCTTGACCCCAATTTCATGCGCCGCGCCGCCTAAATTAAAAAAGATAAAATGGGTTTTCACCCCCCGCTTCATCGTTAAATAACTCGCCACGGTGGAATCAAAACCTCCTGACATCAATGAAAGCAATTCCCCCTGCGTACCCATAGGAAAGCCACCCAAGCCCACTCTACGCTTTGTAATGACATTCAACGTTTTTTGGTGTAATTCAAACTCAACTTTCACTTCTGGGTTGTGTAAATCCACCG